>CAYWIH010000032.1:9131-38091 GCA_964458305.1 uncultured bacterium | reverse complement strand
TTAATTTGCTTGGGACTACAGTCCTAATATTCTTTTTAAGGAAAATAGCGATCGATTCCCTCGTATTTAGCCGATCGTATCTGCATATTGAAAGAGTGTAAATATATGCCACAAAAGTTTTATGTGTTTTTGCCGTTCTGATGAATTCGTATCCCTTGATGTAATTTGCTCGAATTTAGATCGATCGATGTAATTCCAAACGGGGGAATTAGGTCGATCCAAGCAAAACTCTCTAAGTTGAGATCTTCTCGATTCTAACCGATAGAATTTTTTTAGTTGATGATTCGCATCGAGATTAATATAGTTAGATTTACCGCTGCGAATTTGTTTGTATGATTTTAGTATTGTTTTCTTGAGATTTCGATTCCAGAAGGAATCAAAAAGATTGAGGATTGGTTGCTGGGGCGGCCATTTTTTCCGCAAAGGAAAACTATGCAAATCTGGGACTAGGAACTTGATTAATTGATAATGTACTTGCTCGGAATAGCGATTCAAGGCCGGTATTGAATAAGCTGTTTCTACGAAAGGACGGGTACAGAAGGGAGAAAATCGATCTTGATGTGTTGATTGGTTGCTGGCTATGTGGATACCTACCCAACGTCTTACCTGTTCGTAGGTGTGAAAAAGATCTGGCACGTCAATAAGAGCAAAACCTTCATCAACAACTTGCCGCACAAATTCTTCAACGTACTGTTGCAGGGTGATTATTGTTTCTCGATGGAGTAGTTGGTGGTGGTTATCAATTAACCGATCGCTCAAATAGTTGTGAACGTAGTTTAAGCTGCGACTACCTAAGACAAATTGAGGTGAATTATAAAATCCGCGGGCAATTTCTCCTCCCGCACCATAAAGTGTAATTTCTAAATGTTCTATCGATTTCGGCTGCTTAAAAGCATGGTTAATGCTACGAAAAGAAAGCATACCATCATTTTGCAGTATCAATCTTCTGGTGGCTTGCTCCCAATTTATCAGGTTTTCATCATCTAATTGTTCGTCTTCGATTTCAACTTTATGGGGTAAATTGAAGTGTTTAGCAATTTTAATGCCGGTGCGAACGTCGGGAGATTCAACAAGACCGTTGGTGAAGTACTGCGCTTTTATGCCACCTGCGATCGTTAAAGCTACCATCAGACGGGAATCTCGTCCTGCGGTGATCGGACAGTTCAAAGTGCCAAAATTATCGGCTAGGCTCTGACAAGTGTCTAATAAAGCTTTGGCAAGTATTTCAAGATCGGCTTTGGCTAATGTCTTTTGAGGTTGGCGAGATAATTGAGGCCGATCGAAATAAGTGGTGCGTTTTGGTTGGCTCAAACCTTTTTCCCATTTCCACTGTTGGGCACCGGGAATGACCTTAATACCCCGTCTTAAAGTGCGATCGCTTCCACCAGCACCCCAGCATAAGAAAAAACTTACACCTAAAGGATCTAATTCACTCATTCGAGCAATACGCCCGAGCAGAAGAGAACTATTGCTAATCAACCAAGTATCATTTTGACGCAAATAGTACACTTGACACATTCCCAGCGCATCGTTTACTATTTCGAGACTTGGTGGATTTTTTGTAACCCGTGCTGCGACAAAATGTCCTTCTAAAGCATTAGGTAGATCGTCCCAATGGGAAGCAAGTGCTGCAGCGTCGTGAGCCTGAAATTTTCCAGTGCGATCGACTAGAGATCCTGCGTACAATACGACTCGATCCTCATTTCTTTTGACATAAATTCTCGGAGCAGCAGCAGCATTATTAGTATGCATTGATGCTGCAAATACGTTAGTTCCCTGACCAAAAGACCAGATAGTATTGGGATCTAGAAGTTCGTAAACATCCTTCATACGATCTATTTCCGACAACACTAAAGGCACTTTTTCATTAGGTAAATTCCAGGCTAGTAAAAAAAGGTTCATAAAAATGCCTTGTACGATATATAAAATAAAAAAATTAGATTAATAATCCGATCCTGGCACAGATCTGCTTGCGAATCAATTGCAGAAAATACATTAATTAAAATTAATTCTTGAAATTTGATTTTAATTGAGGATTATTTTTTTGACTCTTGCTATTTGTTGGGGTGCTTTCATTTTAGTAAAAAGTTCGATCGCGCTACTAAAATATTTATTACTAGGTGCTAATTTTCCCATTTCTTTTAAAGTAATTCCGTATTGTAAATAAGCATCAGCTAAATCGCATTGTGCGCCGATTTGTTCTAAAGTTTGAATTGATTCTTGATGGTAAGAACTAGCTTTATTATATTTTCCTTCTTGTCGGTTAATTTCGGCTAATGTCATTAAAGTTTTAGCTTGTACTTGAGTGTAATTGCTTTGAGAAGCAAAAGCGATCGCCCGATCGCACATTTGCCGAGCTTTTTCTTTGTTGCCTAAATTGATGTAAGTTTGACCGATAATTTGAATAAAATAAGCAAAACGTCCTTTATATTCAGCTCGATCGCTGGCAACGATTAAATTATAAATTTTATCTATTTCTTTTAATTCTATTGCCGAAGTATTTAAATAAGAATTGACTAAAGCCAAACAAATATTAGCTTTTTCTGCCCAACGATAATGGGGCGTATTTTCGGCAAGGAAAACGACTTTTTTAAATAATTTTGCTGCTGCTGCTAATTCCCATAAATCTATTTTATAAAATCCGATACTCAATAAAGAATCGACTTGGAGCATTTTTAAATAATATAAATCTCTTTGATTTTCAGCTTTTTTTGCGAGGCTATTTAAACATTTAGTTGCGATATTAATAGTTTTTTCTTGAGCGGCGATCGCGCTTTGAATATCTCCAGTAATCCAATAAATATCCCCTAATATATTATTTAATTCGCTGCGACTGTAGTCCGATCCAATGCGATCGATCATGCTGGTAATTGCGGTAAGAACCGATTGCAATAAACCCATTCTATATAAAGTACTTCCGAGAGGTAAATATTGCCCCCACTGATTGATTCTACTTTTTAAAATTACCTGACTTGCTGCTTCAAAATCTTTAATTTCAAAATAGTGATAAAATGCTTCCCAAGCTGCGATCGCATCGGATAATGTTGCTATTTTATCTATTTTTTGTGTCCAAAATTCTGCTAAATGCCGATGAACTTTTTCTACCTGTTTAGTTTCTTCCAAACGGGATCTGGCTTCCGCTCTAATTATCGGATGCAGCCAATATTTATTTGCCGCAAATTCGATTAAAGATCTATTTTTTAAAGAGCGCGTTATTTGCGAATATTTTTTGTTATTTATATCCCAAAATAAAGTAAGTATTTCATTTCGAGAAACTGTCGGGATATCTTGGTAACGAAATCCTCCCAAACGACATAAAATTTTATATGCTTCTGGATCTAATTTTTGCAGGCGATCGAACTGACTCGCAACCAAATTTTTTAATTCTATTTCTACTAAGGGATCTGCTTTATTTTCTTGCCAATAATTTTGCAAATCGCCATTAAAATCTTCCTTTACAGTACCGCAAATAATTCCCATTGCTTTGGCATTTCCTCCATAAGTATGGTGCAATTCTCGGATTGTATTCGATTTAGAGCGAATTTTGCTTAAATTAAAATATTCTTGCCAACTGGAAAATTCTAATCCAGGTAAATGATAATGTTCTACTGATAAACTAGGTTCTCCAAGGCGATCGCGGCTGGTAATTAAAGTTATGGAATTAAGGGAGCGATCGGCTAAAATCCTCAATAATTCTAGATAATTACGATGGGGGCTAATAATTTGTCCGTTGCGGTCTAAAATAGGTTCTAAATTATCGATTAATATCCCGACTTTTTGCTCGATTAATTTTCGTTTCAATCTGGATAAAGTGATGCCAAATTCTCGTCCTGGTTCGACGTTAAAGTCTTTAGTTAACCATTCTTCGATCGTGCTTTCTACTGAAGTAATATTATGGCTTTCTTTTGCCATAAATAATTCTAGTGTTATCTCAAAACTACCCCGTTGTAAATATTCTCTTGCTAAGGTTGTTTTTCCTATTCCTCCTTTTCCTCGAATGACAATCGTTTTATTTCCTTGTTCGATTAATTCATTGAGAGATTCGATCGCATGGTTTCTGCCAATAAAATTGAGATATTTTGAGGATATTTTAGTTTCTTTGGCTATTGTTATTTGTCTTTCTATGACGCTGCGAAAATTTGTTTTTGTAACTTTTTCGTTTAATGCTGCTGATAAAATTTTCCACAACTGGGAGGCGATATCTTTGACGTGTCCTTCTGTACAGCCATATTCTTCGGAAATAACTAAATATTTTTTACCTTGCCAAACTTGTTGGACGATCGCATTTTCGAGGTCGTTGAGATGCTTTTTGGTATTAGCAAAAAAGATTTTATCTACTAATGCTAATGGTGCTTCGACAGCCATAATTAAACTATTAGTTAGGATAAAGTTTAATTTTAATTTAGTTTAAGTGGCAAGTTATTTGTATTTCTTTAATTTACAGATTTTTTTTACAAATTCGCTCGATCGAATCGATTCCTCTGAATTAAAAAGTATAAATTAAAGATTTAAAGGGAATATTTATATTCCGAATTCGCTCCCTCGATACTTAAATTAACTGAGAAATTTTCTGGCGAAAAAACTGTCTGTATAATTCGCAAGCTACTTGAACTCGATCGCGTTTTACTTCGATCAAACCCATGCTATTTAATTTAAATAGTTCTCTATATTCTAATTGCTCGTAAGCTGAGTTATTTGTCAGAATATGTTCGAATGCGTTAGCTAAATCTGAATGTTCGTACAAGCAGTTTAAAAGTTCTTGTAAATGCTTGCTGTAAGGACTTTTTTTCTGGTTCACTAGAAGCAAAAATCGATCTACACTTATATTTTCTTTCTTGAGAGTATATAGTGCTATTTGTATTAAATAAGGATGACCTCCTACCATTGCTATCAATGCTTCTATTTCATCGTTATTTAAAGAAAGTTGATATCGCTCGGATAATTCTCGAACTTGCTCGGGTAAAAACTGAGGTAATTCTAGGGATACTCCGACGTTAAAAGGAGATTGATTGATATTTAAAGGTAAATAAACTTCTGTAGAATAAACTAAAACTAAACGCAATTTTTTCCAAATGTTTATCGTTTTGGCTTCTTCGTACCAAGCTCTGAGTAATGCAAAGAAATCTTCGGCTATTTCTGGATAAGCAAAAATATAATCTACTCGATCCAAAATCAATACTAAAGGTTGGGATATTTCTGCGAGTATATAATCTTGAAAATAACTATTGCAACTCATTTTATATCCTAAAATATCGTCCCAATAGTTGGCTATTTGATTTGGCAGTTGTAACTTGAGTCCGACGTTAGCGCAAAACCATTTGAGTAAGAGATCTAAATCTTGACAAATTTTGCGATCGGCGAGTTGAAAATTTAAATAGACTGGTTGATATCTTCTTTCGGTCGCTTTTTGGGCTATTCTGATTGTTAAAGAGGTTTTGCCCATTTTTTGGGGTGCTTTGATGCGCAGCAACCCTCCAGGAGAAGAAATTACTCGTTCTGATAGTGCTATGCTTTGTTGCGGTTCGATATAGAATGGAGAATCTAGGCTTAAAGGGCCTTTTGGGGATTCATATAATGTAATTGATTTTTTCTGTTGAATATCGATCTCTTTTATGGAAGTCTGTTGTTTTTGTGCTGTAGTTGTCGATCCATTTTGGGATCTATTGTTTGCCAAATTTTGATTTTGGCCGTTTTCAGGACGATCGAGGTAAGTTAACGACTTAATTTTGTCATAGTTTAAGTCTGATTTACGATCGTATTTAGGTAAGAGATGTTCTTTTTCTGTCGATTTTTCTTTCTCTATTATTCTATCTACAACCGATCGCAAGTTTTTTTTATAAACTCTTTCTCCTAAAATCTTAGAAAGCTTATGCCATAAGGAAGTACCTACGTTTTTGACATGAACTACAGAAAACCCAATTTCCTGGGCGATCGTATCGTATGTTTGTCCTAGATAAGTTCCTTTTAAGATATCTCTTTCTAAGGTATTTAAATGATTGCCTGTCTTTTTGAATATTAGTTCTTCGACGATAAGGAGTATTTCTTTCATGTTAACCGGTCTTATTATCTAGTATTTTAAGTGACATATTTATCTTAAAACAGAAAAATTCCAAATAAATCAAACAAAATCATAAACAATTATCATAAATTAGGTTTATCTCCAGAGATTTTTTTACTTTAGTTCGATCCAAAATTATATTCGGAAAATTGGGCTAACTTTTATGCAAAAATTGAATCGATCTAGATTTTTTTTTATATTTCAACAGAAATAGATAAGGATCGATGATTTTTATTGGTACTTCAGAACTACTGCGAGGGATACCCGATTAAATAGTAAAGGTATTAAGAGCGATCGCTCAGATAATTTAGCTGTCGCTCGAGCCAATTAGAATTAAAAACGTTTTCATAGATCCGATTAGAGATTCTCAGTCTTCCTTTTTGAGGAGACACCAAACCGGATAAAAGTAACTCTTGCATTTCTGGATTGTCATTAAAGGAGATGTCTTTTTGTTGTAAAATTTGTCGGTATAATCTGAGTAATTTAAGGGCAGAATCTTTATTTTGTAACAAGCGATTGGAGATAGTTTTTAAATGTTCTGGATCGTCATTAATTTGCCAATTTTCAATAACTTGTGTTTGCACTATTTGAGAGACAAATTCTGCTTCTTTTCCGGGGTTAATAGGAGAGTCGGAAATAAGAATTAAATTACAGATTTTTTGGGTTAAAAAAGGTTGTCCTCCAGTCCAAAATAAGACATTTTCTATTAAAGTTTGAGGGTTGGCTTTTCTTTTTGTTAATCCTGCTATTAATGGGGTAACTTCGTGAGGTTGAAAATTTTGTAGGGGAATTGGCTGACCGATATTAAATGGGGTAATATTCTGCTGTTGAATTAGTTTGCTGGGGGTAGTGACTCCGAGCAAAACAAAATTGAGGCGTTGATATTTAGGATCTTCAGCACGATAATTATAAAAAGAACGAATCAAGGCAAAAAAGTCGTCCATTTCAAAATTTAAAGCGAGAACACTATCAATTTCGTCAATAAAAATAACTATCTTATTTTGTATTTCTTCGAGAACTATTCCCTCGATAAATTCTCTTAATTTTTCTACTGAAGAGAGAAAATCTAGATCTTGCCACCAAGCACGAAAGTTAAATTTATTTAAAATTTGTAAGTTACTTGCTAGCTTATAAATAAAACTGGCATACCAGCGATCGAGGGGAATATTTCTACTACCGATCGTCGTTAAATCTACACTAACACAAGTAAAACCTTCGGCTCTAAGTTGGTTAGTAATTTGGATGCGTAAGCTAGATTTTCCCATTTGTCTGGGATTAAATACATAACAAAAGTTTCCTCTTTTTAAAGCATTATATAAATCTCGATCGGCTTGTCTAATTACATAGCTGGGAGAGTCTGGTAGCAAACAACCGCCAACTTGATATTGATATAATTCCTCGGATTGTTTGCTTCTTAAAAGTGAATTTTCTAGGGCAATTGCTGCTTGAGAAGAAATCAGTTTTAATAGCTCCAATCGTTCTTCATTAAAAGCCCCAACGCTTAAATTATTTTCTAAATATATTACGCCAATTAATTTTCCTTGGGAGAGGAATGGCAAACATAAAATTGATTTAACTTGATGTCTGGAAATATAATTATCTTTAGTAAATATTCCTTCAAAAGAGGCGTTGTTTAAGATAACGGTTTCTCTAGTAATTTGAACGTATCTAATAACGGCAATAGGAAAGCGATCGCTATTTTTTAAATTAATATCGGAGAGGATTATAGAATTGGCTCGCTCGGATTTTAGCTGTGCTTCAAGAAAGATTTCTTCCCCCTTGTCTAAAATCAATAGTCCATTTTCTGCGGCTACATTTTCTACTGTAAATTTTAGAATAATTTCTAACAATTTTTCTAACTCTGTTTCCTGAGATAAAGCGCGAGAAGTTTTAATTAAAGTAGCTAAATCTATATCTTCTGAAGTAATTTTATTAGAAGTAGCTCGGCCGGAGGTATCGGTAATTTTTTGGGTCATTTTTTGCGATTCTGAATAAAATAATTGTGGATATTCTAATTCGAGAGCTTTAAGTTTAGCTTTTGCCCCCCATTTTTGATAACAAAAATAAGCTTCTTTAAGATAAACTCGAGCAATTTTATCTTTTTTTTCTGCTAAATAAAACTTACTTGCTAGTTCGTTTGCTAATGCTTCTTCTTGAATGAATTTATTTTCTTTGGCTAGGGCTATGGCCCGATCGTAATTATCGATGGCTTGGAATTTTTGCCCGAAAATGCGATATTTTTCTGCTGCTATTAAATAATATTTGTGTAAATAATTTGTAGGGGCATAATGCGCCCATTTTTTTATTTTTTTCTGGTTTGTATTAACTATTTTTAAAATTTTTTGTCGTTCCGATTTATTTCGATCGGGATATATTGCTAGTTGGGTTAAAGAATAGTAAAAATAGAAAATAGGTACGAGGAGAGTCGAGCGATCGCTATCTAAATATAAAAGACCTTCTCGATGGAGCGATCGCAAAAATTGATTGGTAAAAAAAGGATTGCCTTTGGTTTTAGTTAAAACTAATTCTGCTAGAGGTTTAGCACTGTTTCGATCGCATTTTAGGCTATCCGAAATTAAGTCAGTGAGGTGAGATAATTGCAAAGGTAAAAGTGAAATTCGCTCGACGATCGTTCCTGATTTTTCAATTTTATCGATCGCTAAGATTAAAGGATGTACCGAATTTACTTCGTTATCTCTATACGCGCCAATTAAACATAAATATTCGATATTAGAACTAGTTGCAATTAACTGCATTAAATTTAAAGAAGCACTATCGATCCACTGCAAATCGTCTAAAAATAAGGTTAATGGATGTTCTTTTTGAGAAAATACTCGAATGAATTTTTGAAATAAAAGATTAAAGCGATTTTCTGTTTGTTGAGCCGATAAAATAGGTACTTCCGGTTGCGGCCCTAAAATTAATTTTAATTTAGGAATTACATCGATAATAACTCGAGCGTTATCCCCCAAAACTTCTAAAATTTTCTTGCTCCATTGTTTTAAAATATCTTGGGGTTCGACTAATAAATAATCAATTAATTCTTCAAAAGCTTGTATGAAGGCAAGATAGGGAATATTACGCTGATATTGCTCGAATTTACCCTTAATAAAATAACCTTTAGCTTCAGTAATTGGTCGATATATCTCTCCTACCAATCTTGTTTTACCAATTCCTGAATAACCGGAAACCAATACAATTTTGTTTGCTTTATTTTCTCGATCGGATATTTTTTTGAATGTTTTTAATAAACTTGCAATCTCTTGTTCTCGTCCGTAAAGTTTTTGAGAAATTTGCAAGCGATCGCAAATATCTTGAGTTGCTAACTGAAAATCATTTATTTTTCCTGTGGCTGCTAATTGTTGCTGACAAGTTTCTAAATCTTTTTGAATTCCCCAAGTACTTTGATATCTTTGATCTGGATTTTTTTCAACTAATTTCATAATAATATCCGATAAAATAGCTGGTATTTTTGGCGAATATTGCTGAGGCGATCGGGGTTTTTCTGCTAAATGACAGTACAATAATTCTAATAAATCTTCTTGTAAAAAAGGTCTTTTATTCGTGAGTAATTCGTAAAAAGTGATGCCCAAAGAATAAAAATCTGTCCGATAATCTAAAGCTCGATCGATTCTGCCAGTTTGCTCTGGAGAAATATAAGGTAAAGTCCCTTCTAAAATATGAGTATTTTGTAGCTTAGTATTTTCTTTTGGCAAAATTGTAGCAATACCAAAATCAATAATTTTTAATTCTTTTGTAACTGGATTATAAACAATATTAGCCGGATTAATGTCTTTGTGAATAATATTAGCTTCGTGAATTCCATTCAAACCTATAGTTATTTCGATCGCGATTTCTAAAAATTCTTGAATTGTTAAAGAATGCTGTTTAATTAAAATATCTAAAGAAGAGCCGCCAAAGTCTTCAAAAACGATCGCAAAAGTATTTTGATATCTTTGAAAATCGTAAGCTGCGATCGCTTTTTTTATGTTTAAATTTTTAGTAATTTCGTATTCTTGTTTGTATCTAGTCAGTTCTTCTTTATTAGGATATTCTTGCTTGAGAAACTTGATAATTACAGGTAAATTAGAGCGTTCTTGAATTCCTCGATATATCAAAGAATTGCTACTTTCATACAATCTTTCCGTAATTTGATATCCATTTAGTTTCATTCTTTTCGGGCCTAAAAACGCAATACTGTAGCGAAGTATCTTAAATCGCTCGCTTCAATTATTTTAAATTGAAGTACATTTTTAAATACATTCCCAAGCCAAAATAAAAATTATATTTTGATTTCTCTATTTTTACAATCGATCGAAAACTGAAATTTTAAGCATAATTTTTCTCTCTTCTGACATAGTTACACACGATCGATTTAATTTGTCAAGATATTTTCTTATTTTTCATACCTTTTCGTACCTTTTCGTACCTTTTAGAGATTCTATATTTCGATCTGGCAGTAACTTTATTTTTTCTCAAGCTAAAGACCATACTGATTCATACTTTTTCAGATTTACTGCCCAAATTTCGATCGCTATAATTATCTCAATCGATTAAATATCAGCAAGAAATCGGGAGTAAAATTGAGCGGTCAAAAAATTAAAGCATAATTCAGCCCGAAAAATCTAATTTAGCCTTTACTTCGCGTTTTTTTTAACTTATTGAAATAATTTTTGAGAACATAATTCAAGATGGTACAAGTAATTTTCGATCTCGGAAATAGGGCTTTCGATTCAACTCAATCGACTTATGTCATTACTCACGGTTTTTTAGATAATAGTGGGGCCCAATGGGTTCAACAAATGATACAAAATTTGGAATTTCTAGATCCAAATGCAAACATTATTGCTGTCAACTGGTCGAGCGGTACATCAGTACTCGATTATGCTACTGCCGTGAATAGCACTGACGATGTCGGCAATACCATAGCCCAATTTTTGGTAAATATGGGTGCAAACCCGAACACCACCCAACTAATCGGACACAGTTTGGGGGCGCATATTAGCGGAATAGCAGGCGATCGCTACGATTTTTTAACAGGAAGGGCGATCGATACTATTGTCGGATTAGATCCGGCCGGCCCCGACTTCGAACCTTTATTGTTCTTTTCAGGAAAGCCCGAGTCCGAGCGTTTGGATGCTACTGACGCACGTAGAGTAGTGGCTTTTCACACCAGTTCCACTTACGGTTACGATCCCGCTTTAGCAGATCTGGATTTATACGTTAATTGGGATCGGTGGTTGCAACCTGGAGAAAGCGATTTTAGTGGCAATCATAGTTATGCTTATAAGCTTTACAATCAGCTGTTAGCAGGTTCTTCTTTCTCTCAAAGTTCTTTCAACGCTACGGGAACTTTTTTCAATCTCAACGACATTAACAATAGCTCTATAACCGGATCGGTTTATGTCAATACTTAATCTTGTTTAACTACAAAGATAATTTTTAAACTATACACTTTACAAAGTAATTTTACCAATGATTATCGATCGAACTAATAACGAAACAACTTCTTTAAGCCTTTTAATTACTCGCAGATTTTGCCGTCACTGACCAACTTTTAGCAGATTTTTCTACTGCTTTTGGTTCAAAATACGATCGCGAGGAAGCTTGAGAATTATTCGAACAATAAAATTAATACCGTAACGTATCTAATATATAGGCGTTGCAGTATTTATAGTTAATTTGTGAATTTCAAATTTATTTATTAATCGTTGTTTTGGATTGACACTCTAGATCGAAAAAAGATGCTAAAGATTTTTCTGATTCGTTTAAAAATGTGTTAACCGATAGTTTCAGCTTTTTAATTGCGATCGCTTTATTTTCGGAATTATTGAGTTGAGCTAGTTCTGGATGTTTTTTCAAGAAATTTTCGTAAATTTCTAAAGACAAATTATCCAAGTATGTTTTTGAATTTTGACTGTATTTAGGATATTTTGCTAGATATATTAAGGCTGTTGCTTTGTTTTTGAATTGAGGTAGTACTGTCATCGCTCGAATTCTTGTTATTTGAGATTTGCTAAATTTTATTTAAATTGATTTTGAATTTTGATTTTAGTTTAATTTTAAATTGTGAGAATCTTGTGAGTATTTAACTTGTTTTGATTAAAAAATGTAAAGCCGAGGGAATAATAAAAATCCCCTACCATTGTGGGGATTAAAAATGTCGTCAAGGAAATAGATATTTGTATTATAGTACTTTTGTACGTAACAAAAAAGGAATCTCAAACAACTTCCCTAGGTTGGGTCAGATTTTCTCGATCGTGGGGCGATAATAGATCTAGATCTGGAGTTAGAGGAACGATTCCACCAGGATTGAGAGGAAAAAGCATTCCATAGTATTCTTGTTTTACTGCTTCTAAGTTACAAGTATCGGTAATACCCGGAAGTTGATAAATATCTTTTAAATAAGCACCCAAATTAGGATAATCTTGAATGCGACGACGAGAGCATTTAAAAATGCCATAATAAGCGATGTCAAAACGAATTAAAGTGGTAAACAAACGGACATCTGCTAAAGTCAAGCGATCGCCACAAAGATATCTTTTATTAGCGAGTGCGGCATCTAATTCGTCTAAAGTATTAAATAAGCTATTACAGGCTGCTTCGTATGCTTGTTGGGTGCTAGCAAAACCGCAGCGATAGACTCCATTATTCACATTGTGGTAAATTTTTTCGTTCCAAGGATCGATCGCCTCTTTCAGGTCTTCTGGGTAAAGATCTAAGGTAGAATTTTTAGCAAAGGAGTTAAATTCTGAGTTCAGCATCACGATAATTTCCGAACTCTCGTTATTAACGATTTTCTTAGTTTTTTTATCCCACAATATTGGAACTGTATAACGACCTTCGTAGTTAGGATCGGATAATTGATATAACTGGGCTAAAGTATTACATCCTGCATATGTTTCTTTAAATTTCCATCCTCCTTCGGTGGGTGCAGGATCTACTATAGTTACAGATATGGTATCTTCCAATCCTTTGAGGGTACGGACGATTAAAGTACGATGGGCCCAAGGACAACTCATCCCAACAATTAAGTTATAACGTCCTGTTTCTGCTGGATATCCCGACTCTTTACTAATGGTATTTCTTGACTGACTTTGAGGACGAAGATATTCCCCAGACTTGCTACTCGGGGCCATTTGAGACATCATGATTTTCCACATCGTAGTCCAAATATATCTACCCAAACTAATTATAAATTTTGGCGGCAAAGACTTACTCATTTTTCTTTATTCCTTCTGTACTGACGTACCATGGTACGTCCCTTCAAATAACTGCTGGTTGTAACATTCTTATTTGACCGAGGCTGGCATCAATTTCGACATCAAGGCCGATCGGTACTGTAAACTTATTAGGGATATGTCCGATCGCAGCACCGTACCAAGCAGGAATCTTTAATGGTTTAATGATATCGTCTAGAAGTTGGTTTAAAGTCAAACTAGGATCGGTATCTAAGGGGTTGCCGCAATCGCGACATTGAGCAAAAATAAATCCAGAGAGGCGATCGAGTATTCCGGCTAATTTTAATTGGGTTAACATTCGATCGATCTTATAAATATCTTCGCTCACTTCTTCGACAAATAAAATTGCTCCGTCAAAAGAAGGTAAATATCCCGATCCGATCGTCGAGGTTATTACTGTTAAGTTACCTCCAAGTATTTTTCCTCTCACTCTACCCGGGGTAATAGTTTTCACTCTCATTTCGATCGGGTTTTTGAGAGTAACGGCTTTTTTTTGCAGGATAATATCTTCAAAATAATTGAGGGTAAAATCGTTCCAATTAGATATTCCCACCGGCCCGTGAAAGGTTATTATGCCAGTACGGGCGTAAATTGCCAAGAGCAAGGAAGTAATATCGCTGTAGCCGATAACTATTTTAGGATTGTAGCGAATTAAATTATAATCGAGTCGATCTAAAATCCGATTGAGACCCCAACCCCCTCTTACTGGTAGAATAGCATCGACACTGCGATCGGCAAACATGGCATTAATATCGGCCGCGCGATCGAGATCTTTTCCTGCTAAATATCCATAGCGATCGTAAACGTGATTGCCTAATTTAACTTTATAACCACTTTCAAGCAGAAAATTTTGCACCGACTCGATATATTCTGCTTCTATTTCACTAGCCGGACAAATTAAACCGATCGTATCGCCAAATTTTAATCCTCTTGGTTTAATAATATTACCATTACTTGCGCTGGCAGCTATATAAGTACTTCCTTGACTGGCTAATAATAAACCCAGACTCGATAATTGCAAAAATCGACGGCGAGATTTTACATTATATAATTTATTCAAAATAATTATCCTATAAAAAGTAACCTTGCTGACAATAAATCTTGCAAGCGGGACGAGCATATTTTAAAATTATTTTCTTCTGCCTAAAGACAAATTTTATATTTTTTCCCTACTCTGAGATCGGCCGTGAGATAATAGTAAATATTTGCAATTCACTTTCAAGAAAAAATGCCGACAAAACTAGGAAAAACAGAAATTACAGTTCCTTCTCTCTGTCTCGGTACGTGGTCGTGGGGAGATAGTTTATTTTGGAATTATGGCAAAAATTACGGCAAACAAGAAGTAGAAGAAGCATTTAAAGTTGCTTTGCAATATGGCTTAAATTTTTTCGATACTGCTGAAGTTTATGGGAATGGTTTGTCGGAAAAATTGCTGGGTGAATTTATGAAAAATACCAGCCAACCTATCTATATTGCCACTAAATTCGGCCCTTTACCTTGGCGAGTTTGGGGACAGTCTGTCAAAGATGCTTTACAAGATAGTCTCGATCGCTTGCAAGTTTCTCAAATTCCTTTATATCAAGTTCACTGGCCTTTTACTTTTTTTATGAGTCAAGAAACTCTTTTAAATGCTTTAGCTGATGAAGTAAAAGCAGGGAAAACTCTAGCTGTTGGTGTTAGTAATTATTCTGCCGATGAAATGCGTTTGGCTCATCAAATATTAGCCGATCGCGGCGTAATTTTAGCCACAAATCAAGTCAGATATTCTCTGCTATCGAGACAAATTGAAAGTAAAGGAATTTGGCAAACAGCCCAAGAATTAGGAGTAACTATCTTAGCTTACAGTCCTTTAGCTCAAGGATTATTAACTGGAAAATATACAGCTAAAAATCCTCCAACCGGCCCGCGCAGTTTCGATTCTAGATTCAGCGAAAAAGGTTTAATAAAAATAGAACCAGTTTTATCTTTACTGCGGAAAATAGGCGAAAAATACGATAAAACTATGGCTCAAGTGGCTTTAAATTGGATTAATTCTCGCGATAGTGTTATGGCGATCGCTGGGGTAAAAAATGCCGCTCAAGTAAGAGATAATGCTGGTGCTTTGGGCTGGGAAATGAGTCCCGAAGAAATCGAAAGTTTAGAATTAGCTAGTCGTCCTTGGTTGAGTTAAAAAAATTAGTCAGATACTTACTTTAGAAGTCAGTCGGTGCAGAAGTCAGAAGTTATTTTTGAATTTCAAATTAGGATCTTCGTAAAATATACTGTTAAATTGAAGATTTTAGTTAGGGATTAAAAATTGACTTTTGACTTTTGAGCGATCGATCCTATTTTCGCTTTAATTTTAATCGATAAATACAAAGAGGAATTACAATTAAATCGATCGCAATATGAAATACTGTAAAAGGATTGGCTTGGAGAAAGCAAAATCTATACAATCCTAATATACCGCCAATACTAGGTAAAATAGCCCCAAACCAAAAAGCGATCGAGCGATTTTTTAACAAGATAAAAATCCCGATCGCTAAATAAATAATTCCAAAAATAACAGCCCCAATAATACCGTTTCTGTTTAATATTGCTACAGTTGAGGGGTCAGAGGTCAGAGGTCAGAGGTCAGAGGTCAATTAGGATAATAACTAAAGACTCTTAAAGCATAGTTGATGTTATCTGTAGCTTGATTTTTCAGAATTGGAATAACGTGAAAATGAGGCGGATAAACTAAAAGTTGTAAAATATGGGTAACCCCAGAAATAGTTAGTAAAGTTCCGGTTAATTTATGAAGACCGATCGCGATCTTTAAGCCAAATAAAAGGTTAAATCTAAAATAATAAAAATATCAAAATTAGAGCCATTTTTTAAAAAATTTTACTTTTTATTTAATTGCCTACTTTTTCCGACTCGAAATATAAAATTGCCTACTTTTTCCGACTGAAAATATTTAGCAAAATATATAAAATTCTCTGTAAAGTGCCAACCAAACCAGAACTATCTCAAAGATTGTTTGTTTGACAAGTAAGAGAAAGATAAAATGACAGCTAAATTGGTTTCAAAATCTGAGAATTTGAATTTACAAAAATTTCCCCAACATATTGCCATAATTATGGATGGTAACGGTCGCTGGGCCGAAAAGCAAGGTAGAAATAGAATTATCGGACATCGTAAAGGTGCGGAAAATTTAAAACAAATATTACAATGCTGTAAAAACTGGGGAATTGATACTTTAACAGTTTATGCTTTTTCAACAGAAAATTGGAGTCGTCCCCAAGTAGAAATAGAATTTTTGATGAGTTTATTTGAAAATATGCTCGATCGCGAATTACAAGAAATGCATTCTCAAGGAGTTTGTCTTAAATTTCTCGGAGATATCACTCCATTACCTCAATCTTTGCAAAAATTAATCGAGCGATCGATCCTTAAAACTCAAAATAATCGCGAGATAAGCTTTAATGTAGCCCTTAACTACGGTTCTCGTCAAGAAATTGTTCGCGCTTGTCGCAATTTGGCTAAAATGGTTCGAGAAGGTAAATTAGATCCAGATGCGATCGACGAGGGTACTTTACAAAACTCTCTCTACACTGCTAATTTTCCCGATCCAGATTTATTAATTCGTACTAGCGGTGAAATGCGTTTGAGTAATTTTCTCCTCTGGCAATTAGCTTATACTGAATTTTACCTTACCGATACTCTTTGGCCTGATTTTGGGATCGAAGAATTTAAATTAGCTTTAAAAGAGTATTCATCGCGCGATCGGCGTTTTGGTAAAGTTTAAAAGATTGTCTAAGAAATATCTAATTTTAATTGTCGATCGACTGAATAATTAGTAATAAATAATTCTGAGCCTTTGGCGGCTTTTTTTTGTTTGTAATTGTTCATTCCGTATTGTAATTCCCACTCAAAAATATTAAAATCGATAAAATTATTTTTAATTTCAGCACAATTATCGTAAGTAATTAGCCAATCGTGGGGAGCTTTTTTAAGATTTTTTGCAAATCTTTGATGGTCGAAAATAGTATGTAAGTCGCCATCTTTGCCGTATAATTTGGATTTTGTTGCCGTAAAATAAGGCGGATCTAAAAAGATAAAAGTCTTACTATCGCCATCTTTAGTTAAATCGCTGTAATCTAAATTAGTGATTTTGATATCTTTTAAAATCGGTTCTAATTTTAAGAGGCGATCGAGGGAAGAATCTGTAAATCTTTTAGTAAATGCTTGTCTGGAATATCCTCCAGAATCTACAGTACCCGAAAAAGTAATCCGGTTGAGAACGAAAAATCTTACAGCTCGATCGAACTCCGATAATGTCTTAACATCGACGTTAGTTAATTCTTGAAAAAGCTCTTTTCCTTCACTATATTTAGCTTTAATTTCTCCGACGGATTTGACTAATTCTTGTAAGTGCGATCGGGCTATTTTCCAAAATAAATATAATTCAGGATTTAAATCGTTAATCCAAATTTTCAAATGAGGATATTGCTGTTTTAAATAAATAAATACAGATCCCCCACCCACAAAAGGCTCTCTATATTCAGAATATTCAGATAAATTATTAGGTAAATATCGAGCTATTTTCTCGATCGCTTTAGATTTTCCCCCAGGATAGCGCAAAGGACTTTTAATTAAACTATTTTTTTTCTTAGTTCGATTCATAATTAATGATTATTGGTAATTTCAATATTAATGTTTTTATTTTTCTTTGTTTCTTCAGCTAGTTTTTGAATAGTTTGTTTTTGTTTTTTGGTAAATATTTGATTGTTACACCTTAAAAAAGAATCCAATTGATTTGACAAATCATCAGGTAAAATAAGAGAATTAATAACATTTTTTCCGGTAAGCTTTAATTTAGTAGTAAAGGAAATTGAATGATTATTTAAAATTAATCTATCTAAATTAGAAAAAAGAATTAATTTAAACAAACCATCTTGGATATCAGATAAATCTGGCAAAGGCGATCGGGAACTATTTTTAGACTCTTGTATGACATATTTATTGTCTAAATAAGTAACTTCATCTGTAGTTAAGTAATAAATTCCTCCTAAATAGTTTTGAATTTTGAAAGTTGCTTTGTTACCATCTGTTAAATGTTCTAATTGATGAAAAGTATTAACTTCTCTTTGACTGGCATTAAGAGAACTTTGAAGAGATAGTTGTTTAAATTGCTCGAATCTATCGTTGATTTTGTTGATATAAATATCCATTCCTTGTCGGGAATGTATTTTGACGTTTGTTTGAGAAGAAATATTATCATAAGAATTTAAAGCTTGCTCGAAAATCATTGTAAATTTTGATTCAAATAAACTCCTATTCCAATGAAGTGCGCTTTGACGATAGGTGATAATTTCTCTAATTTGTTCTTTAACAAAATCGTTATTGAATTTATGATTGGTAAGTTTATGTTTGTTTTCTTGTCCTTTTCTTAGATTTTTATTTGCTGTTTCATAGTAAGCTAACACAATATAAATATTCAGTAAATTCATCCAATCAATAGTAGAATACTGTATTTTATCTCGATCGCCATCTGAACCTTCATCTTTAATAACTGGAATAACAGTCAGAATTTTAGCTGAATTATAGGTATTGTAAATTCTTGCAAATGGGTAACTTCTCGTTCTTTTTGGTGAAACCCATTTAGAATAAGCTATTTCTGTATTGACAGTTTTAATTAAGCCATAACTTTTAGATGTATTAATATCAAAATTTTCCAAGTCATATTGCGTCAATTTTTCTGTTAAAAATGCTGAATAAGTAACATTTTTAATAAATCCTTGGAAATTTAAAGTTTTGTTCATTAAGATTTTAAATGATGAAGTCAATCGCTATTCAGTATCGGCTATTGTAGCAGGATTTAACTCCGGGAAATTTTATCTGTAATCTAAATAACCCTTCAAATATGAAATATCATCAATACTTAAAAATTTTATTGCCCTGGAGCAGGAGCTAAAGCTAAAATTCTTCTTAAAATAAGCGATCGCAGGGAAAAATGGACGTAAAAGCAGCAGTAGCATTAGAAGCAGGAAAACCCTTAAGTATCGAAACGGTACAATTAGAAGGGCCGAAAGAAGGAGAAGTATTAATCGAAATTAAAGCCACTGGAGTATGTCATACCGATGCTTATACTCTCTCTGGAAAAGACCCAGAAGGCTTGTTTCCTGCCATTTTAGGACACGAAGGTGCTGGGGTAGTAGTCGAAGTTGGCGATGGTGTAAAAAGTCTTAAAGTAGGCGATCGCGTGATTCCTCTTTATACTCCCGAATGTCGTCAGTGCGAATACTGCTTAAGCATGAAAACCAATCTTTGTCAAGCCATTCGCAGCACCCAGGGTAAAGGATTGATGCCTGACGGAACTTCTCGCTTTTCACTGAACGGCAAAATGCTCCATCATTACATGGGTACTTCTACTTTTGCTAATTTTACCGTATTGCCAGAAATTGCGGTAGCAAAAATACGCGAAGATGCTCCTTTTGAAAAAGTTTGTTACATCGGTTGCGGGGTAACGACTGGTATCGGTGCGGTAATTTATACGGCTAAAGTAGAACCAGGATCTAAAGTAATTGTCTTTGGTTTGGGCGGTATCGGTTTAAATGTCATTCAAGGTGCGAGAATGGTAGGGGCCGATGTCATTATCGGAGTCGATCTTAACCCAGCTAAAAAGGCGATCGCCGAAAAATTTGGCATGACTCATTTTGTTAACCCTAAAGAAGTCGAAGGGGATTTAGTTAAGTATTTGGTAGATTTAACTAAGGGTGGAGCGGATTATACTTTTGAATGTATCGGTAATGTAAATGTGATGCGTCAGGCTTTAGAATGCTGTCATAAAGGATGGGGCGTATCTACTATTATCGGTGTTGCTGCTGCTGGGCAAGAAATTAATACCCGTCCGTTTCAATTAGTTACTGGAAGGGTATGGCAAGGATCGGCTTTTGGTGGGGCTAGGGGACGCACTGACGTGCCTAAAATTGTCGATTGGTATATGGAAGGCAAAATTAATATCGACGACTTAATTACCCACGTAATGCCCCTAGAAAAGATTAACCATGCTTTCGATCTGATGCATCAAGGAGAATCGATACGTAGCGTAATTACTTTTTAGGAAGTCAAAAGTAGCAAGTGTTTAAGTTGAGAATTACTTGACTTGATATTTTCTCTTGTCTCTATCTCCCTGTTTCCCCGATCTCATATTATCTAATGCATGGATGCTAAAAGTCGATCGATCCCATTGCGAAAAGCATTAGCACCAGATGCAGTCATATCTCTGGGAGTACATACCCTATTTCTTAAGTATGCCAAAGCAACAGCCCCGATCGCCTTTTCTCCTAAATCTGTTTTCGTGGTAATTTTGCCGTTAATTAAATATTCTGCCAAAAGTCTCAGATAAAAATCGATCGCTTTTTCGGTATTTTCAGCTGAAATTGTTTTAATCCCGGAATTTTTGAGAATATCGGCGATTACTGCTTTGTGGTTGGCACTTAATTTAGCTGCTGCTTCCATTCTGTCGCTTTCTCTTATTTCCCTCGAAATTGAAGGTGTAGTAATTTCAGCAGTGTCTAAAGGTTTTAAGCCAAATACTTTAGACAATACTAAATTGTGAGTAATACTATCGGTTTTTATTATTCCGTAAGCAGGTCTTTGTTCGATCGCTTCAAACCAAAGATTAATATTAGGATAGCGATCGTTACCCCTTAAGTGATAACCTCTAAATACTGGCAAACTTGCAGCAAGTCGAGATAAACGTGCAGAATACATAATATCCACTAAACTAAAATCCCTCATAAAATAAGGGCCTGGATATTTAGTTAAAAGTGCTTCAATTCGATCTAATTTCCCCTCAAAAGCTGCTTGTAATTGCGATAAGGAAACTTCTGGCTTTTCTTTATTAAAAGATTTTCCGAGTATAAATGCAAAACCCCTATCTTGTAAGCCTTTTTTTTCGTAAGCTTCGATTTCTGCAAGTGCAATTTTCTTCTCTTCTGGATCTTTTGGAAGCAAAGAAGTTTCAAAGTTTTTTTCTATAGCCAAAAGAATATCTTTCGACTCGTATATTAATTGTTCGCCAATTTTAGCTGCTGGTACTTTTGCTGTCGGAATCATTTCAATGTACCATTTAGGCTTATTTTTGAGATCGATAAATTCCATTTCAAAAGGAATTCCCGACTCTTCTAAAGCAAACCAAATTCTTTCACAAAAAGGACACCAAAAATTTGTATCGCGGTAAAGTAAAATGGGTGCTTTTTGATCTTCTGTCAGCTCTTGTAAATGGCTAGAAATTGGCGCGCTAGAGGGCGATCGATCGGGTCTTAATACCCATTGAGATGAAGTATTTTCTTTGGCAATTTTTAAAAGGTCTTCCCAACTAGAGCTATTTTCTTGGATTAACATTTTTAATTACATTTAGAAGTATTAAAATTCGAGTCTTGCGTTATTTTAACTCGATCGCACCCATTTTACTTTTTACTTAAGTAACCACTAAAGAATCACTACTAATTTTATATTTAATTTTACTCGATTCGTTCCACATCATAGTGCAATTTCCGCCGGATTTTTTAGCTCGATCTAGTGCTTGTTCTGCTGCTCTTATTAATGTTGTCGGCGAATTGGCTAAAGAAGGTATCATGCTAGCAATTCCGCAACTTAAAGTTACGTATTTACTAATCTGCGAAGCAGGATTCGGTATATTTAAACCAGATACTTTTTCGCGGAGCATTTCCGCTATTGAATTGGTTTGAATGCCGCTTTTATTTGGCAAAACGAGCGTTAATTTACATCCTCCGTAACGGGCTGATAAATGTTCGGATTTATTGACGACACTATTAATCGCTTTTGCTATTTGGCGCAAGCATTTATCTCCTTCTAAATAGCCATAAAGATCGTTAAATTCTTTAAAATAATCTACTTCCATAATTAAAAGATAAAGCAAGCTTTTATTCTTTTTAAAAGATAATCGCCATTTTTTTTCTAAATACTCATCAAATACAGTTCGATTGGCTAATTTCGTGACATTATCTATCTTCGAACAATTTTCTAATTCCTGTTTGGATTTTTCTAATTGTTGGCACATATTGCTCAGGGAATCTGTGGCCAACTTATGTACTTTTGCATAAGCTACTAATAGCTGATGCATATCTAATAATTTATATACTTGCGGTCTCAATTCTACGACGATCGGTTCTCCTAATAAATCTGGAGATCTTGCCAATACTTTTTCAACTGTTTGCACTATTGTCGTAGTTCCCCAGACCACTATAGTCTCTTTTTTGACAAAATTCCAGACATATTCTATAGAACGTTTGCTAGCTAAATCTAAACTGTAGGGACGACTCATATGTTTCCAATATTGTTTCTGAGAAATCATCCCGACAAATCGATCGTTTTTGAGAATTATTACCCCGGGTAGATCGGGATCGCTTTTAAATCTTTTAGTTACTTCTGTTGTTAATTCAGTAATTTCTACTTGAAAATCGTAGAGATTCAATTCTTTGAGATTAGATTGTAAATTCATACATTTAAAATAGATTTATTTTTTGAATCAAATTACTCTATATTGACCCTAATTTTAATTTAGTTAATATTTTCAACTCTACAGTCAAACAACAATGTCTTAAAGAATACTAACATTTTGTTTACTAAGATAATATATTTTCTTTCGATTTAGGTCAAGGCCTAAAACTGATTGTTATCTCGAATAAAATAGCATAAACGATCGAGATATTGGATCTAGTTTGTAAATAGGCTCGATCGCATTAAAATCTTCTCTCGATCGCTATCTTAAATATCTGGCAATAATCTTTTATTGATTGTTAATTTGATAATTTTGAATTGTTTTTTTTGGATTGAAATTATTTTAAAATTTTAGAGTTAATTATTATATCACGAATCAAAGTCTATTTGAGGTTTTATTGTTAGGACAATAGAGGAACTGGCGCAGCTTTGTAGCTTAAAGATCCCTCGCAGGTATATTTAACAAATAAAATCGATCGACTGTAATTAAATTGGCTTTATTTTCTAGTAAAATAAATAATATTTAAAGGTGTTCTATCGAATAAAAACAACCTTATATCGATATAAAATAAATTAATTCACATTTTTAGGGTCTAATGCATCTCTAAGACCATCGCCAATATAATTGATACTAATTACTGTTAAAAAAATTGCCAATCCTGGAATAATTGCTAGATGAGGGGCTAAACTTATTTCATTCTTTGCTTTCTGTAACATCGAACCCCAAGTGGGTACGTCAGGAGGAAATCCCAAACCTAAAAAACTTAAAGTAGATTCTGCAATAATCGCATTACCGACGGCTAAAGTAGCAGCAACGATCGTCACGCTCAAAACATTTGGTAAAATATGAACGACGATAATTCTAGTAGATTCGGCCCCGAGAGATTTAGCCGCGCTGATAAATTCCATTTCTCTGATTTTCAAAAAATTTGCTCTTACCAATCGCGCTACTGACATCCAATTCAATCCACCTATTACTAATACTACTAAGATAAAAATTCCCAATTCCGGCCCGGCGATCGCTCGCATCGGATCGCGGAATAAATATATAATTAATAACAATAATGGCAGTTGAGGTAAGGCTAAAAATAAATCCGTTAACCTCATTAAAGTACTATCTATTATCCCCCCGTAAAAGCCAGAAATTGCACCGATTAAAGTTCCGAAAATAATAGATACTAACATTGCTGTGACTCCTACTGTTAAAGATATTCTTCCCCCGATTAAGATTCTCGCTAATTGATCTTGTCCGAGATCGTTAGTTCCAAAAGGGTGTTCCCAAGAAGGTGATAATCGCGATCCATCTAAGTTTATGCGATCGAAAGGTACGTCGTAAAAAAAAGGCCCGAAGATAACACTTATTATTATTAAACTTAAGACGATCGCCCCTAACATTGCCAGTCGATCTCGTTTAAATTTTTTCCAAGTATCGATCCACAAGCTATTATTTTTATTTTCTCTGCTTCGATTCATCTGTATTATTACTATTTTGATTTTAGTTACCGTAAAATTATTATATTCAATTAAATAAATTTACAGACAAATTGCAGCAAAATTTCTGATTCTAGTCGTTCGATCGGCTCGAGATTAAGTTAATTGGCTTAACGGGATCGAGCAATTCTAGGGATGAATTTTAAGTTAAAAACAAAGTATAAAGTAAATGTTATTAGAATTATGGCAAAAAATAGTAAGTTACTATTGGTAAAAACGATGAAAAACAACCCAGAAAAGTACGGATACATCATCACAATTGAAGATAACAAAGGTCAAAGAACGATCGAATTAACACAAGATGCTTATTCTTTAGGTCGTTCTCCTAAATCTGAAATTATTATTTATGCCGAGCGAGTTTCTCGCTATCACGCTACCATAATTAGAAAAAAAAGCAAGAAAGGCAATTCTTATAACTTTTTTATTGTTGATGGCGATTTAAAAGGCAATAAAAGCACTAATGGTATCGTAGTTAATGGCACTTACAAAGCTTCTCATCAATTAAAACACGGAGATGTGGTTCATTTAGGTTACCATTCTACTTACGGAGAAAAAACTCTACTTAAATATTTTAAATTCTCCAAACAAATGGTCGAACATTTCGTAAAATCAGGCCAACCGATCGAAGATTATCAACTATCTGGAATTATGGCTAAGAGAGAAAGTTACAAGCAGACCTTAATCGCTTAAATTTTCTTAATAAAATTGCGAAGTACATCGTGCTACATTTTCTCTAGTTCCAGAAAATAACTAATTATGGCGATGAAACTAGAGAAAGTAGTTCCTTTCGGGCGATCGCTCGAGGAATATACTAAAATGTTTAGTCTGGTACAATTAAATTCAACTCAAAATATTCTCGGTGTGGGAGACGGCCCGGCTAGCTTTAATGCAGAAGCTACTAAAATGGGCCTTAAAGTAATATCTATAGATCCGATATATAAATTTAGTGCAGTAGAAATAAAGGCGAGATTCCTAGCAGTATTAGACGATATTATTAACCAAGTAAAAGCAACTCCTCAAGATTGGATTTGGAAGCATCATAAATCTCCTCAAGACTTAAGAAAAAATAGAATAAAAGCAATAGAATTGTTTTTAGAAGATTACGATCGCGGTAAAAAAGCAGGAAGATATCAAACTCAAGCATTACCGAATTTAAATTTTAAACAAGATAGTTTCGATTTAGCTTTATGTTCGCATTTTTTATTTCTTTATTCGCAACATTACGACTATCAATTTCATTACAATTCGATTTTAGAAATGCTTCGAGTCAGTAGAGAAGTGAGAATTTTCCCGCTTTTAAATTTAATGTTAGAAAAATCTCCCCATCTCGATCGCGTTGTTGAAGACTTTACTGCTTTAGCGATGCCTTGCGAGAATCCCCCTACTTCTAATTTTTAATTGAAGAGGGGATGAGAGCTAGCTCGGGATTTAACAGCATAGACATTTTGTGGTATCATATTTTCACGCTGACACGGCAGCATCAATAGCGAAAACCAAGCTAGATACATAACTAAACCGTGAACATTCACCTGCGGGACGCGGGAGTAGCCTATCGCCTTGGAGTAAGACCGAACTATATAGCATGGGGAGGCATTTGATTGGGTAGGAAGCTACTGTTATAATCTTTGATTTAATAGTAGTAGTTCACGATACCAACCCTCGATCGTACCTGTAGAATACGAATTTCAAAGAGGTGGCGATCGAATGTTAGTTATTAAAAAATTTTAATATTTAACTCGCGGATCTAAAATACCATAAGCAAGATCGGCAACTAAATTAAAAATTACGATTAAAATAGCATAAATAAAAGTAATTGCCATTACAACCGGAGTATCGTTACTGGTAATCGATGAAATTAGCAAACTACCTATTCCCGGTACGGTAAATACTTGCTCGGTAATCAAAGCTCCTGTAAAAATAGTAGGAACGTCTAAAGCAATTAAAGTCACCACCGGAATCAAAGCATTACGTAAAATATGATCTTTAACTACGGTAAAATCGTCCAAACCTTTAGCATACGCAGTACGGACGTAATCTTGACTCAATTCTTCAGTCACCGAAGAACGAATAAAACGGACTAATTGCGCGCCATAAAATAATGCTAGCACGCAGATCGGCATGATAGATTGTTTAATTTGGAGGATAAAACTATTCCAGTCAGTTACTTGCAAAGTACTGCGGTAAATTGCCGGAAACCAATTCAACTCGACGCTGAAAATAATGATAAATAATAAACCAGTAAAAAAAGTAGGTATGGAAATACCGATAAAACTAAAAGTAGTCACTAACCAATCGATCGCAGAATAACGCTTCAGGGCTGAAATAATACCTAAAGGAAAAGCAATTA
This sequence comes from uncultured bacterium, assembly GCA_964458305.1. Taxonomy (GTDB): domain Bacteria; phylum Cyanobacteriota; class Cyanobacteriia; order Cyanobacteriales; family JASJDA01; genus JASJDA01. Next base: position 11,462 of record CAYWIH010000032.1, on the reverse strand, counting down.
ATACCGCAAATAAATAAGCCAAACCAACGACCCATAAGGTGGTGGGTAAGCGTTCTAAAATCAGATCGAACACTGGCGATCGACTTCTAAAAGAATAACCCATGTCGCCGCTAATAAAAGCGATCGCCCATTTAAAATAACGAATATAGATCGGTTGGTCTAAACCAAAAGTTTTCCGAATATTTTCGCGAACTTCTGCTGTCAGAGAGGGGTTAGAAGCAAATTCGCTCATCGGATCGCCCGGTGCAAGTGCTAAAATTACGAAAATTACTACACTAATAGCAATTAAAGTAGGTATAGCAACTAACACTCGCTTGAGGAAATATCGATTCATCTCGATCGCTAATAGATATCCAAATTGACACTCCCGCCGCTAACCTCCTACCGTCGGTTTAACGGGGGATTCTTGCTTCATTGACTCTTAACTAGCTCAAACAAACTGAGTTGTTTGAACCCCGTCAGACCGTCTCCACAAGCTTTTTCTCCGACGATATGCCCTAACGCCACTAAACCCCTTTGCATAACGATTTTTGCAGAATTAGTATCTCTTGATTCGGTATGGTTGCAAAACTGACAATTATGCACTCTTTGACTTAATTGCTTTTTGCCAGTAACTTTACCACATCGCGAACATTCTTGAGATGTACCATTTTTATCTACTTTGAGATAAAATTTACCTCGCCTCCAGCAGACAAAAGGTAATATTTCGTTAATAAAACCACCAATTCCTGAATCCCTTGATTGCTTACGAAATAATCCTCTTGACCAAGATTTAAAGTCAATATCTTCGACAAAAATATTATCAGTAACATCGCAAAGATAATGAGCTAATTTAAATAACCAATCACGACGAGTATTGGCAACTTTTTCATGCAATCTAGCTACTTTACCCTGAAGCTTTAACCAGTTGTTAGATCCCTTGATTTTTTTCTTCAGACGACGCTGTAGCAATTTCAGCTTACGAGATGTATGAATTAGAAACTTAGGACTTTTGATTAATTCTGTGGTTGTAGCTATAAATGATTCTATTCCTGCGTCGATACCAAGCGATCTAATTCCTGGTACAGAATCGGGAACAGATTCAGGGGACTGAAAAGATACAGATAAATAATACCCGCTTGCTTTTTTTACAACTTGAAATTGTTTGGTAGTAAAACCGTTAGGGTACGGCCGTGATTGTCTAATTCTAATCCAACCGATCGACGGGAATTTAACTCTACCGTTATCTAAACAATTTTTCCCTAACTGTGGAAAGACAAAACTTCTAAACCGATTTTTAGATTTGAAGCGAGGAAACCCTCTTTCTGGCATCTTGAAAAAATCCGCCCACGCCTTGTCTAATCTTTTTAAAACCTGCTGCAAACATTGAGCATTAACTGATTTTAAATGCGATAATTCTTTTTTAGCTTTAGTTAAGTTTTTGGCTTGGATATTATAACTAGGAAAAACTGTATCGCTCCGAATAATATATTCAGAAACTATCGAACAACGATCTACTTTTGACTTACGAGAATTCAGCCAATCTTTTCGTTCGGCATGAGCATAGTTATAAACAGAACGACAAATATTTAAATACTGCTCGAACTGTTTTATTTGCCCTGGATTTGGCTTAATTTTGTACTGGTAAGTTAAAGTAATCAAAGTTTCGACCAGCAATGATGTTATTATCGAGATAATACTACTTATCGCCATTTAATGTCAAGCAATTATCATAAAGGCTTTAGGTCAGTTTATAAACTTACCGCTCACATCGTCTTTGTAACTAAATATCGTAAAAAAGCTATTAATCTCGAAAGATTAAAGCGGCTAGAAGCAATCTTTGAAGAAACCCTTAATAAATGGGATTGTCAATTGGTAGAGTTTAATGCAGAGAGCGACCACGTTCACCTTTTAGTTGAGTTTAAACCAGACGTTCAATTATCTAAATTAATTGCTAATCTAAAAACAGTAAGCTCGAGATTAATTCGTAAAGAATATCCAGAACTAAGCCTGAAATACTTTTATGGAAAACCTTATTTTTGGACTGGGGCATATTTCATTGCTAGCTGTGGTGGAGTAACTGTCGAACAACTTAAAGCTTATGTCGAAAATCAATCATCTCCGAAAAAATAAGGATGCTCCGCGTTTTTTTTGGTCGGAATTCTGAGGGCGTAATTCGTGGGTTTCCCGCGAATGTTGACCGCCCGAATCATCTCACCGCTAAAACATTGGGGAGGACGCGATGTCGGAGGAGACCTCCGACATTTCAGCCGTCCGTCGCAACTACTGCGTAGTTTTAAACCGCCCTCGTTTTTAACGGGAGTCCTCTTCCGACATTTAAGCTAAATTTAT
>CAYWIH010000032.1:0-9031 GCA_964458305.1 uncultured bacterium | reverse complement strand
CTGTATTTTTGACCTTAAAAATCATGCTGAAATGTCTTTGAAATTTTTTTGAGATATACTGACGTACCATGGTACGTCGCTACTTACTTAAACGTAAAATCTGGGTTACAGGATGCAATCCTTACTAATTTGAAGGGTTTATCTGAAAATTGACATACTGTCCCCTTGGCAGACTATTGAAAATATACCATTGAAACCACCTAAATACGTCGAACTAAATTTTTCTGTTATATACTGTAATATAATTTATTTTGAACTAATAAGAATAAAAGAATAAAATAAACTTATTTATAATCGAACAGATCTCACTTTAAATTCGCGTATCAATCGAAACTGAAGTTCAGACTAAATATTAGCTAATAAATAATCTAAACTTCGAGAATAAAAAGATAATAATTAATTACCTAATACCCCGGCGATCGCTTTACCCATATTTTCAGGTTTCATCGCATCGGTAGCAGCAGTTGGTTCGTATCCGCAATGTACCATACAATCAGCACATTTAGGATTGCCACTCTTATGACCGTATTTTTCCCATTCAGTTTTTTGCAATAACTCTTTGAAAGTTTTATAGTGACCTTCATTTAATAAATAACAAGGTTTTTGCCAGCCCAAAACGCTGTAGGAAGGGCTTCCCCAAGGAGTGCAATCATAATCTTTTTCGCCGACGAGAAAATCTAAAAATAAGGGATTGTGGTTAAAATTCCACTTTTTCTGACCGGATTTAAAAGGTGCTAAAATCTCCCTGAATAAGGCTTTAGTTTGTTCTCTTTTGAGAAAATGTTCTTGGTCGGGGGCCCATTCGTAACTGTATCCCGGAGAAATCATCATACCATCGAGATTTAAACTTTCGAGGAAATCAAAGAATTTCTGCATTTCTTGGGGATCTGCACCTTCAAAAACCGTCGTATTGGTAGTTACGCGAAATCCTTTAGCTTTAGCTGCTTTAATTGCTTGTATTGCGATATCAAAAACTCCTTTGCGATCGACGCATTTATCGTGTAATTCACGCAAACCGTCTAAATGAACGCTAAAAGTCAGATATGGGGATGGTTCGAACTTATCGAGACTTTTTTCTAGCAATAAACCGTTAGTACACAAATAAACAAATTTCTTTCTGGCAACTAAACCTTTAACAATTTCATCGATTTGGGGATGCAATAAAGGTTCGCCCCCTGGAATGGAAACCACTGGCGCGCCGCATTCTTCAACTGCTGCAAAACACTCTTCTGGGCTTAAATTTTGTTTGAGGATCTCTTTGGGATGCTGGATCTTCCCGCAGCCAGAACAGGCTAAATTACAGCGAAATAAAGGTTCTAACATTAAAACTAGAGGAAAACGCTTGCGACCCAAAAGACGCTGAGTAACGACGTATTTTCCTACTTCTAAGGCTTGTTGCAATTGAACTGCCATTTTTCAATCTCCTTCACACCCGATCGTTAAATCTTTATCTATTTTTACTTAGGTTAACAAAGGTGGAAGGAGAATATTAGTTTTTAAGCGATTTTCACTAAAATAGAATCTTCTTCTTGTTTAACTTCATATACGGCTAAATCTTCTTTGGCCGGCCCTTCTAAAACTTTACCATCGAGGGCAAATTCAGAATCGTGACAGGGACATTCCAAATTATTGTCTTCTGCATCCCACTCCACATTACAACCTTTATGAGGACAAACGGAGTTGAGGGCAACTATTGCCTCTGTTTCTGGGTTGCGAACTACTATTACTTCTAAATCTTCATTGAGGATACTTCCTTTTTCCCTTAGTTGTGCGGTAGTGCCAATAACTGTAAAGCCTTCTGCATTTGTTTTTGCTGTAGTTTGTTTGGAGGGTTCGGTTTTTTGACCGTCTTCTGCATCTTCTCTAGCATCTTCTGTCTCGCTAGAACAAGCAGCGATCGCTACTGGTAAATAAGCAGCTAACGCACCAACACCTACCCAACTTAAAAACTCGCGACGCTCCATATTACCTTTTCCTATAAAATTTGAATCGGTCGTTAGATTATTTTATACAATTTTTTCCCTTTTATTTTGTTTAGGTAATCTCGATCGCTTAATAATACTTAATTCTCCTTTTCTATTACTCAAATTAATGAGAAATTATCTCACTAAAGCAGCCAAGATAATAGTAAATTTCGAGGCCCGATCGAACAGTTAAAAAAATTTGATTCAAAGTTGAATTTTTTCCTAAGTATTGGTAATAAATCGTATTTTTTTGAGTATATATTACCTCGATCGCTGCTCTTTTTCAGTTCATACTGAATTTAGTAAATATTAAAGAATAAAATCTGAAAATATGTCCGATTTAAATATCTATTTAGCAGATGGCGTTAAAGAAAGAATGAGCGAATTCGATCGAAATTGGTCGGCTATTTGTCGCAAAGCAATTGAAGCTGAATTATCGCGTCTCGAAGCTGAAAGAGATACAAATATGAAATCGAATAAATCCCAAAACTGGGTAGCTAAGCGATTGAAACCGGAAACTTTTGACAATGCGGTGATTAAACCCTACTCGGCAAAAAACGAAGTCAAAATGATGTCTAATTTTTACGATACTTTAGTGAGCGAGTTAGGAAATGCACGTCTATACTCTTTAGGATGTCAATTATCTCAGCTTCTCAACGAAGAAAGTCAAGTAGAAATTTTATTTCCTAGTAAAGATTGGCAATTGGGAAATTTACAATTAGATTTTCAACTTTATTTTAAATATCCCGAATAATTCAAAAAAAGCCGCAACTGAGATTTTCTGAAAATTATAATTATCAGCGATCGACGATCGAATTACATTTATTTTGCGAATAAAAATAGCCCGATCGCCGACTGCTGATGCTCGATCGTTCGTTTCAAATTTAAACAGAATGAGGCAATTTAATTAATTGAAAACTTTACCCCCTCCCCAGAATTCATCCCCACGAACTGCTGGCTGAATTAGAATGTAGCCGGAAACTGCTTCGAGATCGTCTTCGTTTAAATTTCTCATTTCTGCGAAGATATCGGATCTGCTGGTGTTGGGATGTAATAAACTGATATCTATTTCCCCGTCGTAGCTGTAAGGCTCTTTCAAATAACTTACCATCTCTTCGATGTTATCGCGGGGAGGAAATGCGATTTTAAGATCGCTAGAACTCAAAGTAACGTTAGGGTTAGTTTTAGTTCTGCCAGCATTATGACACTGAGAACAAGTATCTACGAAGATTTTTTCTCCGACTTTATACTCTTTAAGACCGATCACAGTTTCTTCGCCTTGTTCGTTTAATTTTACAGTACGAACATCTTCACTTAATTCTAATGCTGCCGCACTACTGACAGATAGTTCAAAAGTGAATAATACTGTTGCTAAAACTAGCAAAAAAATTCTTTTCAGCATCTTTCCTCTCAAAAAAATTGACTTTTTCATTGGTTGTCTCACTACAATGGTCGATCTTAATTCTATTGCTATAAATTGCACCCGCACTAGTCGAATCTTTTGAGATTATATCCAGTAATAAAGAATTGGGATCGATGAATTTTGCCAATCTGACCCATTTTATCTTTGAGAAAAATTTTGACCTTGATAGGGCGTTTTCTGAAAACGTCTTAACTTGGTTAGTTGATTTTTGCTTTTTATAAACGGTTCTTAATCCCTCTGGCTTTTTCGACACTTTTTTATTTACTGGTGCAATTGTTACAATCGATAGATCGTAGTATATTGTAATTCTTATTCCGTAGCAATCCCACAGATTAAGTTCTCATCATAAATTATGATGCCATTTATTTGACAAAATAGTTTTAATTATTATCTTGCAACTGGAATAAAAAGGCGCGAAAATTAACAACATTACCGATTACGGCGATCGCTGGTGCTTCAAATTTCTTAACTTCAATTTCCTTGACAATTGTTTCTAAAGTTGCTATTAATTCTTCCTGTCGCGGAGTAGTTCCCCAGCGAATCAGGGCGATCGGAGTATTGGCATTCAAACCTGCTGCAATTAATTGCGGGACAATATTGTGGAGATTGTGAATTCCCATATAAATTACAATAGTTTCCGAGGCTTTGGCGATCGCCCCCCAATTGACTCGAGGTCGATATTTCCCGGCTGCTTCGTGTCCGGTAACGAAAGTGACAGAAGAACTGTAAGCGCGATGGGTTAGGGGTATTCGGGCATATGCGGGTACTGCGATACCCGATGTTATTCCGGGGACTATTTCGACAGGTATTCCTGCTTTAACTAAGTCTTCCATTTCTTCACCACCTCTACCAAATACGAACGGATCGCCCCCTTTTAGTCGCACGACGATCGAGTTGGTTTTTGCTTTTGCGATTAATATTTTGGTAGTATCTTCTTGTAGTAAAGAGTGTTTTCCCCGTCTTTTTCCGGCATCGATTTTTTCGGCCCGATGATTAATTTTAGTTAAAATTTCTTGACTAACTAAAGCATCATATACTACCACTTCAGCGTGTTCGAGGAGAGTTTTGGCTTTGAGGGTAAGCAACCCGGGATCTCCAGGCCCCGCACCAACTAGGTAAACTTTTCCTAGGGGTTGGTTTGTTACCGATATATCGTCACGATCGCTCATATCATTGTTCGAGTTACTATTTATCGAGGCTTTCAGCTTCTTAAGATCGATCGCATTTTTGCTGGAAATGGAAAAAACTCCTTTTGTGCTTAATGGGTCTATTCTTTCGATCGAGAAACTGTAAATGTTATTGTATCTAAAGCTATCTGAACTGAAGCGCGATCGGATTTTAGTTAGATTTCAAAAAAAGTTTTTAGATTTATAACCGTATTGTCTGGCAAACCATTCGGCATATTTTTCGGCTGAGAGATCGTCGTTTTTGTTGTTTCGATCGACGTGATGTCCTAATTCGTGAATTAAAACATCGTTTAAATAAAAAGTTTTTAAAGCATTCAGGCTAAAATATCTGTGCCAAAGATTGTTTTTGCAATAATAGATCGCACCAGCTTTTTCGTAATCTTTTTTGATATGAGGGGCGGGAAGATTGACGTAACTGGTTGTTAGTTGTTCTTTTGGAAATGCTAGCAGAAAAATAACTCGATCGTAATAAGTTCCGTAACAAGAAAGCCCGGAATAAGCTGTTTTTAGCTGTTTTTTTGACCCTCCTAGTAGCATTACTCCTTTTAAATCTTTTAAAAATTGATTCGGCAATCGCTCTAATTTTCTGCTCACTTCTGCTTTGGTTACGGGCATTATAAAATCTGGATTTAAGCAACATTGTTCTATTTTTAAATCCCCTTTTGTCGAATTAAAAGCAGAGTAATAGCGATCGAAATATTTTTTATCTATTTCGCTATCGTAAGGATCGAAGGAGTTAGAGTTACTAGATTTACTGTGCTTCGAGCTTCTTAATCCTCGATAATTTAATTTATGCAAATGATTTTTTTTTGTCATTTTCGATCGCAACTAAAGATATTTTTGTCTTACTTTATTTAATCTTCTTTCTTTTTTATTTAGATACTTTAATTTTAACTTACTGGCAATTAAGTCGATCGATCGGGGTAATTTTGACAAAATATTAAGATTTTTTATTTTATTTTAATTAAAACGATAAATTTTTTTTAGCTTAGATTCTAATAGCTAGAATATTAATATCAAGAGCGATTGTTTGTCAAGATCGAATCTAAATAACGATCTAAGCCGAGCTTTTTAGAGAGACGATCGAGCTTAGAAAAAATAGCATAAAAAACATTGAGATCGACAGCAGCAAATCGAAAAATTAGAAAAATTTTTGAGTTCGATCGCAGATAAAAATACTGCAAATAAATAATTAATAACCCTCGAAAATAATGACAAATTTGTATTTATTTTGCAGAAAAACCTAAAAAATACGCTCTTTTAGATACCTATTAAAAATCAATTAAAGGCAACTTACCATGAAAACAGATTACTTAATTGTCGGTAGTGGCTTGTCGGGATTGGTATTTGGTGCGTTAATGGCTAACTCCGGCAAAAAAGTGGTAATTTTAGAAGCTCACGAGCATCCCGGAGGTTTCGGCCACACCTTTACTATGGCTAAAAAATATACTTTTAACGCTCAACTTCATTATGTTTGGGATTGTGGTGAAGCAGCAATTGTCAATCGAGTTTTAAAAAAATTAAACTTAGATAAAGAAGTAACTTTCGAGCGATACGATCCTAATGGATTCGATCGCATGAAAATGCCAGGTTACGAGCTTAAAATACCTTCAGACTCTACAGAATTAATTAAAAGATTATCAAATCTTTTTCCCGAAAATAGGGATAATATTCGTCAATTTATTCTCGAAGTTAACAAAACTAGAAAAGGTTTAAAACATTTATCTTTTCCGATCGATCCTTTTGACTTGCTTAAAAATTTTAGTGATGTTTTTTGTGCCGTAAAATATCTCAATAGCACCTTACAAAATGTCTTCGATCGCTTTAATTTACCTCAAGAAGCACAAACACTTTTAGCATTGCAATGGCCCGATTTTTTACTACCTCCCGATCGAGTCTCTTTTTATGCTTGGGTTATCCTATTTACTGGCTATATCGAAGGAGCTTTTTATCCCACCAAACATTTTAAACACGTCATCAATTCCCTAGTTAAAGTTATCGAAGCAAACGGAGGAGAAGTCATTCTCGATCGCGAAGTTACCCAATTTTTGCTAGATAAAAAAACAGTAACCGGAGTTAAAGCGATCGATAAAAAGAGCGATCGAATTTTAAAATATCGAGGAGAAAATGTTATTTGTAATATCGATCCGAAAAAAGCAGCCCAAATTATTGGCTTAGAAAATTTCTCGGCAAATATCCGCAGAAAACTCGATTATGACTATTCTCCTTCCAATTTTATGGCTTATTGTGTCGTTAAAGATCTTGATTTGCGAGAATATGGTTTCGGAAAATGGAATACTTTCCATACTGGGGAAAAAGATTTAAATAAAACCTTCGATCGAATGTATAAAAAGCAAGATTATTCTAATCCCAGTTTTGCTATCACGACACCTACTTTACTCACCAAAGAAAAAGATACTTGTCCTGAAGACTGTCAAATTATCGAGTTTTTAACTGTTGCTAATTACGATTATTTCAAACAACTTAATGAAACCGATAAAAAGACTTACAGACAGAAAAAAACCGACATTCTCGAATATATTTTAGACCGAGTCGAAAAACATTATATTCCTAATTTTAGAAAGCATATTGTTTTTAAAATTACTGGAAGTCCTACCACAAACGAACGATTTTGTTGGTGTCCGCAAGGCAATTCCTACGGTTCTAGTTTAACCCCTAAAAATATGGGAATCGGCAGACTGAATCATAAAACATCTTTGAATAATTTCTATTTCTGTAATGCTTCTTCTGGATATCCGGGGTTTGCACCCACATTTTGGACTGGTGCGCGTTTGTATCAAATATTATCTGGAGATGCAATTTTAGCAAAATAAGGAGGTAATAAAAAATGAAAATAGCTATTATTGGCGGTGGTGCTAGCGGTATGGTTACAGCATATTTGCTCGATCGCAAAAGACATCAGATTACAGTTTTAGAAAAAGAACCAATTTTAGGCGGACATATTCGCACTTTAAATAAAAATATTTTACCCGATCGATCTAATTGCGATCGAATTTTAGAAGCTGGTGTGTTAGAATTTCCGGTTAAATTTCACAATTTTATTGCCTTGATGGAAGAATTAGAAATAGAATTAGAACCTGTTAATTTGGGATCTAGTTTGTTTTTAAAAGATGGTCGTCATTTTCTTTCTGCTGGTGCGATCGCCAAGAATTTTCAGGGTATTCAAAAACTAATTGAATATCTCCGTCTCGATACTCTTTATGCTCGATCGGCGGGACTTTGGATTAAAACTTATTTAGCCCAGCAAAAAAATTTACATAACCAAAGTTTATCTCAATATTTGCGATCGCAATGTATTAGAAATTGCTGGATTAAATTGCTAGTTATGTATTCTTATTCGCTGAAATTCGAGCTTATTAATAATTTTCCCGCCGAATTAGCAATTCCTACTTTAAAAGATTATACTTTTGTCGATTGGCTGAGAATAAAAGGTGGGGTTTATTCTTATATTGAAAGAATTCTCGATCGCTTTAAAGGGAAAATTATTGTTAATGCAGAAGTAGATAGTGTTGCTAGAAAATCAGATGGTGTTGAAATTAAACTGTTAAACGGAGAAACAGAAAAATTTGACAAAATTATTTTTGCAACTCCCCCCGATCGAGTGATGAAATTACTTTTCGATCCCACCGATCGAGAAATAAGATGGTTTTCACCTTGGCAAGAAAATTTAGCCACCACAATTATACATACCGATACTTCTTTATACGATCGATATGGTATCGAGGAATTTTCTGAATTTGATTTTTTTGAAACCGAAAACGGCTGGGGTTACAACGCTTATCTCAACCAAATTTGCGGTATTTCTTCCCCCATAAAATACAGTTTAGCCTTCGATCTCGATCGGGCGATCGACCCCAATAAAATTATCCATTCTCAAGATCATTCTACTCCTTTATATACCGTCCCATCTTTCCGTTACAGAAACGAAATTATCCAGGCTAACGGTAAAAATAATACTTATCATACCGGAGCTTATCTCGCAGATGGTTTGCACGAAGGAGCGATCGCTTCAGCAATAAAAGTCGCTCAATTAATTAAATAAACCTCAATCATTTTGCCATCTTTCTTGAGGCAATAGATCGATAATTTGGTCTCGGAGTAAAAAATCGTTTAGCTCTAATTCTCGTTCAACTTCTTGCCATCGACTCGGAGGAATATACTGACAAAGAGTATAAATTGGTTGATGACGATCGATGCTGTTTTGTTCTACTAATTGCCGAGTTTCATCTTTAATGTCTGCTATGGAGTAACGAACTAAAGTAACCATAATCCACCTCCTTATATTCTCACTTTAAAGATATAACAAAAATCCTTTGCTTTCTTATCCGCTACACCAATTTTCACATATTTTATCTAAGTCGATATCAGGTTGGTTTTCGATCGATTCATCTTGAAGTAATTCTATTAATTCCGCTCTTTTTTGCGAAGTTAACTCG
>CAYWIH010000031.1:37234-38884 GCA_964458305.1 uncultured bacterium | reverse complement strand
CGGAACTAATTTTTAATATTTGTTGTCAATCATCTTAAAACAAAGTAAAAATTCAAAATAATAGTATGTTCTTATAAGTATAAAAATTAAATTAAAATCTAAAAAAAAAGCCGAGCTTAAACTAAATTTAAAATGCTTTTTCTCGGCTCTTTGAAATTTATTTACTGTTGAAATTGAGCCAATCTTTGTTCTGCTGAAGTTAAAAGTTGGCGAGCTTTAGGATAAGCTGTAGTTCCAGGTTGAACGGTTTCAAGACGATCGATAATGCCTTGTAATTGAGAAATAATTTGCTCGCGATTGTCATATTTATTATTAGCTAAAAGTCTTTCTATTCTGTCTTGAGCTTCTTCTAAAGCGGCGATCGATTCTTTTTCTTTTTGTTTTTCGATTCTAACTTTAGCTAATTCTGTTTTGTATTCTGCTAGTAAAGTTTGAGCTTTTACGTAGTTAGGATCTGAGAGATCCACTCTTTCTAAAAGAGCGATCGCTTCAAACCATAATTGTTCTTTTTGTTGCCATTCATAATATTTTAATGGTGGTTCTTCTCCTAAATCTGTTGCGGCGATCGCAAATTGTTGTGCGGATTTAATTAAAGTAGAAGTTCGATTATTTCCGGCTAGATAACCGACAACTTTTTCAAAATCTCTTTCATAGGCTCTAAGCTTAGTTGAACCTTGTTTTCCTGCTAATGTAGATGGGGGTAATTGTTCGATTTTATCTATTCCTATTTGCCAAGCATCGATCGCTTGTTGTTTAATTTTTTTTGTGGGTGCATTTTTATATTCTTGTTTGGCAATTTCAATCTCTCTTTCGGTATTTTTTAGTTCGTTTAAAGCATTTCTTTCCTGAAAAACAACCCCTTTCATTCTGCCAATTCTTTTACGAGCAGTTTCAAATTCATCGAAGGTAAAACGCCAATTACAACTTAACAAACTACAATAAAATTTTGGTTCGTAACCTAAAAACCAAACTGGTAGAGCATCGAGATTTTTTTGTGCTGTTTGAACTTTTTTATCTCCTAATTCTATATCTGCACCGGAAGTCGCTCGATTTACTAATTGCTCTGCTTCTTCTACGTTACTTATCGCTTCTCGATAGTTACGATCCATGCTGATATAACTTGGTAATAATAATATTGGTGCTACTTTTGCTACCGGCCTTCTAATCATAGGATAGGGTAAATTTATTAACCAAACTATCCCTGCTAAACTTACTATACTACCTGCTGCAATTGTAATTATTCCTAAATAAGAAGGATTTGTTTGATTTGCTTTAGCCGCTCGATCGATAACTTTAGCGCGGAAATTTGGATAAATAGAAACTATGTGACTTAATTCAGTTGCTGTTGCTGGATTTCCTCTTTGAGAGCGCATTTGCTCTAATTGTTTTAAGACAATATTTTTTTGGACATCCCCTGCAAATTCATCTTTAGCTGCACATCTTTCTACTTCTGTTTTGAGGATTTTATAAGCGCGATCGTTCAGGCGAAACACAATTTTTATCAAGAATAATTTTAATTCAATTTTAACCGATTAATAAGTCATAAAAAATCTGTAAAAATAAGGTTTGAGATCGATAATTACTTAAGTATTTTGAATTTTAAAATTTATTGAAATTTTAAATTTTTTTCCCTTAAATATACTGAATCTA
>CAYWIH010000031.1:0-37134 GCA_964458305.1 uncultured bacterium | reverse complement strand
GATCGCACATTGCTAAACGACGATATTGAAAGCGAACTAAAGCAAATGAGAAGAAACATGAAGGGTCAAAAAGATAATTAATTAAGATCGATCGCGTTAAATTCATCTTTACCAAAAAATGTTATTGTTAAATATTGTATAGTTACCCGATCGCTACTTTTGCTAATGAATTTGATTCGCATACCTAAATCTTGGCAAATTTCCGAGGCAGAAGTTACCTCCGAAAGTGCTTATTTTAACCGCCGTCGCTTTATTAAAAGCATTGTCAGTGCTAGTATTGGTGCTAGTTTGCTCCCCCTTGCAGGTTGCGATGCTAACAAATCAGAATCGCAAAAAGCTCTTGAAAAATCTGTAAATTTATCTAAAATTAAATCGGCAACCAAAAATCCCGATTTTGCTACAGTCGATCGCCCGATCGCCGATGAATTATTAGCGGCAAAATACAATAATTTTTATGAATTCGGTCGGACTAAAAACATTTGGCTCAAAGCACAAAACTTACCGACAAATAATTGGCAAGTAGAAGTAACTGGTTTAGTCAATAATCCCCGCACCTACGATCTCGACGATCTCAAGCAAAAATTCCCTTTAGAAGAAAGAATTTATCGTTTTCGCTGCGTTGAAGCTTGGTCGATGGTTTTACCTTGGATCGGCTTTCCGATGAAGTCTTTAATAGCAGCAGTAGATCCCAAGCCTAACGCCAAATACGTCCGTTTTACTTCTTTTTACGATAAAGATGTTACCACCGGCCCCGGAATAGTTTTCGGCCCCCTTCCCTGGCCCTATCACGAAGGTTTGCGGATCGAAGAAATGGCTAACGAACTAGCATTTTTTGCCGTTGGCATTTACGGTCACGATCTGCCCAAACAACACGGCGCGCCAATCAGAATGGTGATACCTTGGAAATACGGCTTTAAAGGAGCAAAATCGATCGTCAAAATTGAATTTGTCGAATCTCAACCCGCTACCTATTGGAATACGATCGATCCTAGAGAATACGATTTTGAAGCCAATGTAAATCCCAATAAGCCCCATCCCCGTTGGTCTCAAGCTAGAGAGAAGTTTATCAGTAAAGGCCCTAATTTGACTTGGGAAATTAAAGAAACTTTACCCTACAACGGTTACGGTGATTATGTAGCTAGCTTATATATTTAATAAAAAAAGGTAATACTTCATTGCGAAGAAATATTACCCAAGATCGATCCAAATTAATCGAAAAAGACTTATCCTGCTGCTACGATTCGATCGGCCACAAACCCCTTACTTGGATAAATTTGGCGAGAATCTCGATCGAGATAAATCCAGTCGAGATCTTTAAGACGATGAACTAGATTAGAGATGCTGACACCCAATTCTGCTGCGATTTGATAAAGATCGGGCCATTTGGTTAAATCTTTGCCGATCTGCTGCTCGAGCAAAACATATTCAGGCATTAACAGACAACTAGCAAAATATTGTGCTTGCCATTCAATACCGGCTACAGTGTTGTCGTTGCGACATAATAAAGGATCTACTTTGATATGAACCCCCCTATTTCGCAATCTCGAAAAGCGATTGACTGCGGCGCGATCGACGTGTAATACCCAATGTCCGATTTCATGGGCGATCGTCGACTCGCCAAATCCACCCCGACAAATCGGTAAATCTTCATTTATTTCGATCAGACGTTCTAAAGGTAAGATTCTTGCAGCTATAGTTCCTTGTTCGTCGTCAGGAATTGTATCCCAAACCACATCCAAACCTAAAAATTCAGCTACGCAAGTAGCGTCTAAAGGCCACATACAATCTTCATTTTGAGTTTTTTGCTCGATGCGTCTCAAAATATCGGTGGCCTTAGCTTCTATCTCTTGTTTGTGGATAAACCGAAACGGTTTGAATATAGCCAACTTTGTTACTCCTTATCTCGATCTTCAGCTCCTTCTTCTTTCTCCAAGAGCTGTCGAGCGTATTCCGGATTTTCTCTAATTCTTCTGAATAATGTTGGCATTGCTTTATAGTTAAGCTTGAGCAATTCTTCTTCTTTGCGGGGAATTCGTCCGGCAAGAAAGACTAATTCTTCTTCATCTAATTCCAAATTGCGGGCTAAAGACCTAATTACGTCCTCTTTAGGAGGATAATCGGCTCTGCTGTTTTCTAGTTTTGATAGGTAAGTAAAATCTAGACCAATTCTTTTGGCTAATTCTCTTTGGGAGAATCCTTTGTCTTTTCTTGCTTGTCTGATTACTTGACCGAAGTTTTGATTCACTGTATTTTTCCTCTGAATGTTTTTAGCTCTTAATTTTTTTTAAATAAAATAGTCAACATTTATCTTGACTCAGTTTTCAATTAAGTCTATGATAGTCATAACTTAATTGATTAATTTTTCATAAAATAAGACTGAGTCTTATTATAGCTTCTTTAGTTTGTAAAACAAAGTTTCTCAGACGGGAACTATATAACTATAAGCTAATCGATTCAGGTTCGATCGCATTGGTAACAAACTTTACAGCAATAAGTACGTTGAATTTGGAGCATCAACATGGATAGAATTTTACCACAAGAGGGCAAAAGTCAAATTATGTCAGCTTTTGACAAACTAATAGCTGAATATAAAAAAGGGGACTCGAAAGTAGCGACAAAAGAAGAAGAAGCGGAGAAGGAAAAAAATCAACAATTATTAGAAACAGTTGCTGATTATACCGTCGATCGAATTGTCAATCAAACGGCTTCTTTACAATTAGATTTTGGCGGTATTATCAATGAACTTACTGAAAAATTGGACGGGGAATCTTCTAAATTAGAAGAACTTAAAAAAGCGATCGCGATCGAAACTGAAAATTTGAAACAATTGCGTAAAGTGCGATTAGTTGCCGACAGATTGTATATTCTTCGACAAGAACATCAAGAGCAATTAAAAATATTACAAGATAATACGGCCCGACAACAAGAAGCGATCGACAAAGAAATGGCTCAAAGCCGGAAGAATTGGGAAATAGAACAACAAGAGTTTGAGATCCAAATAGCAGAAGCAGCAGAAATATTAGCCAATACTAGAGAAAAAGAAGCGGCAGATTATCAATATGAAATCGAGCGAGTTCGCAAAATAGAAATGGATGAATATGAAGAATATAAACGACAACAAGAACGAAAAATGCAGGAAACTGCTCGCGATAAAGAAAAAATTTGGGTAGAAAGAGAACAATATTTAGCCGAAAATGAAGCTGAATTTGAAGCTAATAAAAAGAAAATTGAAGGCTTTGAAGCTAAGCTTAAAGAAGAGTATCAAAAAGCTAAAGATAAAGCAATTAAAAAAGCTCTAGATGAAGCGAAAGTAAAAAGCAATTTATTTGCTAAAGAATGGGAAGCTAGCCAACAGGGTTACGAGTTAAAACTTCAATCTCTACAAAGTACGATCGCCCGACAAACAGAAGAAATTACTGAATTAAACCGACAGTTACAAGAAGTAACAACCCAAGCGCAAAATTTAGCAATGAGAGCTTTTCCGACTGGTAATTAATCGCGATCGAAACCAATTTAATCTAGGAGTAAATCAAAACAATGAATAAAAGAGTAACGGCTAAAAATACTAAAGCAGAAATTTTAGATGCTTTTGAGGAACTGAAAAAGGAAAAATTAAGTTTGGAAAGAGAAATTAAACAGCTCAAGAAAACCATTCCTGAAGAAGTAGCTAATATCGTGACATCTCCGGTGAAAACTAATAATAATAAATTTAATAATTCTCATCAAAATAACCGGCAAAATATTTTGGAAGTAATTCAAAGTTTGAAGGGTTTACAGCTGGGGTTTGGTAGTGCTGTTAGCAATTTATCGGAAAGATTAATTACTGAAGCTTCATCTTTACAAGAAATTCAAGAATTACTCTCAGCAGAAAAGGAACAACTTCAACAATTACATGAATTAGAATCAGTAGAAGAAAATACTTTAGAAGAATTATTTCAATCTTACGAGTCAAATTCTAAAACATTTGCAGAAGAATTGAGCCAGCAAAAGGAGACTCTCGAAAAACAAATTGACGACTTGAAAAAAGCCTGGCGCAAAGAGCAAGAAAATCGCGGCAGACTGATAAAAGAACGTAATGAAAGTTATCAAAAAAATAGACAAAGAAACGAAGAAGAATATCAATATAATTTAGAACTAGAAAGGAATTTGAGTGAAGAAGAATACGAACAGAATAAGCAGAATTTAGAGCGAGAATTAGAAGAGACCATTGAAGCACAAGAAAAACAATGGCAAGAAAGAGAAGAAGCGATCGCTAAAAAGGAAAAAGAATATGCTGAAGCTAAAGAAAAGGTCGCAGCTTTTGAGAATAAGCTAGAAGAAAATATTCAAAACGGTAAACAACAAGGTCAAAATATTGGTAACTATCAAGCCAGAATTGCAGCCGATTTGCGCGCCAAAGAAGTCGAAGGACAAAAACATAATTATCAATTACAAATCGAATCTTTAGAACAAACAATTCTCAACCAGCAAGCCAAAATTGCTAACTTGTCCAAGCAATTAGATGCCGCTCTCAAACAAGTTCAAGATCTGGCGGTTAAAGCGATCGAAGGTAATTCAAATCGCAACTCTTTTCAAGCGATGAAAGAAATAGCTTTAGAACAGGCTAAAAACCCACAAAAAGGTAAGTAATATTCTCTTTAAGTTAGGAGTATATATGTACTTCTAACTCGATCTTTTTGATAGTACCGCTTCAGTAAATTGAATAATTCGATCGAACTGAAAATCTTCAGCTAAATCCTGTAATATCGAAGCTGTTTTCTCTCGATCGTCAGGAATTTGTGTTAAAAGCTCGACAATCAGATCGTCGCTACATTCGATCGCGGCTTGATACAATTGTTCTACCCAGGTTAAAGGCATTTGAGACAAGCAAACTTGAATTTTTTGGTTAATCTCGCAATCTTGACGAGAATCGCTCCCTAAAAAGTCACTTTGAGCTGTTTCGTCGTAAAGATAGGAAACACCTAAATGATGAACCATTTTATCTAAAATTTCCTCAGCTCGAAAAGGTTTAGGCACAAAATCATCGCAACCAGCTTCGAGAATAACAGCCCTTTCTTCAGCAAAAGCAGAAGCAGTCAGAGCAATAATTTTAGTATCCTGACCTAAAGGAGTAGCTTTAATTCTCTGAGTGGCTTCGTAACCGTCCATAATTGGCATTCGCATATCCATCCAAATTAAATCTGGATGCCAATTACGCCAGATCGCGACTGCTTCAGCACCGTTAGCCGCTTCTAAAACGATAAAACCTAATTCGCTGAGGAGATCGACCAATAAAAGGCGACTTTCGGCAAGATCGTCTACGGCTAAAATTCGATATTCTCTTTGATTTGGAGCTAAACCAATGATTTTGCGAGTTGATTTTTCTATTTCGATCTCGCTCTCATCGACGATGGTAACTTTAATCGAAAAAGAAAAGGTACTACCGCGATCGGGTATGCTTTTGACTTTAATTTCTCCTCCCATCAACTGGACGAATTTTTGAGAAATCGGCAAACCCAATCCAGTACCTTGAGAGAATTTGCGTCCCGTTTTAGTTTGTCCGAAAGCTTGAAAGAGTTTATCTAATTCATCTTCGTCGATACCTTCTCCAGTATCTTCTACTTCAAAATAAATTATTTCTGGAGCAGTATCGATCCAAACTCGCAAAATGACTTGTCCTTGTTGAGTGTATTTGATCGCATTACTGAGAAGATTGATTAAAACCTGACGTAATTTGCCTTGATCGGTTTTGATATAGTGAGGGATTCGATCGCTGCGATCGACAATTAGTTCTAAGCCTTTGCGATCGGCTTTTAGTCCGAACATTTGCGCTAAGTTATCGAGCAAATTACAGAGATCGAAGCTATTTTCGTTGAAAGTGGTTCTATTGGCTTCTATTTTAGACATTTCAAGAATGTCATCGATCAACTCTAAAAGATGAGAGCCGCTAGAATTGATAATACTTAAATGTTGTTTTTGTTTTTCGCTCAGTTGGCTGTCGCGGCCGAGCAGTTGAGAAAAGCCAAGAATGGCATTGAGGGGAGTACGTAATTCGTGAGACATATGGGCTAAAAATTCGCTTTTAGCTCGGTTAGCTACTTCTGCGGCTTCTTTTGCTACTACTAAAGCTGCTTCTGCTTTGTGTTTGGCTTGAGCGATCGCGATAAATTCTCCGACCATTTTTAAGAGACTAATTTCTTCATCGCTCCAAGTTTTCGGGGATGCGATCGTATCGAGCCAGAGATAGCCGATCGCGCGATCGCCTCTTAACATCGGCACGATCGCCAAAGATTTAATCCCGACTTTAGCTAGTTTAGCTTGTTTGTCTGCTTGTGGCGGCAAATCATCTAGAGAATTAATATATAAAGGTTTGCCGCAAAATAGTTTTTTTTGTAAATAAGTAAAAGTTTCTAGCGGTATGTCTTGACATTTATCGATCCTGGTTTCTAGACCGTTATTGCACCATTTATAAGTAGTTTTCCAAATTTTCTTATCTTGGTGATAATTAATAATGAAACTGCGATCGCTTTTGGTAAATTCTCCGATTTCTTCTAGGGCAAATTTGATCGCGCTATTTAAGTCTTGTTCGATTAATTGAGAGCAAACAAAACTCAGCAGACTATCTTTATTTGCTCGTTTTTCTAGTTCTTCTTCTGCTAGTTGTCTTTCTAATTCTGCTCCGGCTCGATCGGCAAAAATTTGGAAGATTAGCTGTTTTAATTGTTTTTTTCTGGCTCGATCGATCGGTTTGACATCGAACACTGCGAGATAACCTAAAATATTATCTTCAGAATCGTATAAAGGACAATCTAAATCGCCGCGCACGTTTAATTTTGCTAATTTAGGATTTGCTTTTAAGAGCGAACCGACGCATAAAGAATAATTGCCGCACTCTGTTTGTTTTAGATCGTATTCAAAGTTTTCTTCCCAACGATCTTTGCACCAAAATGCTAGAGTTCGCACTCTTGTTTTACTTTTATTAGTAAAAGTAGCAACTAAAACATAACTTACTTGTAAAAGTCTGGCTAAGTTCTGGGTGCAATGACGAAAAAATTCTTTGCCCGTGTAAGATGCTTTCAGTTGCGCGATCGATCTTAATGCTTCTTCTCGCTGTTTGCGATCGCTGATATCTGTATGAGATCCTAACATTCTTACTGCATTTCCTGAAGCATCCCATAATGCTTTTCCCCTAGCTAAAATCCATTTATAGCTACCGTCTTTGCATTGTACCCGATGTTCGCTAGTGTAATAGGGGGTTTTTTGCTGAAAATGTTCTTTAATTAAACTTTCTACTTCTTGACGATCTTCTGGATGTATTCTTGTTAACCATTCACGACTATTATTCGATAATTCTGTTTCGGAATAGCCTAACATTTCTTTCCAGCGAGCTGAGAGAAAAGCTGCGTCTGTCTTAACGTTCCAATCCCAAATTCCATCGTTATTACCTTCTAGAACTAATTTCCATCTTTCTTTGCTTTCTCTTAGTTCGTCTTCGGTTCTTTTTCTTTCTTTTATTTCTTGTTCTAATTGTTTATTTTTTTCCTCTAATTCGCGAGTTCTTATTTTTACTAATTCTTCTAAATTTTGACCGTTATTGTAAAAATTTGCATAAATTCTTGCTAAATTTTTTCTACTTTTTGCCGCGACAATTACGTGGTAATAAGCCTTTAATCCTGAAACAATATTAATTAATATTTTATTGCTGTCTAAATGGCTCTTAATATGATAGTTATTGAGGTCATATTTTAGCAGCCAAGAAATTTTATGATTTGTCTTGGGACTAGTCTGAATTAAATCGATTCTAACTAATTTATTTTTGAGTCTTTCTCTGACGTGCCTGACTAATTCAATACTTTCTATTTCCCCTTCGTGAGAAGCAGCCAGCAAAATCAAATTAATATCGCGGCGATCGTTCATTATTTTGCGAGCTTGTTCGGTTGAAAATGCTGAGATTATTTTTAAATATTTTTCTTCTAAACTAAATCCTTCTAAAGCCGCTTCTACCCGCTTGTGAAATTCAACTTCTTCATCAATTATCAGGATTTTCCAAGCTTCACCAATATAATTTTCAGTGAAGACAAAATCGTTACTACGTTTAAACGAACTTGTTGATATTCCCATAGCTAGCATATTATTAAATCTTTCAGTAATTCTTGAGTTTAAGTTTAATTAAAATCTAGTCCCAATTAAAATATAAGTAAAACTAATCATTGAGCGGACAAGTTAGTAAATAAATTGCGATCGTTTGTATAAATTAAGCCAGGATTGCTCTCGATTCATAGAATAATAAACAAGCGTCTCGATATATCTAGAAGTAACCAAGGTATAACCAACCAATACACAGATACAAATTTTAACTTAAGGAGAAAAATGTCGATCGCTAGCACATCATTAAAAACAAGCAGATCTGAAGATATTTTCGCCACAGCGCAGAAACTAATGCCCGGAGGAGTAAGTTCGCCAGTGCGGGCATTTAAATCCGTAGGAGGGCAGCCGATAGTCTTCGATCGAGTTAAAGGTGCGTATATCTGGGATGTCGATGAAAACCAGTATATCGACTACGTCGGAACTTGGGGGCCGGCAATTTGCGGACACGCCCATCCAGAAGTAATTGCAGCATTAAAAACAGCTTTAGATAAAGGTACTAGTTTCGGCGCGCCATCGGTACAAGAGAATATTTTAGCCGAAATGGTGATAGAAGCCGTTCCCAGTATCGATATAGTTCGTTTTGTTAACTCGGGTACTGAAGCTTGTATGTCGGTACTGAGATTGATGCGAGCTTTTACCAAAAGAGACAAAATAATTAAGTTTGAAGGCTGCTATCACGGTCACGCCGATATGCTGTTAGTCAAAGCAGGATCGGGGGTAGCTACTTTAGGATTGCCAGATTCTCCTGGAGTACCAAAATCTACCGCAACTAACACTTTAACAGCACCATACAACGATTTAGAAGCCGTTAAAACCCTCTTTGCCGAAAATCCCGATGAAATTGCCGGAGTGATTCTCGAGCCGATCGTCGGAAATTCGGGCTTTGTGACTCCAGATGCAGGATTTTTAGAAGGATTGCGGGTCATAACTCAAGATAACGGTGCTTTGTTAGTATTTGACGAAGTAATGACCGGATTCCGCATTGCTTATGGCGGCGTGCAAGAAAAATTTGGCGTAACTCCCGATTTAACTACTTTAGGTAAAGTAATCGGCGGTGGCTTACCTGTAGGTGCTTATGGCGGTAGAAAAGATATCATGTCAATGGTCGCACCAGCCGGGCCGATGTATCAAGCAGGAACTCTCTCGGGCAATCCTTTAGCAATGACTGCGGGCATCAAAACCCTAGAATTGTTGCAAAAACCAGGAACTTACGAACAACTCGATCGCATTACCAAAAAACTCAGCCAAGGTCTATTAAAATCTGCTAAAGAAGCAGGTCACGAAGTCTGCGGCGGACAAATTAGCGGAATGTTCGGGATGTTCTTTACGGCCGGCCCGGTTCGCAATTACGATGATGCAAAAAAAAGCGACTTAGCCAAATTTGCCCGTTTTCACCGGGGAATGTTGGAGCGAGGTATATATTTAGCTCCTTCCCAATTTGAAGCCGGATTTACCTCTTTAGCCCACACAGAAGAGGATATCGACCGCACGATCGAAGCCGCAAAAGAAGTATTTGCCGATCTGTAAAAATAACAAGAAAAGGGGAACATTTTTCCCTTTTCAACTAAATTAAGCTCGAGAGCGATCTACGTTTCTATTAACAATGCAGAACTACTAAATAATTGAAATGGCACAAAATAAGTAATGGGCGCGAACCTAATATTAAAGGGCGATCGCATCGATCTCGGGTTTCTCCATCCTCCCATACGCGATCGAGATGGATCGCTTAATTTACAATTTCTCAGAGAAGATTTTATCTTAGTATTACTCCCAGCCTCTCATCCGTTAGCAGAGCAAGAAAAAGTTTCGATCGCATCTCTTGCTGACAAGCCGATAATTATTTACCCGCGCGAAAAAGGGCCGATATTGTACGAGCAATTTTTACAATTGTCTCAAACAGCAGGTTTTGTTCCCAAGATAGTCCAAGAAGTGGAAATGACCCAAACTCGCTTGGGTTTAGTAGCTGCTGGGGTGGGAATATCTTTTATTCTTTCTAGCAGCCAAAATTTAACCATGAAAGGAGTTGTTTGTAGAAGTTTACTAGAAGAATTTCCCAAACTAGAATTAGCCATAGCTTGGCAAAAAAATAATTCTTCGAGAGTATTGCAACAATTCATTAAATTAGCTCGAAAGCCCGAAAGAGATCCCTAAAGTTTTGTTTCGAGCCTTCGAAACCGTTTTATTACACCGAGCTATTTGCCGCTACCAAGCTCAAACCAAACAAAGTAAAAATTGATATCGAGCCGATCGCAAACATCAGAGATCTAGCTACGGCAACATTTGCAATATAGAAAATCGAATACAACAAACGGGCTACCAAAAAAGCGATCGCCGCTCCTATTGCTACGGTTGAGTTTACCCCACTGACGTAAGCCATTAAAGCAGCAGCCGTAAAAAAAGCAAATGCTTCGAGGGAGTTTTGATGGGCCGCAGTAGCTCTTTGGGCGATCTCGGGCAATTTATCTGACATAGCGCGAGGATTTTTTAACGCTTCAGGCCCGACTTTAAAGCGATGATAACCAACTACCAAAAAAGGTAAATATACTAATACAAAAGCTCCAACGATCGAGTAGAGCAAGATCGAACTTACCGAAATATTCATTTTTATTCAATCAAAATAAAACAAAGTAACTAACTTGCGCTGCTCCTCTGCTTCTTTACAAGTTTGTAGCAAAGTATGACTGTCGTGAAAAGCAAAACAAATAAGTTGCTGACAGCGAGAGACGATCTCGCGGTTGCATAAAGCACTCGCTTCCCCTAAAGCTAGTTCGTCATTGTGGGGATTTTCTACTAAATGAAGGACTTTTTCTAGTTGTTTGCGAGATTCCCTCGGTTGCTTTTTCAAACTTTGAGGTAAAATCACAGTTACTAGATTAGGATCGGCCCTAGTCGCTCCTTTAATTGCTGCGGAATTAGTTCCCGTCGCACCAGATGTTACCAGACGATTCCCTTCTAGCACCAGAGCGTAACTCATCATTTCGATTAATTGTTGATGAGTTATGGGAACGTGACGCGAACCCAGCAATGCAATCCTTTTAGAACCAGTTTGCTGAATTGCTGCCAGTTCTTGTGCTAAGGTATCTAATTTTGTTACGTTTGCTGACTGACTCAAAGATTTTCTCTTAAGACTCTATTTAGTTTCACCGTCAGATTGCTACGACCGCGATCTCTAATTTAAACGGTCTCTTGCTGACCAAGATATTTTAGCAAAACCAGTAACATAAGGTGAAGTTTTCGCTACAGATAATGGTATTTTTTATTCGCTCGAGATGCAAAAAGCTTAAATTAATCGATCTTTGCGCGAACAAAATTCAATGTCTATGATATATTAATAATCTGTAAGGACGTATAGCTCAGTTGGTTAGAGTACTACGTTGACATCGTAGGGGTCACTGGTTCGAGTCCAGTTACGTCCATTTATTTTAATTTAGATATGCAAATCAATAAAATAAAATTGCTATGAGGTCTATCCTTTTGGCAAACTTGACTGGAGAATATTTGTAGCTAATGTTTTTTTACGATATTTTCTTTATAGTTATTAATCATTTCCGCAGGAATGAAAGATTTTATAATATTGCTTCTGGCTTGTTTTTAATTGCCAGTATTCTTTCATTTTTACCTTTTTTATTCGATTTATTAAATAATTCCCTCGAGCCAAAATATTTATTTTCAGGAATTATATATTTTCTGCTGGCTTATACGATGTTTTTTCGTCTAATAAATTTATACGGTCTTATTTTTGGAATTTATTTATTTGTAATTAATTTACCTGACTTAATAACTCTAGCTCCTCAGTTTAGTAGCTTAGACGATCTATTGCAAGGAGAAAAATCAGCTCTCGATCGATTCTTTTCAGCAGTATTCCTGTTAATTCTAAATATTTACATAATAGTTTACTCTCTCTACGTTCTAATAGAAAAAAACCGACTTCATAACTTGAGGTGAGATCGGCTTTTAAAAATAATTTAAAATTGATAATTATTGATATTTTAAAGTGCCGTCCGGGTTATATTCCAGACTGTAAAAAAACCACCCATAACATCATGAATTGCCCCTTAAAATCTGAGTTATGATTAAGTGTTTTCTTCTGGTTGTTGTTGACGTTGTAATTCTTCTAATACTCCCTGTAAAATATCGCTATTTTTCTGTGCTTCGATGCGATCGGGATCGAGAGTGAGAGCTTTATTATAATCGAGAATAGCATTATTGTAATCGCTGATTTTAGAGTAAGAATTAGCGCGATCGCAATACAAATCTGCCGAATCATTATTAATTGTAATTGCTTTAGTATAGTCAGCAATGGCTAGTTTATATTCTGCTAATTTTGCGTAAGTTAATCCGCGAGTGTGGTAAGCTTCGGCCCATTCTGGATTGAGTTCGATCGCCCGATCTAATTCTCTAATTGACAGAGAGTATTTTTCTAATTCATAAAAATTGATTCCTCTTTTATAGTAAGAATCTGTAATACTTAAATTGGCATTGCGATCGATTCCTGCCAAACATTGATTTAATTTTTCGACATATTCGCTATCTTCTATAGTTAAAGCTGAAGCGAGAACATCTAATAAAGTATCGAGATCGTTTGGTTGATATAAATTATGCAATTTTAACCAAGATTCTACTGAATAAATAATTTGTTCTTCGGCCCAAGATTGATTGGGAAATTGGGTTAAACTTTGAGCTAAATCTAAAATCAATTCGGGAATCAGGCTAGATCTTTCTCCTTCTAAAGCGCGATAGATTTTTTGATAATATAAAATTACTTCTTCTATGGTTTGTTTCCAAAGTTCGTTTTTCGGGATTTTTTCGGTCAGATCTGGCAATAATAGTGGCAATAAAGGGGGGAGATTGTATTGAACTAAAAAATATTCATCTATTACCAATCCAGCGAACAAGCAGTTACAAAAAATTAGAAAATTAGCTAAATGTTCGAGATCTTGTTTGTTAATAGAGTAATGAATCTCTAAATTTTCAACATCGATACCGACGTGTTTAAATTTTTCTTCTTTTTGAAAAGAGATCAAATTTTGAACGTTATCTCCTCCGTAAAGTTCGTCAATTTTTTCTTCTTTTTCTCCGGCGGCTATTAATTTATATTTAGTTTTGAGCCAATTTTTAGCGCGTTCTTTAGCAGAATCGTATAAAAGTTCTCGATAAGACAGACGAGAAATAATAGGTTCGTAACAATATTTTGACCAATTTAAGCCCCAATAACCAAGACGAGAATTAAGATAATCCCCATCAATTTCTGATTCTAAAACTAAGGTAGGTTCTGATTTTAATACGCCAAAAAGAGCTTTAATACTAGCTTCGCTGTGAAAAGATTGAGTTTTCCAAGTACCAGCTAAAAAATCGACTGGTCTGCCAGAATTAGAATATTTACGAAAAAATTGCCGCAGTCCTTCTGATAAAGTTAACTCAATATTTGGGAGATCTTTAACAGCATTAATAAAACTTTCTAATTGTAATTTTGGCGGTGCAAAAAAAACCCTGAGAGGAATTAATTCATCCTGGGGAGGAGAATCGAGAATATCTGCAACTAGCAACCAGATCGGAGATTTTTCAATTCTTTTTTGTTCTTCGATCAGTTTTAAAGAATGTTCTCTGTGATAGCTGACTAATTGTCTTTGTAATGCGTGATTTTGTTGTAATAATTTTAACTGCAAAATTTTTTGCTGTTGCAAACACCAATCTTGAAAGTCTAAATTTTTTTCTAACTGAATATTTTCTACAAGTTGAATAAAATCTTGAAGTTCTCGATCGAGTTTGTTTTGCGAGGCAATAGTACAATCTACATTATTTTGATTTTGTAAATAGTTGAGTTGAAAATTGATTAAATTGATTTGTTGATATTGTTCGCTTAAATCTTCATTATCGTTAACTCCGTAAGTAACATATTCTATAACTTTAGGTAAAGTACGCTTTATTGCTGCTACAACCACCATTAAGAGGAATTCCCAGTTCATTCGCTCTCCCGATAGAGGCTACATTATTTAGAATTCCCGAAAATGGCGATCGGATTTTAGATCGATCGATATTTTTACTTTCGAAGTACTTTTTTCAGAAGCTCGATCGCGTTTACACCCATTATTTTTGCTATTTCTTCGTCGCTAAATCCATTTTTTTGCATCGATATCTCCTTATAAAGCGTGCGCTCCTATCTTACCTAGCAAACCTGCTGTTATTTGAGACTGTACCATGTAGAAGGCCACCAACGCTGTATTAAAGCTAGTTTGATAATATTATCGCTGCGATCGCTATTACCTTGTAACAATAACGGTGTTGGAACTTTTGTCACGACTGTAAACACTTCTAAGGCTACATTTCCTTCTATCAGTCTCGGAATGTCTACATGACCGTATTCAGATCGCTCAGATAAGTTTCTTCCCCACAGTAACGAATCAGCGTGCAGATCGGCTAGTGTAACTCTTTAGCTGAGGTACTAATAGGCTCGAGATTAGCATTACTTACAGGATTATACTTGCCATCGGCGTAACTGGGAACGAGGGAAAATAAAGCGATCGCACTTACTGTCAATAAACTTAAAATCGCAATTAGCACAAACTGCAATATTTTTCTCTTCTGCACGACAAAGTTCCTATTTTTTAGTTAAATTTAACCATAGTTCGATCGAATTGCATTTAATGCCTAGATTTACCAAGATTTTTATCGGCAAAAAATAAA
The DNA here is from genome assembly GCA_964458305.1 of uncultured bacterium. Classification (GTDB taxonomy): domain Bacteria; phylum Cyanobacteriota; class Cyanobacteriia; order Cyanobacteriales; family JASJDA01; genus JASJDA01. Next base: position 22,323 of record CAYWIH010000031.1, on the reverse strand, counting down.
CAAAATATTAAATACCTAGATTTACCAATATTTTTTAGTAAGCTGTACGAGTCGATATTGAGGAAAGAGAGATAGCGGAATTTATCAATCCCAAAAAAGCGGCAAAAATACTGGGGGTAAGTGTAGATACGTTAAGACGGTGGGCAAATGAAGGAAAAATTCAATTTACGAGAACGCCATCGGGACATAGAAGATACGATGTTAGTTCGTATTTAACCCAAAATAACGAAAAGATAGAAGATAAAAATGAAGATGAAAATTTAATGCGATCGCTGGCTGTAGGTTTGCTGGAATACGAAAAAAAGATCCCTTTTCCTTATTCAGATTCTTTACAACTGGGAGTAGAAAAGTTACAACTGAAATGCACTTTTGAGTCTGTGAGTTTATTAGAAGGAATTCCCGATTTTGTTACTAACTGGGGTCAAAAATTGATAAAAGATTGGCCGGTTAAAATAAATTGTCCCGAAGAGTGGAAAGATAAAAAACTGATAGAAGACGATCGAGTAAGCGATTTTTGTAAGGAGTTATCCGAGTCATTTTTTCAAGAAGCCGATCGAGTATTTCAAGAACTTGCTAAAAATTCGATCGATAATCCAGATTTATACGTAAAATTTCGACGGTTTCTTATCGAAAATCCTGTCATTACAGAAAGAAAATTAGCTGTTAAAAGCGTTTTAGAATTTCAAGAATTAGAAGAACTTTTAAAATCTTGCTACGAACCAGTTCCAGATTCTTACAAAAAAAACGGTAATTTTTCTTGTTGCGGAAATTGTGGCGGATTGATGAGGTTAACTTTAGAAGATCGATTAAAATGCGAAAACAAACATTGTGCTAAAGAAAATATTGCCCCCGAACATTTTAAACGCGATCGAGGTGAAAATGTATTTTGGTTAAAACCAGGATTGAGATATTTTTTTCATCGTCCTGGAGTTCCAGAATTAAGATTAGAAAAGCGATTAAAAGAAATAGGATTAGAAGTAGAATTATATCCCGATCGCGATAAATATGACTTGCATATTGTCTTTCCAGATAATACTATTTGGGCTGTAGATGTAAAATTTTGGGAGTCTGCATACAATTTAGCTAAAAGTATTAAAAAACCGATTCCTAAAATAGTCGATCTACCTTATAAAGAAGCTTTTTTTATTTTTGCTGATGAAATTAGATACTATGGCAAAGAATACATTCAAGAATTTCTCAGTCATTGTTCTATTAAACCTAAACTCAGAAAAGATCGAGTAATGTTTGAGAGGGATTTTGTTAAAAAAGTTGCGAATAAGTTACAGGGTATTCAAAAATGAGAAACACAACAAAATGGCGCAAAAATTTAGATTTAGATCGGCAGTTATGCGAGGTAGAGTTAGCATTATATTTATTAAAAATTTTACTTCCTAATGCTGCTGCAAAAAGTTTTTGGGTCTTAATGACTGGTTACGATTTTAGTTTCGATGAAAATTGGAATGATACTAATTATAATATGCTGGCAAAAGCCCGTCATTTATTATCAGAATATAGCAGTCCTTACACTTGGGAAAAAGCCTTAAAAAATTATCGTCAATTTCCCAGCAATTTACGCGGTTATGAAGTATCGGAATCTTTAGAAGATTTTAGCCAAAGAACTAATATAACTATTGCTAGTAATAGATTTCAAATTTATGAAAATACCTTAACTACTCTAGTCGATTTAGAAAAAAGAGGACGAATAAAATGGGCTGAAGCAAATCAAAAATATAGTTGTGTCGTAAAAGATATAAAAGAAACAATTACTATACCTCCTGCAATAATTCAATCTTCTCCATCCGGTCATAATTTAACAGGTAGTCGACAAAGAAAACCTCTAAATTTATTTTTGCAAGAATTGATAGATACTGGGGAATGGATGGACGATAGAAGAAGAGAAACAGGATTAATACCTACCTGGAAAAGTCGTATAGAACAGATCCAATTACAATTGTTTGACGATCGAAATAGTTTAGTAAGTCTCAAGAATACCGATTCTTTTACTATTAACGGACTAATGCACTTAGTCGGGATGTTATCGTCAGGTAAATCTAATTTTATGAAAGTTCTGGCAGTCTGGGCTTATCGGAAAAAATTGCGCGTCACTTTAGTAGTAGGAGATGTTTTACAGATATTTGAATTAATTAAGACTTTTACTGAAGTTGGAATTACAAATATTGCTCCAATTTTGGGCAATTACAGTAAAAAAAGTCATCTCAATAGACTTCATCAAGCTGTTTACAATAGCGATCCAGATAAACCATTCAATCAAAATCATCCGGCTTTTCCATTTTTAAGTAATACTTGTTTGTTAAGCGGACTTGTTACGCCAAAAATGACCGAACCATTCGCGATCGGCGCACAGCCTTGTTATTCTTTAATACCAATAGATGATAATTCAAAAAAAGAGAAAAAATCTTATTGTCCTGCTTATAGTATTTGTCCTTACCATCGCAAAGAAATAGATTTGGTAAAAGCTAATATTTGGATCGCTACTCCAGCCAGTTTAATTTATAGTAAAATACCTCACCAAATAAACGCAGAAAAAATAAATTATCTCGAATTAGTTTATCGATGCAGCGATTTAGTAATTATCGATGAAGTTGACCAAGTTCAAGCTTATTTAGATAAAGCTTTTAGCCCCGCAGAAACTTTAAGAAGACCTTCTAGAGATGCTTGGTTAGATAAAATTGTCGGCAAAGTTGAAGCACATTTAGCTAATACAAAATCTCGCTCTATTTCTAATAAAGTTGTCAGCGAGTGGTGGGATGCTTGTCAGGAAGCTAAACGAGTCAGCGATCGCATTTATAATTTATTGGGAAGCGAAAAAACTGCACTGTCTCAATGGAGGGATAAGAAAAGTTATTTTACAGACTGGTTACTGTTAAAAAAAGTTTCAGAAGATTTAGAGAATGAAAGTTTGATGAAAGAGGTTTTTGAACCTTATCTGGATAATTTAGATAACGAAAACAATGCTCTTTTTATTCTCACTCACAAGAATAATGGCAGGGAGGAAGCTTTAAAAGAGTGGGTAAGAAAAAATGCAAATATTGAATTAGATTCAAATAAGATTACAGAAATCGCCGATCGACTTGATTTTGCTTTATTAGTCTGTACGCTGCAAAACAAACTATTTTTTATCACCAGTCGCTGGAGACAGGTGCGAGAAGAGCTAAAACTACAATTAGATGATTCTCTCTGGTTTGAAGTGCCACTAACCGAATATAAGGCAATAATACCAGCGATGCCGATGGGAAATCAATTAGCCTTCCAGTATCATAAATCCTATAAAGAAAAGCTTGGCAGTCTGCAATTTTTCCGTTGTACTGGGGTCGGTCGTTGGTTATTATCCGACTTTCACGAACTTTTTACAGGTGACGATATAATCGGCCCCCATACAATAGAACTATCTGGTACGAGTTGGGCAGGAAATAGCCCAGCATATCATCTCAATACTCCTATAATAGCAGTTTTATCCCAAAGAGAAGTAAAAGAGTTAAAAATTACTTCTGAGTTGTTAACTTTATACGACAATAAAAATCGACCTATTTCTATTTCTGGATCGGGGGATAAGAAGCCGAAAAAAATAGAGGAAATTGTGACTAAATTAGTAGAAGAAGAATATTTTGAGGAGATACTAAAAGAACTGGAAGGGAGGAAAATACTATTAGTTGTAAACAGTTACGAACAAGTAAGGATTGTCTACGATCGCCTTGTTTATTTAGGTTGGAAAGATAAAATAGTTGCCTTAACAAAAGATGACGATCTTTTAGATTGGTTGTCAGAAGACGAGCAAAATAATGTTTTACAAAGAGGAAGAGTAAAGGAGTTTGCTAAAAGATCGGACAAAAAGATTTTAATAGCTCCATTAAAAGCGATCGAAAGGGGACATAATATTGTAGACGATCGAGGTATGGCAGTAATTGGGGCTGTCTATTTTTTAGTTTTACCTCATCCAACTCCCGACGATATTAGTTATGCGATTCATTCTATAAATCGTTGGGCGATCGACAATTATAAAAACTATTCGGGCAATATTTTAGAAATAGGAGAAAGTTTTCGACAAGATGCTTATAAGAAATGGCTTCATTTACTACATTTACCAGTAGTCTTAAAAAGCTTAGAAGCAAAAGATTTAAAAGCAGTACACTGGGATATTGCTGTTTCGCTTTGGCAAGTAATTGGGAGATTAATTCGCGGAGGAAAAGATGCAAAAATATTTTGGTGCGACGCTAAATTTAGTATTAATACGGCCAAAATGGAGGGAGAAGATACGGCTAATAGCAGTATTTTAGTTGGTATTCGAGACTTACTCGAGCCTTATTTTAACGAAGACAACTCAGAAATAAATCCACGAGACAAACAAATAGTTCGATCGCTATACAGTCCTTTTTACCAGGCGATCGCCAAGACCAAAAACCTTTTTTAATTTAGAGCAAAAAAAATCATGAGAACTCAATACAATAAAATTACTCTCTGTGCTTTCAGACTCAAAAAACAGTTACCAGTAGAAACATTTTCCGTGCTTAAATTTCCAGAACCAGCCATACCTGTAATTAAAAATTTAATGGCAGAAAGAGAAGGTAAAAACGCAGATAAAGTAAATATTCCGATTAAATCTTTACAGAGTGCCTTGCGACTTTTAGTCCCTGGATTAATTCATATTGAATATCCTTTTAATAACGAAAATAATTTCTGGCTGTACAGTCGCGAACCTATTTCAAACGAGATTTTATCTGTAATTTTGTCTTATTGGATCGATACAGAATTTCCTGACAAAAATCCCGACAAGAAAAAGAAAGAAAGAGATAACGCTAAAAAATGTTTATATCCCGATCGTTTAATCTGGGAAACTCAAACACTAAATACAAGTTTATGGTCGCAACATGAAAACGGAACGGCTAATATTATTAGCAATTCAAACGGATTTATTCTTTTACCAGATCTAGTAGCGACTCAATTAAGTAAACCAGGTTTAGAGTTTAATTTGAGTTCGGAAAAATTACAATTTTATCGTTGCGCGCCATTAGGAGGATCTGGATCGGAATTAATATCTTGGCCTCCTTTAAGTTATGCAAAAAAAGAGCAAAAATATTACTATTCTGTAGTTCTTACTTTAAAAGTTCAAACAGTTCCTTTTCAATCCTATCCCCAACTACAATGCGATGTAAGTATTAGAAGATGGTGTAGCGTTCCCGATACTCGTTTATTATCAGAAGGACGATCGAGTTCTGTTTATATTCGCAGTCAATTAAATTGGGGAAACGATATAAATCATCCCGATTATACTCAATACTTTCAAGTTGCTCCAATTGTTTGGAAAGGATCTGCTCGTTGGGATAATAATTTAGCTCCCATGTTAGAAAAATTAGATGCAAAATTAAAACATAAACTCATTCCTCATACCCCAGAACAAATTTTAAAAGATCCGATCGCAGCTTTAAATGTAAATAACATTCCTAATATTGCCGTTACTTATAAAGATGGAATAACCCCAAAACATGAAGTAGGAAAAGGTTTACCAGCAATCGATCGCCGTCAATTAATCGAACAAATAGCATTACATTTAAAAGACAATTGGGAGTTAATAAACTTCGATCGATTTGATGCTGTAATAGATGAGGAAAACTCAGCCAAAATATTCGATTTACCATCACCCGATGGAACATCTTGGACTATGAAACCTCTGGAAAAGAAAAAAGCCGAAACAGAGGAAAAATATCAAGCTAGATCTAAAAAACTTTTACAAAAACAAGAGTTAGATCGAGATAAATGTCAAAGAAGAGCAAAAGAGACAGAAGAAAAATATCACCAGAGGAAAGAAAAGCTTTTACAAAAACAAAAGTTAGATCGAGAAAATTGTCAGAGAAAAGAAGAGGAAACAGAAGAAGAATATCAAGCCAGATCCGAGCATAAATTAGCTGAATTTCAAGCAAAACTAAACTTCGAGTCACAAAGATTGCGCCAAGCTATTTTAGAATGTGTTGGCAATAAATTAGTTATCGAAATTTGGTATATAAATGAATCGACTCGCGATGCTTTAAGACAAGCTATTTGCTATTGCTTGGGAATAGATCCAAATCCAGATAACGAATATAAATTTACCTCGATCGATTTAACTGTTACTATTCGTCTCCAAGAAATTAGTAAATTAGCCGATCGCTTAGATCTATCAGATAACAAACCCAAAATAAAACAAAAAAAACAAGCCATCGATCGACGCATGAACGAAGTAAAAGAAGCAGTAGAAAAATTGCCAAAAATTGAAGCTACAAAAGCAGTATTAATCGAGCTTTACGGTAAAGAACACTGGCGCAAAAAATGGCAAGATCCTAAATCAGCCCTTCGTTTGGGCTTTGCTAAACAAAGAGTCGATCGCGTTTCTCAATTTATTACTCCAGAACAGGGAGAATTAATAGAAAAGTTTAGAGAAAATGCCAAAAAAGAAGGTAGAGATTTAGAAAAAGGCGAAGAAAATAAAATTAATAAATTAAAAGAAGAACTAGCACAAAAAGCAATAAGCAGTTTTTTAGATTTACTGCGATCGCTTGGAGTACAAATCGAACCACCTCGAATATCTATTCCTCAAACTACACTCCCAGATCCGCTTATTTATGTTGGACTGTTTTTAGTTAATCGTACTTCTAAAACTAGCGCAGATGGCAAAAAACAACTCGTACCAGTAATGGTAAAAATGCGATCGGACTCTTGGGAAATTTTAGCTACTTTTAACGGTATCGATCTATGGATACCTTACCAAGAAGCATTGAGAAAAATAAATACAAATAAAGCCGAAGATATTTTAGAAGAGCGCGAAAATGAAATCAAAGCATTTATTAAACGAAGCTTACAAAGCAAAGAATTAAGAAATAAAGATGTCTTGCTCTTTTGCGACGCTCAAAATATCAGAAGATATTGGCAATGGTTACAAGATACAAAAATATCAAAAAAAGGAATAGTTTTTAATACAGAATCTCCTCAATTATCCAAAGGTTTGCGAATAATACGAGTGCGAAATGAAAATGAAACCCCACAATGGTACGGATTACACGATAAAAATAAACAACTATTTCAGCTATTTAACGAATATATAGAACTAGAAAAAACTAGCACTAATACTGATGGCTTATTTATTAACAAAAAAAACGATCGCCTCTTTCTTAGTATCGGTAAAAAATCTCCCACAATGACACAAACAAAAATAACTGAAAGCAAATTAGATAAACCTGAAACTCTTCGATCTTATGCTGGTATCCTCGAATTAGTAATAGCAAATATTCAACCAAGCGATCGCCCCGAAGATTGGGCAATAATAGCTCATCGACTTCGTAAAATGGCATTACAGTACAAAAATACTTTACAAGTACCTGTAGTGCTTCACTTAGCAGAAAAAATGACAGAATATGTTTTAAGCATCGATGAAGACGAATCAGAAACAGAGTAACTAAATTGGATTTAAAACAAAGACTTTACCACCATTTGACTGAAATAGTACGCGATCGCGATCCTTATATTGCTTCTGGGGGTCATTTTTTCGTACAGCAATATATTCGCCAACAGATGGCACAATTTGGTACAGTAGAAACTCACTCTTTTATATATAAAGGCAAAACTCACTATAATCTCATTCTCAATCTTCCTGCTGTTGACAAATTTAACCATAAACCCCCGATTTTAATTGCCGCTCATTACGATGCCGTGTTAGGATCTCCTGGGGCTGATGACAATGCTACTGGGGTGGCCGTATTATTAGAATTGGCTCGAGAATTCGCTACCAATCCCCCTAAAACTCCCGTAAGATTAGTGGCTTTCGATCTCGAAGAATCTGGTTTAATCGGCAGTCAAGAATATGTAAAGTTTTTAAAAGAAACTGGACAAAATTTACGTTTAATGCTTTCCCTAGAAATGCTCGGATATTGCGATCGATCTGCTAATTCCCAAAAATATCCAGCAGAAGTACTAAAATATTTTTACCCCGATCGCGGCGATTTTATTGCTTTAGTAGGTAATCTACCCAGCATACCCGATTTAGTTCGTATTTCTCGAAATATTCGCAAACTGGGGACAAAATGCGAATGGTTAACCGTACCGAATCGAGGTAAAATTGTCCCAGATATCAGACGTAGCGACCACGCACCTTTCTGGGATTATAATTATAAAGCGATGATGGTGACGGATACTTCTTTTCTACGCAATCCTCATTACCATCAAATTAGCGATACGATCGAGACAATAGATTTAGATTTTCTTGGTGGTGTTTGTCGCGGTTTAATTAAAGCTATTAGTATTTTACAGTAACAAATAGGAAGATGGGGAAAGTACGATAAGTTTCGGGAGTAACAGGTATAAATTTTCTACTATTTCAAATAGATCTATCGATATTTTTACTAAAAAACTCGTTACTCGTTACTCGTTACTCGTTACTTGCTAATCACCAAAAGCCAATAATTAAAAAGGTAAATTTTCGTCTGGAATAATAGCCGATCGCAGCGAAGCTTTTGCTATTTTTGTAGCTGAAATATTATCGTCTTCTTCTACTTCGGTGACTTTTAACATTAAAACATTTTTTTCTTCCTCTTTTATTGGCAAGCGATCGATGATTTCTGAAATTTGTTTTTGAATTTCTTTAGTTAAAGTAATTGAAAAATTATAATTTTTACCTTCAGCTAAAGCAATTTTTGCCAATTCATTAAAAGCAATTTTTTTAGTAGTTCTATTTTGAATCGATAATTTAAAACCATCTAATTGAGAAATATTGTGATATTCCATCGCCTTTTTAAGACGTTCTTTAATATGTTCTATTTCCGTATCTAATTGTTTCCAATTATGCTCGATTTCGCGATAACGTTGCGTGAGTTCGGCGATATTTTCTGTTTCTGGTTTTGGTTCGATTAATTGAGAAATTTGCAGCAAACGATGATGAACTGCAGCCACATAAACCGGATCTAATTGAGCGTAATTTAATTGCTTTTCCGTTAAAGGTCTTTTTCCCCAGTCTCCAGATTGTTCCGTTTTATCAATATTAGGAAAATAACATAATTGTTCTGCTAAAGTTTTTAATTTTTTATTGGGTAAAGGTACTAAATAATAAGGTATTTTTTCAGTCATTTTGAGAGTGCAAGTAACATTTTTAGCCTTCCGTTTTCCTAAAAATCTGAGATCGAAACTAGCATTATGAAAAACCTTTTCGATCTCAGGATTTAACATTATATCCTGAATAAAAAGATCGATTAAATTAGGGCGATCGAGAACGTCTAAAATAGTCACGCGATCGCCTTTAAGATCCGTAGAATCGTCGGAAATTTGAATTAAAGAAAGTCGGGGATTGGTAGTATTATAATCGGCAACTTCCGTATCTAACCAAAGAGTTTTAGCCTTAGTATAATCGGCGATCGCCTCAGTTATAGCATCAGTTTCTTGCAAATATTGCATTTATTATTAATCGATTTCGATGATAATGATTTAAGAGAATGGTAACAAAATAATTGCTATTTATCCTCTTTTATTGTTTCTATTTTAGTTTCGCTATCTTCAATAGAAAGGGGAATTACAGAAGAAAATTTCATGTTTTCTTGTACCTCCCATCGATCTAAAATATCCTTAAACAAAACTTCTTCAATCCAAGTTTTAGCTACAACAGTTAGAGGTAAAGCTAACAACAAGCCTAACAAACCAAAAGTACTAGCAAAAAAGATTTGAGCGAATAAAGTTACCGCCGGCAAAAGAGAAGCTCGCTCCTTCATTAACTTAGGAGTGAGCCAATAAGTCTCAATATTTTGAATCACAAAATACCAGATTAAAATAGCAATAATTTTCCAAGGATCGTCAAGTAAAGCGACCATAACAGGAAAAATAACGCTAGTAGCCGGGCCGATATTGGGAATAAAATTAAGTAGTCCGGCCAACAAAGCATGAGCTAACAATAATTTAATGCCAATAATTGACAAACCGATGCCGCTCAAAGTACCAATAAAGATACAATCGATCGTAATTGCTCCCAACCAATTACCCAAAGCTTCTTCCGAGCTATCAAAAATCTCTCGAGCGCGTTTGCGATAAAAACTAGGGAAAAGCTTGAGACAACCCTCTCGATATTCTTGAGGATTTGCCAACAGCATTACAGTCAGTACCAATACTAATAAAAGTTTGAGAACTACAGCCAGAGAATTTTGAAAAAATTCGTAAAAATTTCGCAATAAATTAGTAACAAAAGGCTGTATTTGAGAAATAACGCTTTCTAAATCCGAAAAATTTGGTATCGTTGTTGGTAACTGTGTTTCTAGTTCCCGTAACTGTTTGATAAGACGAAGCCAAACATCTGGCACGAGCTGAATTAATTGTTGAAATTGATCGATAAATGGAGGAACGATTAGTAAAATAAATAACGCTAAAATCAATAAAGTCAAACTAAGAGTCAGAGCCAAAGCTAAACCCCTTTGCTTGATTCCTAAATTTTGAAAGCGACGGACGAGTCTGTTTAAAGCTGTAGATAAGACTACAGCAGTAAAAACTAATAATAATATTTGTCTAATTTGCCACAAAATATAAATCGAGGTAATCAGACAAACAAAACCAAGCCATTGACCAAATTTCACAGTTTTTATTGGTAGAATCTGGACTAAATATTAGCAGAAGTTAATCTAGATAAGTAAGATAATTACTCTAGAGATATTTTGTAACTTAGCCGGGAATTATATAAACGTAGCCTCTAAAAGATGGATCGAGCGAATATATATGGGCTTTAAAAGCAAAAACATCCTCTCATTTATTTTTAGCTCGAAGTTATTTCGACGGTGGCGATACACGTTCAAACAAATTTTCTTTCTTGAAGTTTGTCTAATCGGCTTGACATCTGGCTTGTCAGCAGTCGCCCTTAAAGAAGGAATTGACTTCGTAGCAGACTGGCGCATCAGTTTAGCAGAACAATACAACCCTTTATTAATTTTGCCAGCGATCGGTTTGTTAGGGGGTTTGCTATCCGGTTTGTTCGTCAAAAGATTCGCTCCTTCCACCTCTGGAGGAGGCATTCCCCAAGTTAAAGCCTATGTAGAAGGTCTCCCTGTAATTATGAACTTGCGCATCGCAATAGTCAAATTAATCGGGGCTGTTTTAGTTTTAGGATCTGGCTTTACTTTAGGTCGAGAAGGGCCGACAATTCAAATGAGCGCGGCTTGTGCGGTACATTTAAGCAATCGTTTCTCCCATTTATCTGGGTTGCGTCGGCAAATAGTCGCAGCAGGAGCGGGAGCGGGTTTAGCAGCAGCTTTCAGCGCGCCGATCGCCGGGGTTTTGTTTGTAGTTGAAGATCTCCGTAAAGATGCCTCTAGCTTTACTTTCGGTACTGCCATTCTCGGCTCTTTTGTCGGTTCGGTAGTAGCGCGGCAATTGGGTGCGCACGTCCACATCGCCACCGATGCCACTAATTTTACCTTTTTAGAAATTCCTTTTTATATTTTATTAGGATCGATTATCGGGCTGTTGGGGGCTATTTTTAACGAAGGTATAATTTACAGTTTAAAATTTTATCGCACTAAATTATCTTTGCCATTTGCCGTTAAAGTCGGTTTGGCTGGTTTAATTACTGGTATAGTTTTAGCTTTATTGTCCCCTGAATTTTGGATCGGCGAACGGGTTTTAGAAAGGGTTTTAGACGCAGAAAATACTCAATTAGCAACAGGAACTTTATTTTTACAATTTGGTTTGACGATCGTCGGTTACGGATCGGGAGCACCAGGCGGTTTATTCGCTCCAACCCTGATTTTAGGGGCTTGTGTCGGTCATTTGGTGGCTCTTTTACCGGAATGGCTTTTGGGAATAGATTGGCAAGTAGCTTATGCTTTGGCTGGAATGGGAGCGTTTTTCTGCGCCTCGATCCGCGTACCGATCACCGCGATCGCAATTATCTTTGAAATGACACAAGATTTTAATTTAGTCTTGCCTTTAATGATTACTTGCCTTTGTGCTTATTTTATCGCCGAAAAATTATCCCCCAAATCTCTCTACGAAAGGCTGCTCAATTTAAACGGCATCGATCTCCATTCTGCTGACGATCGAGCACCCACTTCTTTTATTCGCCTCAAAGCCAAGAATATCATGACTAAAGAGGTAGAAACTCTCAACCACCGCATGAATATGGCTCAAACCATTCAAATCTTCGCTCAATCCAATCATCGCGGTTTTCCAGTCCTTGACGATGAAGATCGCTTAATCGGAATCGTTACTCAAAAAGATGTTAACGAATTTTTGTGGCAGCAAAGTATTAGTGCTGGAGTTAAGCCCGATCGCGTTTTACTATCTCAAATAATGACCCGATCTCCGATTACGATCGATGTCGAAACACCTTTACTAGATGCGATCGAAATCATTTACGAACGAGATTTTAGCCGCATTCCCGTCATGGAGGGCGATCGCTTGGTTGGTTTAATTACTCGCAGCGATCTGATCCGGGCCGAAGCTAATTATATTAAAGAACTTTAACTACTGACCTCTGTACCGATATACCGGGAGACAATAGACAGCTTTAGTAACGATCGATCGGTAGGAATCTATAAGTTATCAATTCAAGGAAAGCTGTCTATTCCTTCCACCCATGGTACGTCCCTACTGACATTGGCCCCTGCATTTCCTACCTTCGTTTAAGATAGTCTATATGTTGGCGTGAAGGAAGGATAAACAGTGCAGTTCAAGCCTAGTCAATGGATAACAAAAAAGACAAATAAAATTAAAAACTCTTTTGTCAGGCGAATCGATCGATCGATTTCTTTTCGACTGCTATTATCATTGTTAGCGGCCTATGCAGCAGTTTATATCGTTAGGGAAATAGAGGTTCACTATAACAATCATCAACCAGATTGTAATCATCATAGTATTGGTTGCCTCGTTAGCGAATTGCTCTCTTTAATCACCGTTGAAAATATTGAAGGGTTTAGTATTTTAGTGGTGGCTAATTTATATTTGTTGGAAAGTCGCGATCGCAAACAAAAAAAGCATTACGAAGCTTGGCAAGTTCTCGATCGAGCTGCTGCTGCTAAAGTTCCTACTAGTTACGCTCGCATTAAAGCCCTTCAAGATTTAAATGAGGATGGGGTTTCTTTATACAGTTTAGACCTTCCTAAAGCAGATTTAAGAAATATTAATTTAACCGGTGCGGATCTGCGACAAACAACTTTACCGGGGGTTATTTTCAAAAATGCGAACTTAGAAAACGCTAATTTAGAAAATGCTAATTTAACTGCTGCGGATCTCAGTGGAGCTAATTTATCCGGTGCTAATCTTCGGGGTGTGAACTTTAAATTAGCAGATTTGACTGGGGCTAATTTATCTGATGCCGATCTAACTAAAGCTAATTTGAGTAAAGCTAATTTAGCCGATGCCGAACTTTCTGGAGTTAATTTATTGGAGGCTAATTTAGCTGGTACTAATTTAACTAATGCTAACTTGGGAAAAGCCAATCTTAAGGGTGCTAGACTCAGAGAAACTACCCGTCAAGGTGCTGATTTTAGAGGTGCTAATCTGAAAGGTGCTACTATGCCTGACGGTTCGGTTCATAACTGATTATTTTTAAAGTCAAAAAGTTATAATTTTGACGATCGCAGTGTTTGATATTTTTTGGGTGTAAGTCCTGTTTTTTGTTTGAAATGGCGGCTAAAATGACTTTGAGAATTAAACCCGCATTGATAAGCAATATCGGCAAGAGAATCCTCAACTAATTCTAATAATTTTTTTGCTTTTTCGATACGCTTTTGAATTAAATATTGATGGGGAGAAGTTCCCAGAGATTGCTTGAAAATATGACAAAAATAATATTTGCTGATTCCCAATCGATCGGCTAGATCTTCTAAAGAAATTTTTTCTGAGAGTCGAGAACCAATATAGTTTAAAATGCGATCGAGTTCTTCAGCAGAAATTTTAGTATCTTCAGAATTTGTAAAAGTTTCTTCAAAACTATACTGTTTTAAGTAAGCATCTATTGCTACACTAAAATCATCGTTATTTTCTTGTTTGAATTTTGTTAAAGTATGCTGAAGTTGTTCTAAAAATTTTTTTCGATTCGGCAAATCGATTAAAGTATCGCTAATACTGCGATGAAATAATTGTTCTTCTTGATGTTTGTTTAAAGCAATTTCGATCGTAGTATATAAGTTTGTTTCTTCAAAAGGTTTAACAATATAACCGAACGGAGCGGTTAATTTAGCACGAGATAAAGTATTCTTATCGGCATAAGCAGTCAGATAAACTGAAGGAATGTTAAATTGTTTTAAAATTTGTTCGGCCGTTTCTATGCCATCAATATTACCTTTAATATTAATGTCCATTAAAACTAGATTTGGATTTAATTGTTCTGCTAAAATTATTGCGTCTTTGCCATTGTCAGTTATTTTAGGAACGTCTTAACCTAAGTTAATTAAGCTACTTTGAATGTCCATAGCTACTATTATTTCATCTTCGACCACTAAAATTTTAGCGGTATTTTCTGTTTTTTCTTTAAGATTTTTTGACATTTTTTAACACATCAAAGAAAAATTAGTTATTAGAAAATTGAGGAAAATAAATTTTAAATTCAGTGCCAAAATCTCGATTGACAATTATTTTTCCTCCTAACTGATTAACTAAATTATAAACTAATTGTAAGCCTAACGATCGCACTTGTTCTAGAGAAAAATCTGATGGTAACCCAACACCATTATCTTCGATCGTTAAAAGTATTTCGTTGTCTGCAAGTTTAGAAAGATAAACGCCGATCGTTTCTTCAGTATTTTTGCGATCGGAGAAAGCATATTTAATAGCATTAGCAACTAATTCGTTCACAATCAAACCGTATGAAATTGCCCGATCGATATTTTAAAAAATTGGTTCTGTTTCAGTTTCAAAAACGAGGTTATCTTCTGGTAATCTATAAGAAAGAAATAAATTTTAAGTAAGCTCTTTAATATATTCGCTAAAATCAATTTGCGACAAATCCGTCGATTGATAAAGTTTTTCATGGACTAATGCCATTGTTTTAACGCGATTTTGACTTTCTTTAAAAATAGAAACAGTAGTTGGATCTGATAAAGAGCGAGATTGAATATTAAGTATGCTAGAAATAATTTGTAAATTATTTTTTACTCGATGATGAACTTCTTGAAGCAAAACTTCTTTAAGTTTAATTTCTTCGGTTAATTTTTGATTGCTAAGATTTAATTGTCGGGTACGTTGTTCTACTTTTTTTTCGAGAAGATTATTAAGTTGTTCAATTTTTTCTTCAGCTTGTTTGCGGCTGGTAATAGTTTCAACAGTACCGACATGACCGAGAAACTTATTTGTTGGGGACAAAATTGGAGAAATACGAAGGTGAATCCATTCTAGAACGAGATCTGGTGAGGAATAAATACGGAACTCGTGGAATACTGCTTCGCTAATCCGATCGGGATCTGACAAGTCTTGAAGTATGCGATCGCGATCTTCAGGATGAATTAATTCAGCTAATTTTTCTTGCCAATTTTGCTCGATTTTAAAATCTAAAATAGACTGACAATTAGAATTAGTATAAGTACATTTTCCATTTCTATCTGTTAAAAAAATTCCTATAGGATCGCAAGCACTCAAACAGCGAAATCTCTCTTCATTAAACTTTAATTCTGCATTGATAGCTGCAAGTTTACTTTCTCGATCTTTGAGTTCGATATTTTTTTAAAATAAGTCTACAAACACCTTGACTTTAGAAAGTAGAATATGAGGTTCGATCGGTTTTAATAAGTAATCTACCGCTCCTAGAGAATAACCTTTAAAGATATAATTATCGGTTTTACTAAAAGCCGTCATAAAAATGATTGGAATGTTACGAGTACGTTCTCTTTGACGAATTAAACTCGCGGTCTCAAAACCGTTAATTTCTGGCATTTTTACGTCCAACAAAATCAAAGCGAAATCTTCTTTTAAAAGCCAACTTAAAGCTTCTTTACCAGAATTGGCTTTGATTAAATTTCGATCTAAATCTTCTAGAATTGCTTCTAAAACGACCAAATTTTCGCTGCGATCGTCTACTAATAAGATGTTAACTTTAGCTGGAGATTCTCTAGATTTAATAGTAGCAAATAAAAAAAGGTAAAAAGTAATAATTAGCTGGAAAAAAATTAAATCACAAAACCTGCCCGATAAGAGTAAAGTATAAGACTTTACTCAAAATAACTTTATTCTAGTTCAAAATCGCTGAGCCAGTTTAAATTTTGAGCATTTCTACTTCTATAAATCCAGACTCTCAATAAAGAAAGTAGTTCTTGAATTTCAACTGGTTTAGTAATATAGTCTGAAGCTCCAGCAGCAAGACATTTTTCACGATCGCCTTTCATTGCTTTAGCTGTTAGAGCGATCGTCGGTATCGATTGAAATTGTTGGAGAGAACTGATGGTGCGAATTGTTTCGTATCCGTCCATCTCCGGCATCATAATATCGACTAAAACTATCTCAATTTCTGGATCTTCTTGAAGTTTAGCGATACCTTCTTTGCCGCTTTCAGCATAAATAACTTGAATTTTGTAACGTTCGAGCAAGCTAGTTAAAGCAAAAATATTGCGAGGATCGTCATCGATCGCTAAAATTTTTCTGTTGGCTAAAATTGAGTTTTCTTGTTCGACTCTCTCGATAATCTCCTGTTTTTCTGGAGATAGATCGGCAGTTTTGCGATGCAGCAATAAGGTAGTTTCGTAAAGAATTTCTTCTAAAGAACGAGCTATTTTAATGATATTGGTTTGACTGAGACTTTGTAATTTATTTTTTTCAGAATCGGTTAATTTTCGTTCGATATATAAAACGATGCCAAGATCTCGAGAGTTTGTTTGTTGTTTAATTTCTTCGATCGCCTGAAAATCGATCGTTGCTGGTATTTCTAAATTGACAACAATGCAATCGATTCTATCTTGTTTAACGATCTCGATCGCTTCAGGTAAACTGGCAACAGCATGGATATTAAGATCGCGATCGCCAATTAAATCGATCGTATTTTGACGTTGAATTGGGTCGTTTTCGATGAGTAGTAAATTCTTAATCTCAATCTCGCTAATTGCTTTAAGATTAGAGATTGCTGTAGATAATTTTTCAGTATCGCAAGGTTTTTGCAAACAGGAAATCGCACCTTGAGAAAGATAAAATCGCCTTGCAGGTTCGACTGTTAAAATTTGAACGGGAATATGACAGGTGTCTCGATCGTGTTTTAAGCGATCGAGGACTACAGAACCATCCATGGCCGGCAAACAAAAATCGAGGATAATCGCACTAGGCTGATATTTTTTCGCTATTTTCAGACCCCGATCGCCCTTATCAGACCATAATACTTTAAAGCCAATTTCCCTGGCGAGATCTCGTAAAATCTTGGCAAAATTAAGGTCATCTTCGACAATTAGCAAAACTCGATCGCCCGATTCGATCGATTCGCGATCGTCTTCAATTTGAGCAGAAAAATTTGATGAAGTATCAAAAGATCTAAATGATATTGGTTTGCTTTGTGGTAGTTGGGGTAAGGTTTTAGTTGCTTATAGAGTGTGAGTATCGTCAAATTTAGTTAAGTTATCCCTATCGTTGTCTCGATTTGAAGAACAAGCAGGAGATTGAGGTAAGTAAAGAGTAAAAGTGCTACCTTTGTTAACTTCGTTAGTTAAATCGATTTTACCCCCCAAAGACTCGGCAAGTTCTCTGCTAATCGATAAACCCAAACCCGTACCCCCGTATTTACGGCTAGTAGTACCGTCTCCTTGTTGAAATCCTTCAAAAATTAGTTCTTGTTTGTCAGCAGCAACACCAATACCTGTATCGCTAACTGCAAAAGCAACATATTCACTATAACTGTCAAGGCGATCTTGAGCTTTAATCCAGTCATTACTAGTTAAAGAGACTGTTAAACTAACATAACCCTCTTCGGTGAATTTAAATGCGTTGGACAAGAGATTGTTTAAAATTTGCTGGAGTCGTTTGCGATCGGTGAAGATTTTTTGAGGTAAAGAACGGTTGAAATGAACGTAAAAATCTAAATTTCGTTCGTTGGCAACTTGGCTAAAATTACGGACTAGATCGTTTAACTTTTCTAGTAATTCTTTGAGATCTAAATTGTCAGTTTTTAAGTTGGGTTTTGAGGACATAATAGTTTAAAATTCCTTCAAAATAGGCTGGAAATATCACTAAAATCTAAAATGATATCTTAGATTGTTTTAGGTTCGTAAAGACAAGATGCTTAACTTTTTTTAGCTGTCAATTTAGGCCAGGTAAATTTAAAAGTTGCACCCTTACCTAATTGAGATTCTACTTGAATTGTGCCGCCGCGATCTTCAATAATTTTTTTGACGATCGACAAACCAATACCAGTGTTATTAGTTTTTTTACGAAGGAGAGTTTTGAAAATAATAAAAATTTTATCTCGATCTTGAGGTGCGATACCGGGGCCGTTATCTGAAACAATAAACTCGTAAAAATTGCCAATGTCTCGATGAGATATCATCACAGTACCATCTTCACGGTGATGGTGTTTGATAGAATTACTAATTAAGTTAAAGAAAACTTGCTGTAGAGGTAAACTCTCTGAATACAAACTAGGCATAACTCCAGTAACTTGGATGGAAAACTTTTCTGGAGGAGCAATAGAGTCAATAATATCAGCGAGCAACTCATTCAAATTTATCAATTCTGTTTCGCTAGCGATTTTTCCGAGACGGGAATATTGCAGCAGTCCATCGATGAATTTTTGCATTCGCTCGACTCTTTGTTGCAGCAAGTTCATTTGGTGCGTGGTGTTATCATCTAATTTGTCTTTGAGATCTTCTTGCAGCCATTGAGACAGTTTAGCCACCCCACGTAGTGGTTCTTTAAGATCGTGAGAGATAACATGAGCGAAACTATCTAATTCTTGATTGCGTTTTTCGAGTTTGGCAGTTAAGGTTAATAAATTGGCATTTAGTTTGGTTAATTGTTTAGCCCTTTTTGCTAGAGTTACTTCTGCCTCTTTGCGATCGCTGATATCGTCGATCGTCCCTACAGTACCGAGTATATTTCCATTTTCGTCGCGATCGAGCTGAAATTTAATTTCTAACCAACGGGGGATTCCTGTTTTAGTTTTACAGCGAAATTCATACTGAAAATACTTTCTCTTTTCTTTAATTAAATTCTCAAAGAGTATCTTGATATTTTTCCGAGATTTTGAGCCAAAAATATAATTTTCAAAGGGCCGATCGATACTTTGTTTTAGTGAATATTTAGTAATTTTTTCCCAAGCGGGATTGAGAAATGTCCAACGACCAACAGTATCGGTTTGAAAAATTACTTCCCTAACATTGTTAACTACATTTGAATATTGACGGTTACTCGAGACTAGAGCTAATTCAGTTTGCTTGCGGCGAGTAATATCTTCAAAAGTAATCCCAACACAATTTCCTGGCAAAGGAAATACTTTGAGTGCGAAAACGATTTGACTGTAACCTGGTTTTTGATACCAAAACTCATCGAACTCGCGCATTTTTTGAGAACGAATTACTTCTGCAAAAGCCTGAAAATATTTGAAAAATTGATTTTTATAATCGGGAAAAATCTCGATCCATTTCTGAGATAAATATTCGTCAAGGGGAAGTTGTAATAATTTGCTAGCTGCGGGATTGTGAGCCACCAAATAAAAATTTTCGATTTGATTTAAATTTGGTACGTGCCAAATACATAAACCGATTTGAATGTTTTTAAAAATATCGCTATAGACTTGATTTTGAGATCTCGTTTGCAGTTCTCTTGAAACCGAGTCATCTTTAAGATTATTTGCTGCTTTTAATTGAGCGGTTCTTAATTTTACTTTTGCTTTTAGTTTGCGATTGAGCTTAATGATTTGGGCTTCAGCTTCAACTCTGGCGGTAATATCCCGCATTGCTACGACTGCACCTAATTTTTCTCCCGATCGCGAATAAATTGGATCTGCACTGGCAACAATATGCCTAGTTTTCCCCCGTTTCGGAACGATCGTCATTTCTTCATTTTGAACTGATTCCCCTTGTAAAGCTCGAAATAAGGGGATTTGTGTGGTTTGCATCGGAGTTTTACCGTCTGGTAAATAGAGGTTGTAATATTGACTCCATTGCTCTGGTAAAATTGGTTTTTGTGGCAGTCCGTGAAACTTTTCTGTGGCACGATTAAAAAGGGTTAATTCTCCTCGATCGTTACAAGCTACTATTCCCTCGGCCAGATTATCTAAAAGTGCCTGTAAAAATTGCTGTTTTTGCTCTAATTTAGCTTCTGTTTCCGTTATTTTTTCGCTTTTGATGCAGATACCCGTCCAGAAGTCAATCTTGCCATCGTAGTTGAAAACGGGGCTAATTTCCAGCAAAAATGAATTGTAAGTTTTATCTATTGCTTGGTAAAGACTTATTTCAATTTGCTCGGATCTCTTTGTAGCTACTGCTTGTTGCCATTTTTTAAAAATTAGATCTTGTTGTTGAGGAGCAATTGCGGACAAAAAATTTGCTTGTTTTTCGGAAACCTCTACCCCTGTATATTCAAGCCATTTTTGATTTGCATAAACTATTTTACCTTCACTTGTAGCTATCCAAGCCATGTGGGGTATAGTTTCTAGCAATCTATATTGTTGAGAATTACAGATTTTAAGCTTATTTTTGAGGCGATCGTTCTCTTTTTTTAGTTTTTTGAGAGTATTTTTAAACGATTTTTTGGACAAACTAGGTATTGCTCTCATCTAGTTAATATTTTGATTTTATGGCTTATTTTTAATGATTTTTACACTTTTAGCTAAGATTTGGTAGTGGAGAGTGTAAAATTTGAAAAGTTTTATTTTCTGCCAGAATCCGATTATTCAATAGAGAAATTAGCCGTTTTTTTTCTTCCCAGATCTTATAATTATTCGGAACGATTTGTAAGGCGCGACCGTAATATTCGATCGTTAATTGATAATTACCTATTTGTTTTGAGACTTTGGCACATTCACACCAAGCTAGAAATTTTTTTGTTTTTATTCTCTGGTCTTCCCTCATGCAATTTTCCTTTCTAAATTTTTGATAATGAGCAGTTAAAAGTGAGTAGATAGGCATGATAACTAGTCACTAAAAAACTGGTCACTTATATAGCTAATCACTATACACTTAGATATTAAATAACTTAAAAGTAAAAATCTTGCTTGTTATTGTCCTTTTTTAGCACGTTTTTGCTTTATTGCTAACTAAAAAATAATTTAGAGCATGTTTGTAAAGAAAGTCTGAGAATAGAAACCTGAAGTAAATCGATCGCACAGAATAAGAATAGGTTTAAGATCGATCGTTAATCAAGCGTAACCCCTATCCTGCTGATTTAACATATACAGAATGGAAATTAATTGAGCCATTAGAGTAGTTTTAGTTAATAATGCAGCAGAAAACATTCCTAATTTAGCAGAGTAGACTCGATCGGGGAGATTTTACCTATGGATAGATGCTCAATTAAACGGAGGGATTGTGTTGGTCAAAGTTTATTAGCAATCATTAAATAATTGAGAATGAAAATACTTGTCAGTTTAGCAGACAGATGGTAGAGAGAATCTTGCAAAAATGAAGAAAAACGTAATTAAAAAGCTAATCAATCCAACTAGAGATTGGAGATACAGTTTATCCCCGCGACCGATATAAATGATGGCAATTGAATCTAAATAGCTAGTGAAGAAAGCAGCAGAAAAAGCTGCAGCTAAAGCGGCGGAGAACTTAGATATAGATAAGAAAAACAGAGTAAAAGCGCAAGTAAAAGGCGAAAGAGTATTACCAATAACTCGAGTAAATATACTTAGAATGAAAAAAGTAATAATAACAAAGACTGCTGAATATAGGGCAAAAAATTTATCTTGTTGGTAGTTTTTTCTCATAATTTAGATCGCTCTGATTTTAGTTAATAATTATTAAAAAATGTATCAATTAAATTATACTTGATAAGTTTGCTAAAAAAATACAAATTTTAGGATAAAAAGATCGGCATTTTGATGGATTAAAAATTAGCTCGGATTACTGCGATCGAGGTGTCGACTAAAGAGGTATAGCAAGTAAAAAGTGAAGAGAAGATCCCTCAATAATTTATAAAGTCAAAAGAGACTTACCAGATTTTAGAGTTAACTGAGTTAAATCCTTAGTAATTAATAAATAGCCATTCTGTTTCAGTTTTTGACAAAAATGATTTTGTTTTTCATCGTTTGGATAAATATTTTCTCCTTCTCCAAATAAACAAACAGAGCAATCTTCGCCTCAATTACTCTGTTTGTTTTAGATACAATTATTAAATTAGACCGCCCGATCGAGGAACGATCGAGTATCGATTTATTTGTTTAAAGCAACTTCCCTAGAT
>CAYWIH010000030.1:0-39500 GCA_964458305.1 uncultured bacterium | reverse complement strand
CACCTTATATCCCTGCCCTAAAAGGAACAGGGTTTTACGGTGCTAATCGATAAAGTACCTAGATCTGCTCGTACTGCGGTAAAAAGATACTTATACAAACGGGAAAAAAATCCCCAAGCATTCGATCGCGCTACTTTAAGGGCCAGAAAAGCAATCAAACATCTTTACGCTACCTTACACATCAAACCAGGAGAAAGAGCTAATGCTATTCTCTTTAAGAATAAACCCCCAGAAGATTCTTTAGCCGCAGTAGTAAAAAAACTTAGCAAAGCAGAAACAGCGATCGAACAAGCTAAAACCATCGTCGAGCATAAAATTCCTTATGCGATCGCAGTGGGTACTGTTAAAAATGTAACTCCAACTGTCTTAGTTGCTTTAATTAATTCGATGACTCCTCAAGAGGTAATTAATAACCTCAAGTCTCTCAAAGCTAGGGGTGCGATGGAAAATGCCGAAGTCAAACAGCTAATTGATGGCAAATTGGAGCAAGCAAGGACTAATAATCGAGTTTCTGCTTTCAAAGCTAGAATTGCTGCTGAAGCCGCCGATTTCGACTCAGAAACCTCCGCTAAGCTCGAACAAGTAACTAACGAGCAGGTCAAAAAAAAAGGTAAAATCACCAAACCTACTGCTTTGTTGGTTGATAAGTCTGCATCGATGACAAATGCGATCGAAATAGGTAAGCGGTTGGGTGCTTTAATATCTGGTATCACCGAAGCTGAATTATTTGTTTATGCTTTCGATACTATTCCTTACGTTGTAAAATCTTATGGCAATGAATTGACAGATTGGGAAAAAGCATTCCAATATGTTAGAGCTGGAGGAAGTACCAGTATTGGTTGTGCGTTGGAATTAATGCGTCGCAAAAAACAAATAGTCGACCAAATTATTTTAGTCACCGATGAAGGTGAAAATAGTTCGCCATATTTCGGACAAGTTTATCAGCAATACTGTCAAGAATTTTCTATTTTTCCGAATGTAATTATCGTTCGAGTTGGCAATAATTATACTTGGATCGAGGGGAAACTTAAAGAACAACAAGCACAAGTTGATACTTTTACTTTTGCTGGTGACTACTATTCTTTACCTAATTTAGTTCCCCTTTTAAGTCGTCCTTCTCGTTTGGAATTACTGATGGAAATTATGGAGACTCCTTTACCAGTTAGAATTGACAACTAAAATTTTAGTAGGTTAGGCTGTGCCTTTCCTACTTTTACAAAATTCGTTCTTAATTTCGATTTGTTGGTAGAGATAATATTAAAGCAGATTTTATTTCTTTACGATCTAATTATCTATCAAAGAGGATATTGGGATAAGATTACTTGGTTTTCACAAATTGGGATTACTTAATTTTTAAATCGATATTACTTGGTATAAAAAAATGGAAAGAAAATTTGACAAAATTATAGTAGTGGATCTAGAAGCTACTTGCTGGGAAAAAAGCAAAGATCGCCCTAAAAATGAAACAAATGACATCATTGAAATTGGTGTTTGTTTGTTAGATGTTCGCACCAGACAAAGAACCGAAAAACACAGTATTATTGTCAAACCAGAACGTTCTAAAGTAAGCGATTTTTGTACTAAACTTACTACCTTAACTCAAGAACAAGTCGATCGCGGTATATTATTTGCCGATGCTTGTAAAATGCTGCGAGAAAAGTTTTATTCTAAACAAAGAGTTTGGGCTAGTTATGGAGAATATGACAGAAATCAATTTCAAAAACAATGTCAAGAAATGAGTGTTTCTTATCCTTTTGGTACTCGACATATTAACATCAAAACTTTGTTCGCATTATCCCGACAATTACCTAAAGAGGTTGGTATGGGACAAGCTTTAGAAATGCTCAATTTACCTTTAGAAGGAACTCACCATCGCGGTGGTGATGATGCTTGGAATATAGCTGAAATTTTAGCTACTTCATTGTGGGGAAAATCTCGTTAATCATTTTTTAAAAAATTATTTTTTCTCAAAAAAGTAGGTAGGAACGAGTATAAATATAATATTCGTTCAGCTAATACTAAATTATTGAATATATTTGAACCTCGTTACTCCTTAATCTCTTTATTTAATGGAGGTCTTTAAATGAAACAAGCTTATAAATTAGCTGCGATCGCTGTCAGACAAAGATTAAAAGAACAGTATCCAGAAAGATTAAAAATACTCGATAACTTTAGTAAAGATAGAGTAGCAGTTTATTCCGGTAGTTACGATCGCGCTGAAGATGTTTTAAACTGTCTCGAAATACCTTATACCTTAAATCCAAATCCGCAAAAAATTGCCAATAAAATTGTCTTTGTAAACTGTTCTAGTTCTTACGACGATCGACTAATTAAAAACATTGAAAAATATGTTAGTCAAGGTACTTGGTTAGTTAGTTCCGACTGGACTTTACATTATTTAATTGAAGCTGCTTTTCCTAATACAGTACGCTGGAATAAAAAAAGAACCAATGATGAAATTGTTTCTGTCGAACCTAATTTAAATAGTTTGTGGTCGGATATCGTAGTCTTAGGAGCAGATCCGCAATGGTGGTTATGGGGTAGCTATCCGATCGAAATTTTAAATACTGAAAAAGTAAAGATCGAAGCAGCAAGTCACGACCTTTTAGTTCGTTATAATTCTCCTGTTGTTGCTGTAAATTTTAATTGGGGTAAAGGTTATGTTTTTCATGTTATTAGCCATTTTTGGGCTAAAAGAACTAACTCTTTTTCTCCTCGTCACTCACAACCTTGTACCGATTTTCTCAAAGCAGGAATGAAGTTAAGCGATTCGGGTATTGAGGAAGTATTATCTCGCGCAAAAATAGCACCAAAATCTCTCAATTTTGCTCAAATACAAAGCGCGGCAACAGCTACGGAATTAGTCGCTCAATTGTGTATTAACTTTGTCGTTAATTCTTCAGAAAAACAACTAATTCAAGCTTAATAATCCCCCTGACCTCTCAACTGCAATAAATATACATAAAAATGGTATTACTTTATCGTCCTGTCGGCTTAAAAGAACTCGAATTAATTGCAAAATCTGCTTTTAAAGCTTTTCCTCCTCGCTTACCAGAACAACCAATATTTTATCCAGTCCTAAATTTTGAATATGCTGAAAAAATTGCTAAAAATTGGAACACCAAAGCTAATACTTTTGCTGGTTTTGTAACTAAATTTGAAATTGCAGGTGAATATGTCCGAAATTTTGAAATCCATACAGTTGGCAGCAAAATATGTCAAGAATTATGGATACCAGCCGCAGAATTAGCAGAATTTAATCGTCATATTATCGGCAAAATAACAATAGAAGCAGCTTATTATGGCAAAGAATTAAAAAAGGCGATCGATCCAATAACAAATTTACCTACAAATCTTGAATTATGAATTTTGAACTTTCAATAATTGAGAACTAAAAGCTGATAATTTAGTCTGAATCTACTTTTAAATTGCGGATGCGACCCCGTTCGCAGAGAGAGCATCGCGAGTTTAATGAAAGTGTAATAACTGCTCGGTAGAGTCCCTTTTTTGCCAAGCAAACCTAATGCTCCGATAACTACACGCTTTTTATCTCGATCGGGGCTAAATGCCAAATTAATCGGCAACAGAGGCAAAATAATACAAAACCTATTCCCTGTTAGAACCTAGAAAAATGCCCAGAAATACACCGCGATCGGTTAAAATAAGTAAATACCTCAGCAAACATCTCCGTCACCAACCAGAGAGACTCGGACTGAAATTATTGCCTGGGGGTTGGGTAGCAATAGAAGATTTTTTAGCTGCTTGTGCCGAGCAAAATTTTCCCATTACTCGCGACGAATTAGATGATGTAGTGGCTAATAACGATAAGAAAAGATTTTCCTACGATCCAACTGGTAAGCTGATTAGAGCCAATCAAGGTCATAGCGTAGAGATTGACTTAAAGTTAGCACCCATAATACCACCTCAGATACTATATCACGGTACTGCCGAAAAATCTATCAATTCGATCCTAGAAAAAGGGTTATTAAAAATGTCTCGTCACCACGTACATTTATCATTAGCAAAAGAGACAGCTAGAAGAGTAGGAATGAGGCACGGTCGTCCGGTAATATTAGAAATTAATGCTTTAAAAATGCACCAAGATGGACATACTTTTTATCGTTCTGAAAATAATGTTTGGTTAGTAGATAATGTCCCGCCAAAATATCTAACAGTTTTAAACTTATCGTAGCCGATCTTCCCTCGATTTTTGTATTTTAGTTCGAGCTACTATCTAACAGCAAAGATTTAAACTAAAAAAAGACAATGAAACTCAATCGTTTTCAAGATCCTAGAGTATTTTTCGATCGCACTCGCTCGTATCTTCTAGAAAAAGAATTTATTCATTCTTTACCCCTGCGAATTTCTCAGATATTTTTAGATAACGCTCGAGTATATCAAGAATTACCCTATTTAGCGACAGTAGAAAAAGACAATAATATTGTAGCTGTAGCAATAAAAACACCAAAGAGAAATTTAATCCTCTCTGAAGTAAAAGATTTGGCAGCATTAGAGAAAATAGCCGCAGATATCTATAAAAATAACCTAGAAATTCCTGGAGTAACTGGTTTAAAGAAAGAGACTAAAACATTTGCAGAAATTTGGCACAATTTAACAAGTCAAGCTTATAAAATATCGATGCATCTGCGAATTCATAAATTAGAAAAAGTCCAACTCATAAATAAAGCAAAAGGTAATCTTATTTCGGCAAATCAAAGCGATCGAGACTTATTATTATCCTGGACAAAAGCATTTGCTCGAGAAGTAGCCGGCTCGATTCCTGCAAACATTAATAAAGATGTAGATCGCTATTTAAAAGAAAAAAGTGTCTATTTTTGGCAAGACAATAATAAATTAGTTGCTTTTATAAATGCTGCAAGAATAACACCCAATTCTGTCAACATCGGGCCCGTATATACTCCTCCAGAATATCGTCGAAAAGGTTACGCCACTTCAATGGTTTCACAACTAAGTCAAATATTATTAGATCGGGGTTTTAAATACTGTTTGCTATTCACAGATCTTGCTAATCCTACCTCAAATCATATTTACCATAAAATAGGTTACCAACCCATTTGTGATTGGAACGAATATAGTTTTTTTCTACCGTAAATCTTACAGATCCGATCGAAAGTTGAATTTAGCGATCGATTTGCTCTTTATCTCGATGCCAATAGTTCTAAAGCTTCCGAACCTCTACAATTTAAAGGAGAAATACATCTAATTTGTACAATATAATAAACCAAATTTACTAGCTAAATACGAGCGATACTTTAAAGTAAATTTAAATAGATTAAATTGTCTAGAGCGATCGCCAAAAAAATTTAATTTTAGGTAAAAACAAAATATTAATTAGAGTGCAGTAAAGTGAACGATATATTTAACTTATTAAATAAAATAGCCGATCGAGAAAAACAATTACAGTCCACTCAGTTTATCGCTCCTTGCGTAAAAGGTGGTAAAGTTCGCACCAAAGTAGATAATATTATTTATACTTTTACTCCTCAAGCAAAAAAATTTGAAGGCTGGGGAATATTTCAGCCCAAAAATGACAGCATCGTTAAAATGATTTGCGAAGCAGATCTATTGCAAATATCTACTTATTTAGAACAATTTTCTTCTTTTCGCGTTCGTTTGGCATACAATTTACAAAACAAAACTTGGTTGGCATATCCCGTTAATGAAGCCGATTTTAAACAAAGAATCCCTACAATTAAACCTATTCCGGTTCATTTAGTAAGCGAAGGAACTACTTTCGAGCAAATTTTAGTTCGTTGGGATGGTAATTCTTGGTGGTTTGAAGAATTAGATCGTCGCGCAGATTTAGAAACAGTCGAACATTTACAAAAAGCTTTAAAAGAAAAGACAGAATTTACAGAACTGAGTTTTAAAGGTATGACCCCAGAAATGAAAACAACTTATCAATTAGCAATCCAAAATATCCGAGAATTTCCTCAAGAATATCGCGATGAAAAACTCTTAAAATCTGCTCTAAAAATAAGCGGAGGGAAACTAAATAAATATCACGATCGCGGCGATTATTGGACTGTTGAATGGCAAACTTCCGACGGTGAATATCATTCTAGTGCTATTTCTAAACAAGATTTAACTGTTATCAGTTCCGGTATCTGTTTGAGCGGCTTAGATCGCAATTTTGACCTACAATCTTTAGTCGGTGTTATCGAACAACGCTATTAAATGAAGTAGTGAGTAGTGAGTAGTAAATAATCTTTCTAGCTTCTAAAAATTTCTCCCTTTTCCTACTTTTAAATTCTCCCTCCTTCTGCCTTCTGCTTTATAAATTATGTCTATTTTTTTTCACGAACAACTATATCGATCGCCTGAAAATATGGCGAAAATAAAAGATTTCGAGCTAACTATTTGCGGTGCTGGAGCTTTAGGTGCTAATATTACTGAAAATTTAGCTCGATCGGGTTTTAATAAAATTAAAGTTATCGACTTCGATCGCGTTGAAGAGAGAAATCTTTCCACTCAACCCTATTATCGCTCCGATGTCGGTGCTTTTAAAGCCAAAATATTGGCTAACAATCTTTATCGCGCGATCGGTACTAAAATTGAAATTCAAACAAAAAAATTAACCGCTACAAATGCTGCTCAATTACTTAAAAATACTAACCTAGTAATCGATACTTTCGATAATAGCGTTTCTCGCAAAATAGTAAAAGATTATTGTCTAAATTCTAATTTACCCTGCTTCCATGCCGGTCTAACCGCAGATTATGCTGAAATAATTTGGAACGATATTTATAAAGTACCTAGCGATGTTAACGACGATATTTGCGACTATCCTTTAGCCCGCAATTTAGTTATCTTAACCGTAGCAGTTGCCAGCGAAGTAGCAATTCAATTCGTTATTAGCAGAAAATTATCTAATTACACTATTACCTTTAAAGATTTAAAAGTAAACCATTATTGGCATTAAAATTAAAGCGATCGCTAAAATTAATTTTTACTTACAATCTTTTTTCTTTACTCTCAACTTTAACAATAGCAAAAAAATATTAAGAAACAATAAAAGCCAACTCAAAAATTGATAAATATCTTAATTATTATTTGAAATCTAAAAATTAAATGTATCATCTTATGCAAGAGCCAATTTAAAATAAGGATTTCTCGATCGAAATAAATAGATATTTTTATCTGAATTATGGCAATGAAAATAAATAGAAAAATATTGGCAGCAGCGATATTAAGTGGAATAGTGACTGGTGCTTGCAATCAAAATCCCAACAGCCAAGGCCAATTTGGCAACCAACCACCAGTACCAGTAGAATTAACAACAGTAGAAACAGGCACGATCGAAAATAGTTCGACATTTTTAGGAACTTTAGAAGCAGAAGATCGAGTAACCCTCCAGCCCGAAATAGAAGGGCGTATCGTTAATATTTATGTCAGAAGCGGACAAAGAGTAGTAAAAGGACAGCAAATCGCCCAATTAAGACCCGATCGCGAACGAGCTAGAGTAGACAGCGCGATCGCTAACGCTAACGCAGCTAGAGCCGCTCGAGAAGCAGCCAGAGCGCAATTAGAATCGGCCCGATCGAGATATACTAGGGCAGAAGCAGATTTAAAATTAGCAGAAGCAGACTTACAACGCAATACAAACTTAGTCGAATCTGGAGTACTGCAAAGAAGAGAATTAGAAGTATCTCAGCGCGACATCGTCAGAGCAAAAACAGATCTCAAACAAGCAGAAGATGAAATCGAAGCAGCACGAGCTAGTTTAGATCGATCGATCGCCCAATACAAGCAAGCCCAAGCAGAAGTTCAAGTAGATAGTACTACCCTACAATACAGCCAAGTATTAGCACCAATTAGTGGCATCGTCGGCGATTTTCCCGTCAAAGAAGGAGATTTTGTTAACACTCAATCGACAATCACAACAATCACCCAAAACGATTATCTCGATCTGAGGATTTCCGTACCAGTTGCCAGATCTAGAGAATTAAGACAGGGATTGTCAGTAGAATTAATCGACCCCAACAATAGAGATATTTTAGCCAGAGGACAAGTAGATTTTATCTCGCCAACGGTAGATACTAGCTTACAAAATATCTTAGTTAAAGCCCGCTTTAGAAATAATAACGGCATCCTTAGAGATCGACAATTCGTCACTGCTAAAATAATTTGGAGCGAACAACCAGGAATATTAATTCCTACCGTATCGGTTTCTCGCCTCGGAGGGCAAAGTTTCGTTTTTATTGCAACAGAAAATAACCAAACAGTAAAACAACAACCAGTAAAACTAGGAGAAATTCAAGGAAATAGTTACCGAGTAATCGAAGGGATAAGTCCGGGAGATAATATTGCCGTGACCAACATCCTCAAATTAAGCAACGAAGCAAAAATTACTCCAGCAACGATCGAATCTAGTAGATAATCAATCTCCGATCGCCTCGGGCGATCCGCATTCTCCTTTTTTAAGGAAGCACACCCCAGGTTATAAACTTTCTCTTCGATCGACCTTAAAAAAAAGAACTTGTCACTAAAAATAATTATTCCGATCGCAACTAGAGAATTCCCATCAATTTAACAAATGCTCTTATCAATCGCAGATACCTTTATCAAACGTCCGGTTTTAACCACCGTCTGCAGTCTGCTGATCTTGCTAGTAGGTTCAATTTCCATACCCTTACTGCCGATCGAACAACTACCACCCCTAGCTTTAACTCAGATAACAGTCCAAGCTAATTATACCGGAGCGGATGCCGAAACCGTTGAAAAAACCGTTACCAACATTATCGAGCGGGAAGTAAACGGCGTAGAAGGGATGGAATATATCACCTCATCCTCTTCTAACAACGGTCAAAGCAGCATTCAAGTATTTTTTAACGCCAGCAGAGACAAAGATCTAGCTCAAGTAGACGTACAAAACAGAGTCGCCAGAGCAGAACCGAGATTGCCCCAAAGCGTCCAACAATTAGGGGTTACAGTCGAAGCTCAGTCGCCTTCGCTGCTGCTGGTTTATCGCTTTTATGCCGAAAATGAAGCCTATGACGACTTATTTTTAAGTAACTATGTCGATCTCTTTGTTATCGACGAAATTAGGCGGGTAAACGGAGTCGGAAGCGTACAAATTTTTGGCGAAAGAACCTATGCAATGCGATTGTGGCTAGATCCCGACGCACTAGCAGCCCGCAACCTCACCGCAACAGACGTAACCAACGCCATCAGAGAACAAAACATTCAAGTAGCCGCAGGAAGCATCGGCGGACAACCAGCACCAGAAAACCAAGCCTACGAACTCAACGTTACCGTAGATGGAGGTAGATTTAGAAATGCCACAGAATTTGAAAATACCGTCTTAGAAGTAGGAGCAGAAGGCAGTTTAATTAAAATAAAAGATGTCGGTAGAGCCGAATTAGGTGCGGAAACCTACAGCCAATCAGTACAAACCAACAGCAAGCCAGGAGTAGGGATCGGAGTTTATCTCTTGCCCGGAAGCAACGCTTTAGATGTCGCAGAAAACGTTAAAGAAGTATTAGCCGAACTAAAGCAAAACTTCCCCCCCAACTTTACAGCCAGCATGGTATTCGATACCACAGACTTCGTTAAAGTATCCCTATCGGAAGTATTTTTTACCCTGCTCCAAGCGATCGGCTTAGTAGTTCTGATTCTGTTTATTTTCCTCCAAGACTGGCGCGCTACCCTAATCCCCGCGATCGCCATACCCGTCGCCTTAATCGGTGCGATGTCTCTGTTATTAGTAGCCGGATTTTCGATCAATACCTTAACCCTGTTCGGTTGCATTCTCGCCTCTGGTTTGGTAGTAGACGATGCGATCGTCGTTGTCGAAGCCGTAGCTACAAAAATAAACCAAGGAATGCGTCCCCGTCTAGCCGCGATCGACGCGATGAACGAGCTAACTGGGGCGGTAATTTCCACTTCTTTAGTCTTATTTGCCGTTTTCATTCCCGTGGCTTTTTTCCCCGGAACTACAGGCCGAATTTACCAGCAGTTTACCTTAACTATTGCTTTTACAATTCTCTTTTCTACCTTCAACGCTCTGACTTTTTCCCCCAGTATGGCCGGGATTTTATTGCGTCGCAAAGATAATCGGCGAGGGCCTTTAGCTGGTTTTTTCGCTCTCTTTAACACGGCTTTAAGCAAAATAACCGACGCTTATACCAACCTAGTCGAATTTTTGATTAAAATTCGCTACATAGTAGTAGGGATATTTGCCGTATTTCTAGCCATAACAGTCTGGATGTATCAAACAGTACCCGGTGGCTTCGTTCCCGAAGAAGACCAAGGCTACTTCCTCGGCATCATTCAAGCACCCGAAGGCGTATCCTTAGATTACACCCAAAAAGTAATCGATAAAGCCGACAAAATCATTCAAGAAATTCCCGAAATCAGAAGTACCTTTATGATCTCTGGGTTTAGCTTTGGCGGAAGCAGCCCCAACAGAGGTTTATTCTTTGTTTCTTTGCAAAATTGGAGCGAACGCACCGGAAAAGGCCAAACAGCTCCAGAAATCGTCGCCAGATTGAACCGAGAATTTTTCACGAGAATAGACGAAGCAAACATTTTCGTCTTTAATGCACCTCCAGTTAGAGGATTGAGTAGTTTCGGCGGCTTTGAAATGCAATTAACCGATCGCAGTGGCGGCCAATTAGAAATCAACGACTTGCTCGCTAACGCCAACGATATCATCGGTGCAGCCAACCAAAATCCCGATTTAACCAGGGTACTTACCCAATTTACCGCCAATACCCCTCAACTCAAATTAGAGATCGATCGCGAAAAACTCAAAGCCCTCAATGTCGATTTTGACGATGCGATGACAACCTTGGGAACGTATTTAGGATCGCAATACATCAACGATTTTACCTTCGCTCAGCGCAGCTATCGAGTTTATGCTCAAGCAGAATCAGAATTTCGCGATAGCCCTCAAGATATCTCCAGGTTTTACGTCCGCTCCAACGACGGCCAGATGATTAGCCTCGACCAAATCGTCAGCCAAGAAAGAATCACCGGCCCCACCATTATCAACCATCACAACCTCTTTCGAGCGATTACCCTTCAAGGACAAGCCGCACCCGGGGTTAGTTCCGGTCAAGCACTTCGATCTATGGAGCAAATTTACCAAGAAACAGCAATCCCTAACGTAGGTAGAGATTGGATCGGAACTGCAAAAGAAGAATTAGCTTCAGGAAATCAATCTTTGATTATCTTCGGTTTGGGCTTGACTGTAGTCTTTCTCGTCTTAGCGGCTCAATACGAAAGCTACATCGACCCAATTATCATTATGCTGACCGTTCCTTTAGCAATGTTGGGGGCGTTAGTTTTTCTCTCCTTGCGCGGTCTGACTTTAGATGTTTACGCTCAAGTGGGTTTGGTGATGTTAATCGGTTTGGCTAGTAAAAACGCGATCTTAATCGTCGAATATGCTAACTTGGCTCGAGAACAAGGGGCTAACATCAAGCAAGCTGCCATTAAAGCCGCAGAACAACGCTTCAGACCGATTTTAATGACCGCAATTTCTTCTTTGATGGGCTTTTTCCCCCTCGTTATTGCAACTGGTGCGGGTTCTGCCAGTCGTTGGTCTGTGGGAACTACCGTATTTGGCGGGCTTTTAGTGGCTACAGCACTCAGTTTCTTAATCGTACCCGTCCTCTACGTCGTCATCAAATCCTTAGCCGAATCCCTCTTTAACCCCAAACCCCCCCAATCTCCACCTCGCGATTCTGAGCCTGTTTCTCCTTCTATTACAGATCGCAAAAATTTGCAACAACCAAGTATCTCCAAGCTGGAAGGGAGTTAAAATCTTATTGAAATAAGGGGTTAAATACATAGCTCTGAGTGTCTGTCGGTTGCGAGAATTGTTAAGTATTATTGCAAAATCCCTTTTTCTGCATAAAAAAAAAGAGGCGATCGAGAAATAATTTTTAAAATCCAGCTTCAGGCACAAAAGCTATTTTCAATTTAGGAGTATAAAATCATGAATAACAAACTAATTTTTCTCTCGGCAATTATTACTGCGATCGCTGGAACTATTCTCGGAATTGCTGCAGCAGAAATGAGTAATAATAAATATCAAAGTAGATTGTATCGAGATATTCACGTTAAATTTGCTTTAGTGGGTGGAGTCGCTGGCTTTGTGATTGGTGCTGGTCAAGAATCGGTGCGTCAGCTTAAAGGACAAAGGGATTTAGAAGAAGAAAATAGATAATTTTTTTAATAAAATTGATAACTTTTAGTCTCGATTTACTATTGGTTATTCTTCCCAATTTTCCAACAATAAAATATATGCCTCTGCTGCAAAATAGTACTTCTCAAAAATACACCATACTTTTAATCGTTCTGGTTGGTAAATTTTTAACATATCCTTTTTTAGCAGGAAGTATAGGAGAGGTTATTTCTTCTTTAATTATGCTCTTGACCCTCGTTTCGATCGTCAGGATTTTTTCTTGGCCGAAACGACTTTTTTATATCTATTTAGCCGTAGCTGGTTTGGCTTTTTCGATCGAAACGATTTCTAATTTTCACCTAATTTCTCATTCAAATATTCCTTTAATTTTATTTATTCTCATTATCTATTCTTTATATCTCAGTATCGCAATTTGGCTGATTTTGACACTCCCCATAGATAGTTTGCGAGATGAGCAAACTCTAGAAATATAGGGGATTCTTAAGAGATAGAAATCCTTAAAGGGTTAGCCAAAAACCCGCTACTCACTCGCCCCCAAGGGAGTCTGTGCATACCTTTGGTCAAAATATTAGCACTACCATTAATATCTGAGTTACACAAATGTTTATCCAAAGTCCTATACAAACCACGCTTAATTCTCCTTCCAGAGAACTTGTGCAAGCTTGGATTATCAGCATTATAAACAGGCAATTTATCGCGGTCGTAGAAACTGGCTTTACTGGTGTAGCTCTCCTCTTGTTCCAAGTACTCAATTCCATATCTAGAACAAAGTGCCTCAAGTTTTCGCCTCAGTTGCCAAAATGGTATTTGGACAAAGCTCTGATTATTAGCTCTACCGATATTAATCTCTTGTTTAATACCTGGGTTGTAACCAACTATCAGCTTACCTATTTGATGCTTAAGACAATGATCGATTATTATTCTCGCTGCTTTATTCAGATAGTCTCTAACGCAGTTGTTACGCCATTGATAAAGCCTTGCTTGTTTGTGAGTAACAGACTTTATGTCTTGTCTGTCTTTATGGGACTGAAGATATGCGTTTTGCTTGTTATACCACTGATTAATGCTTTTAATTCGTTTTCCATCAATCAAAAATTGATGCCCATCAGTATCAATACAAGCACACAGATTATCAACTCCCAAATCCAAAGCAATAGCTTTATTAATATCTACAGATGTTTCTACTTCCTTATCTTCATAAATATACTCAATCTCAAACCATCGAGCCGAGTATTTTGGATGTATTCGTACCTCTTTAATATCTCTATCTTTCAATCTTTCGGGCAATTGGATTTTTACCTCACCATATTCCTTTTTGAACTCGCGAGACATAGGAATAGCAAAGCATCCGTCTTTGAGTTTAATTCGAGGAATAATCACAGGAAAATAACCTTCTTTTGGCAAATATCTAGGCAGTTGTGGTTTCCGATTGCACTTACCTATGCTAATAGCTTCAAGCAATCCCAAAAAAGATTTCATACTTCTATCTACCACTCGCATAGTTTGTTGAGCAATATCGGTATTAAGCAACCGATAATTCTCATTCATTTTGCAGATGTGGTAGTTAGATTCATATGTCAGGCGTTTTCTTTCCTGAAAGAAATACTGTCTGCATTCATACAACGCCACATTAAAAAGATTTTTACTCAAGCGCGTCAGCGCAGACAGGGCATTAAATTCCTGCTTGCTAAGTCTTCTGAGTTGATTCTTCTGAGTAGCGTACATGACAACTTATCTCGCGATAATATTGAGTTTATGGCGAAAAGGTATCTTTGTACAGCCTTAAACCTAAGCAATATGGATGCTTCGCGTTTAATTATGTAAGGGATGTTTTTCCTCCCCATACATGAATGCGAGGGGTATCCAAACATCCCTTACCAACCCTATTTATGATGAATCAAATAAAACCCGATTTAAGTAAATATTTAGCCCTAGCAACAGATTACGACGGAACGATCGCCAAAGACGGCCGAGTTAAACTCTCGACTCGATCGGCTATTTCATCTTTACGCAACTCAGGAAAAAAAATCATCCTCGTTACCGGAAGAAGGATCGTTAGTTTATCAAAAGTTTTTGACAACTTGAAAGAATTCGATTTAATCGTAGCAGAAAACGGCGCGGTAATTTACGATCCCAATACTGGAAAATCCCAACTACTAGCCCAAAAACCACCTCAAGATTTTATCGCTACTCTCGAAGCTAAACAAGTCACTCCCTTAACAGTAGGTGAAGTTGTCGTCGCTACTTGGAAACCTCACGATCGCACCGTTACCCGAGTCATTCAAGCCATGAATTTGCCTTTAGAAATAATTCTTAATAAAAAAGCCGTAATGGTCTTACCTAAAAAAATCAATAAAGCAAGCGGTTTAAAAATTGCGATCGATCGACTAAACTTAGCTCCAGAAAATATCGTCGGTATCGGCGATGCTGAAAACGATCTAGACTTACTTAATATATCGGGTTTTGGTATTGCAGTAGCCAACGCTTTACCAATTTTAAAACAACAAGCAGATTGGGTAACGACAAAATCAAGAGGAGAAGGAGTAGAAGAAGCGATCTCGTTGATGTTAACCTAAAAAAATATCTTAAGCTCGATCGCAAATGAGTTTAACAATACAAACAAAATTAGCCAATTAAATTTAAACTGATAATATTAGAGTTCGATGGTAAGCCACCTGATTTTTCTCTAAACTTCTTCATTAGTTATTTACCTTACTCTAGTCAAGCTCTATTTTAAGTAAAATTTAAAAAACCAAATCTTGTTTGTTAAAATTGAGCCTCCATAATTTAGATGCCCAACAAAAATATCACCTGCGGATGAATCTGCCAAAAAATACACAAATATCTCTGTATCAGCTCACTCAAAGATGCCAAAATGCGCCCGAAAGCTTATTTGTCAGCGCAGTTACATTTAAATCTTTAGTCAGCAATTTATTAGATCTTTTAATTGAAGAAAAGTTAGCAGCAACAATTTGGATGAAATTGCCAGCAAATAGAAATTGGCGGCAAGAAATCGAACGATATCAAAAACAAGGAACGCCCCAATCTATTTATTCTTGCTCGACCCGTTCTTTAGTTCATCAACTATCAGGAACGATTCCCCTCAAATTAAATTCTACCCCTGCATTAAAAAAAGAATACTTCTTAATTGCTTTATCCCCTCAATTTTGTGGATTGATCCTAGCACGAAAAGAGCAAAAAAAACAAAATATAAAATATTTCAATAACTCTTTTATTTCCAAACAATCCGTTTTTAAAGCACCGCAAAACAACCTAAAAATGGTATTTACAGATCGTACCGAAGCGATCGAACAAGTATTATCAGGAATCGCAAAAAGTTTGGCAGATTCTAACATTACAGAAGTAAATCGTAGCTTACAATCTCCTCTGCCCAAACCAACAAATTCTCATTTAATAACAAAATTATTACTCAAACAAATTAAAATAAACCAAACACAGCTCGATCGCAGCTCCAGCAATTCAGTTAATTACGAAGAAATTGCCGACAACAGTCATATATTTAGCAGCTTAGAAGATCTTTTTATCAAAAATCTAGTTCGAGAACTACAATCGCCCCTAACCAACATGAAAACAGCTCTGCGACTGTTAGAATCGAACCAACTCAAACGCCATCAGCGTCAGCGTTATTTAGAATTACTACATCGAGAATGCGATCGGCAAAATTCCTTGATCGATGGTTTACTAAAATTAAATCAATTAGATAATTTGCTCGAAACCACCCCCCAATCTGAAAAATTAGAAGAAATCATTCCCGGTATCGTCAGCACCTATCAACCTCTAGCCAAAGAAAGAGGCATTCAGTTAGGATACACCATTCCCCCCAATTTTCCCGCCGTATCCTGTCCTAGCAACTGGTTGAGACAAATTATCCTCAATTTACTGGAAAATAGCCTTAAATTCACTCCTACAGCAGCTAACGGTAAGGTTTTTGTCAGATCTATTCTGCAAAAAGACTGTGTTGCTATAAGTATTACCGATAACGGTGTGGGTATCGATCTCCAAGAATTACCTCAAATATTCGATCCTTTCTTTCGAGGCAAAATTGTCAGCGATCGCGGTAATTTAGGGCCGGGTTTGGGCTTAACTATAGTTAGAGAAATTCTCGATCGCTGTGACGGATCGATCGAAGTTACTAGTAAAGCAGGTCACGGATCTACTTTTACGATTTTATTACCGATCGCCACCCATTAAGACAGTTTCTTTTCGATCGACTTGGACAACTGAGAACTCACAATAGCAGTTAACAACTCTCTTAACGCACGTTTTGATAGCTATGATGTCCTTTAGGAGTACCTAGGGGCAAGAAAATAGTCAACACTTCTCCTTGTTTGGCACTGTTGCGGACGATTAATTTACCACCCAAAGCATGAAAGAGGTTTTTAGTCACATCTAAATTTAAACAAAGACCACCCGTTTCCGGTTGAAACATCAATAAACGACCTAAAGACTTGAGGGGATTAGTCTTATAAGCTTTTTGCGACAGCAATTGTAATTTGAGGCGATCGCCAGCAGTAGTAACTGTAACTTGAACCTTGCCGCCACTAGGTAAGGAACGAATTAAATTCTCCATCAAACCCGTTAACAGCCGATCGAGCATTTCTGGATCGCTAATTATGTGCGGCAGTTTTTTCGGTAAAACAAAATCTAACATTGCATTGCGACGTTGGGCTTGTTTTTGCCAGCCAGGAATGCTGTTTTGGAAAATTTGTTCTAAAGAAATAGCGACTAAGCGCACCTCCTTAGTTTTTGGCTTAGTTTCTAATTCTGCAGCGCGGAAAATTAATTCCATGCGGTTAATTTGTTCGGTACATTCTCGGTCGATCGACTCCAAACGTTCGATCGTATCTTTAGTTAAATTGCGACGACGTTTTAATAATAATTTTGTTAAAGTCCTGATTGTTGTTAGGGGCGTGCGAATTTCGTGAGTTAAAGCCTTAATAAATTCTACCTCTGGAGGCAGAGACGAGCTAGCATCCAATCCTTTATATTGGGAGTTGAAATCGTTTTTAACTCTTTCAGCTTTGCGAGCCGATAAATTAACTACCTTATCGCTATTGACTGGATTTTCCCCTACAGAATCTAGATTTTGTAAGTTACGAATTTTAGTAATTTTGGGAACTGTTAAATCTGGTAAATTTTTAAGTAAATTACGACTAAAATGACTCACAATACGGTAGTCTGGAACTACCGGAGCAAATCTTTCGATTAAACTGTCTAACTTATTGAGGCGATCTCGATCGATCGATCCAGAGCGAGAACGTAGTACTTGCCAAGCCTCTTGAATTAATCTCGGTTCGAAAGAAAACTCAAAAACTGGCATTCCTGCAGAGTTTTTACCCAAGACGATCGATAAACTGAAAAAATCAGTTAAAACCAGACAAAATTGTTCTTTGGCGATCGGATCTTTAGCAGAAAGCGGTAACAATTCCACCGTACAATCTTTTTTCGTCGCACCCGTTTCCCCGCAAGCAGGCAACTGAAACAACTGGCCCGTAGAAACTGGGGTGAAAATTCTCGTATGAAACTGAGAAACTAAGTCGGGATGGCTCAAAATCGGAATCGGCCCCGATAAAATTACACCGCGATACTGGCGATCGTTTTCAAGAGGAATTTTGGTTACGTTTAACAGTAAATCTTCTAAAGCAGCGATCGCAGCAAACCATTCGCCTCTAGCCTTGAGTCGCTCGCGAGAACTGCTGCTACAATTTATATTGCGATCTCTTTCGCACTCAGAGGATTTCTCAGTAGCAAAAAAACCTCGACTATCAAAAATATCGCTTAAACTTTGCAATAAGCAGTTTGGCACGACTAATAACTCCCTTAAAAAATAACAATTATATAGTTAACATTTACTTTGGCAGTAAGTAGGATTTTCCTTTTATCAAGTAAATCGTAACTTTTATACTTATTTTCCCTTAAGGGAAGAACCGAACGAATAATTCGCAATATCCGCTATTCTTTGCGAAAACTACCGACCCAATCTAGCTTTAAATCTATTAAGCACTTCTTTTATTATTTTCTCAAAGGGGACTATTTGCTAATTTTTTGTACATAAATCTGCTTCTAGCAAATGTTCTCTTGCGATAATTTCGTAAAGATTAATATCTTTCTCTAACAAACAAGCATGACCGCTATCTGGCAAGACTAACATTTGAGCGCGAGGCAAAACGCTCACCAAACGTCTTCCTTCTTCTACAGAAGGTAACAACTTATCTTTAGCACCAGCCAAAATCAATACCGGTTGGGTCAAACGCCGCAACAAGCGATCGTCCAAAGCAAATTCTCGCAATAAAGACAATCGCCAAGCAGCAGTTTTAGCCGGAACAGATCTCATCGCCGCAGATAAAGTTTCTTTAGCCTTAAAATCTACCTTCTCTGCTGCCACTAAAAAATTCAACAAGACCCCAGTACATTCTTGATAAAACCATTCTGGCATCAAGTTGATTATATTACTGCCCCAACTTAATAGGGGAAATTGATTGAAAGAAGATGCTGGATTGATTAAAATAACCCTTTCGAATAACTTTGGCGATCGAGTAGCTATTTTCAAAGCCAAGCAGCCCCCAAACGACTCCCCACATAAATAGACGCAACAGCTCGATTTTCCCTTTAATTCTGCTTCGATCTCCTCGATTAACCGATCTGCCAGACTCTCCCAGTCGCTGAGATCTTCGGGGCACATCACCAAAGCCCGAATGTCAAAACTTTTTTCTAAATATTTGTTTTGAGGATAAAGCATTCTGCCAGTTCCGTCCATTCCCGGCAAATATATAAAAATGGGACGCTCTTCATCTGTTGGTTGGAATTTCAAAAATTTGAGTTTATTTGCCAATTTTTTCATTACATTTCTACATAATTTCTATTTTTAATATAGAGTCTCATCGATTAGCCGCCAACTCTCTAGGTATCCTGGTTTTTGTTTGACTTGCTTCGGCAAAAAGACCCACTCAAATATCTAATACCGATCGGAAAAATAAAACAGAAGTATTAGAAAACATAAATTATTTTCAGAAATATATAAAAATCAATGGGATTATTAATTCGGGCGATGAAAAATTTACATTAGTTTAATATACTAAAAAAAGCCAAAAAAATAGTCAAAAAAAACAGCAAATAAGAATTAGAATAATAACTCGAAGCCAAACTTAAAAAACAAAAATAACCGCGATCGAAGCAGATCGCGCTCCATTGGTATAAATGAAAGATAACCAAACAAGCAACCGTAAATTTACTTTAACAACACCCTTATATTACGTAAACGACAAACCCCATGTTGGCAGTGCCTATACGACAATAGCAGCAGACGTAATTGCCCGCTTCAAAAAACTGCAAGGATACTCCGTGTTATTGGTTACTGGATGCGACGAACACGGACAAAAAATCCAAAGAACAGCAGAAAGCTTAGGAATCGATCCGCAACTGCACTGCGATCGCACCGCTCCCCTCTTCGAAGATCTCTGGCAAAAATTGAACGTCCAACACGATCGATTTATTCGTACCACAGCAACACAACACGAAAAAATCGTTAAAGAATTCTTCGATCGAGTTTGGGAAAATCAAGATATTTACCTCGATCGACAACAAGGCTGGTACTGCGTCGCTTGCGAAGAATTTAAAGAAGAAAGAGAACTAGACGAAGATAAACACTGTCTCATCCACACCAACAAAAAAGCAGAATGGCGCGACGAAGAAAACTATTTTTTTCGCCTCTCTAAATATCAACAACAAATCGAAGAGCTTCACGACAAAAATCCCAATTTCGTTCGCCCAGAAACAAGACGGAACGAAGTATTGAACTTCGTCAAAAGCGGATTAAAAGACTTCTCGATCTCTCGAGTCAATTTAGACTGGGGCTTTGCCATACCCAAAGATCCAAAACATACAATTTACGTTTGGTTCGACGCTCTTTTAGGATACGTTACCGCCCTACTCGAACCAGAACAAGAACCGACCCTAGAAAACGCTTTATCTAACTACTGGCCGGCCAACCTGCACATCGTCGGTAAAGATATCCTCCGCTTTCACGCCATCTACTGGCCGGCAATGCTCCTCTCGGCTGGAGTGCCCTTACCCGAACAAATCTTCGGTCACGGCTTCCTCACCAAAGACGGTAAAAAAATGAGCAAAACCCTCGGCAATACCATCGATCCTTTCGATTTAGCCGCTCGCTACGGTGCAGATGCCTTTCGTTATTACTTTATCAAAGAAATAGAATTCGGACGAGACGGGGACTTTCGCGAAACCCGTTTTATTGATGTCTTAAATGCAGATCTGGCCAACGATTTAGGCAACCTACTCAATCGGACTTTGGGCATGATAAAGAAATATTGTCAAGGATCTTTATCAAAGATTACAGCCGCCGACGTACCAGAAGACAACCCCCTCAAAAAAATCGGCTTGGAATTGAGCGATCGAGCCGGAGAAGCTTACGAAAATTTAAAATTCGATCGCGCCTGCGAAGAGATATTTAATTTAGTTCGAGCCAGCAATAAATATATCGATGACAGCGCGCCTTGGAGTCTCTACAAACAAAAAAAACAAACAGAAGTAGAGTTAGTATTATATTCAGTAAGCGAATCGATTAGATTGTCAGCTTACTTACTCGCGCCAATCATCCCCAACCTCAGCAACGACATCTACCAACAACTAGGGTTTACGATCGACTTTAACGATAAAATAGCAGCAAATTCCCTAGAGATCTACCAACAGCACGCTAAATGGGGCTTCTTAGCAGCCAATCAAAATTTAAGTAGATCTAGGCCTATTTTTCCCCAATTAGAACCTCCTGTAGAAACATCAAAAGAATAACTTTTATAAAATTTAGGAGCAATAAATAAAAAATAAATAAGTAATAAACGAGCTATTAATGGAATATGACGGTAAATAGATAGATAGGAGACTATTTTTTTCATAATAAACGAGGCATAAAAAATGTTCGATCGCTTTGAAAGTGACCCAGTGTTCAGCTCAGAACAAATATTAGAAAATCGCGGTAGAGTAGCAATTTTCATTGACGGATCAAATTTGTTCTACGCAGCACTACAATTAGGGGTAGAAATTGACTACACTAAACTGCTTTATCGCCTTACCGGAGGATCGAGACTGCTGCGAGCATTCTTTTACACCGGAGTAGATCCCACCAACGAAAAACAACAAGGTTTTTTACTTTGGATGCGTCGCAATGGCTATAGAGTAATTGCCAAAGATTTAGTTCAATTACCAG
The DNA here is from genome assembly GCA_964458305.1 of uncultured bacterium. GTDB lineage: Bacteria > Cyanobacteriota > Cyanobacteriia > Cyanobacteriales > JASJDA01 > JASJDA01. The sequence continues at coordinate 18,081 of CAYWIH010000030.1, read as the reverse complement.
ACGGATCTAAAAAAGCCAATTTAGATGTAGAAATAGCCGTAGACTTAATGGCATTGGTAGGGGCTTACGATACCGCAGTTTTAGTTAGCGGTGACGGCGATTTAGCCTATGCTGTCGATGCAGTAAGTTATCGCGGAGCGAGAGTAGAAGTAGTTAGTTTGCGCTCGATGACTAGCGATAGTTTAATAAACGTTGCCGATCGCTATATCGATTTAGATCAGATTAAAGAAGACATTCAAAAATCTGGCAGATCCGGCGATACTTATCCTACTTTTCCTAGTTTTAGATTATTAGATGAAGAACAAACAACCTAAACATCGGTGCGATCGAAAAAGCACCAATCGAGTTTGGTTTGGCTCAGTAATTAAATCATTATTATTGAGCCTTATACTAGCTAATTTTGCTTGTACTTCATCAGAAACAGAACGACAAGAAATCAAAGAAACAAAAAATCTTTTAACCCTAGATAATGCAGTTTTAGAACAGTCAAATTCTTCAGGAGAAGTTCTCTGGAAAATTAAATCCGATCGCACAGTTTATAGCAGCGATCGGGAAATAGCATATCTCGATAAAATTATTGGTAACCTCCTCAAAGAAGGAGAAGTAACTTTACGTTTGAGTGCCGAAAAAGGCGAGATCCGCAAAAACGGCGCGGAAATATATTTAAAAGAAAAAATCTTAGTCGTAGATACCCGCAACCAAGCCGTAATTCAAGCAGAATCGGGAACTTGGTATCCAGGAGAAGAACTTTTGATCGTCGAGGAAAATATCACCGGAACTCACCCAAAAATGAACGTCTGGGGCGATCGAGGACGCTATCGCAGCAACCAACAAGTTTTAGAATTAGAAGGGGAAATCGTCGCAGTAATGGCAGATCCTTCCCTAAAAATGAAAACAGCATATATTTCCTGGAATATACCCCAACAAAAAGCGATCGCCTCTTTGTCACCCCAAAACAGATCCAACCGCCAAAAACCGGAAATATATCGCTACCAAGAAGAGAAAATAACCGATCGCGTCAGCAGCGATCGCATCGAAGTAGACTTAGATAAAAATACCGCTACATTACAAAAAAACGCCACTCTAAAATATACCGAACCCCCCGTAACTATTACCGCCGATACCGCAACTTGGAACTATCAAGAACGACTAGTTACCTCCGAAGTTCCAGTCAGTATAAATCACAGTAAAAAGCAAATTTTAATTACTGGCAATCGAGGACAAATGGACTTAAAACAAGAAATAGCCCATTTAAAAGGCGGTACTAGTGCGATTAATAGCCTCAATCCATCCCAACTTTTTGCCGACGAATTAATCTGGAAAATTAACCAAGAATTAGTCGAAGGAATTGGTAACGTTTACTATCAGCGATCGAATCCAGAATTTAACGTCACCGGAACTAAAGCAGTAGGTAAATTAACTAACAATCAAATCTTCGTTACTGGAAATAAAACCCAGCCAACTGTTACTAAAATTTATCCTTAGCAACCTTTGATTTCCTTGCCCAGCTACTCGTTAGTTCCAATCACATTTCGACTAGGATCGCCAAAAAAACCAGGATGAGAATTATTGCGAGATGGAATTACTTGCCAATGTTGAGATAAATTATCTAAAAGTCGATCTTGTTCGGCCCGAAACAGATCGAGATCCTTATTACCGTGATTGATAATAGCAAACCATACCAAACCCTTTTCCCGAGTCGGAATTACCCCAGCCAAAGCACTAACCCCAGACAAGCTACCAGTTTTAACCGCAGTACCTTCAGGAAGAGAGCGATTTTTTAAAGTACCTTTGCGATCGCGACCTGCCACAGGAAACAAATCGATGACACTAACAGACTCAGACTTTAACCGAGTCTCGATCGCCATTAACATCGCACAAACAGCCCGTGGTGAAAGACGATTATCAACACCCAAACCAGAACCATTAATTAAATTAATTTCCGTTGGCGGTACTTTAGCCGCTCCAAGAGCTATTTTAGCCACAACTTGACCCCCACCGACCAAATCCGTCAGCATTTGAGCCATATAATTATTGCTGTAGATATTCATTTGTCTGAGAATTTCAGACAGAGGTAAAGATTTGCGACGCACGATCGGCTTGCTATGTTTCGGTTTGCGATCGCTGCTTAACACCGAGCCGGAAATCTCTAAATTAGGTTTGAGCGTACCTGGGGGCATATTAGTGTAAGAATTCCAAGTTCCTCGAGGCCAAAGAGCCGAATTTAAGCCAACTCGAAGTAATTTAGCACTAAGTGCCCGATCGGACTTAAAATTGAGATAAAAATCGCCAACAACAATTAAATTACCTTCAACGCGACGAATACCTGTTTTTTCGATCGCATTTGCCAGGGCGATCGCTTCTTCCCAAACAAATAAAGGATCGCCACCGCCAAAGACGATTAAATTCCCTTTTAAAGTACCATTATCGATCGAGCCGGTAGTATAAACTGAAGTTTCAAATTGATGAGAATGACCCCAGGTTTCTAAAGCGGCCAAAGTAGTGGCAATTTTAGTTAAAGAAGCAGCAGCCAGAGGATTTTTCCCTTGATGAGAGCCTAAAGATACTCCCTCCGACTGCAACCAAACCCCTTGAAGAGAAGGACTCAAACCTTTATTTGCTAAATTATCCACGTATTGGCGAACGATTTTTTCGGTGCGATCGTCAGCTCGATCGGGGAGGATGAATATTTCTGCTTGATGCCACCGAAGGGGTTCGAGCCTTTCTAACTTTACTGGTTGCTGCCATATCCAACTAAAAGCCAAAAAATCTAGCATTTCACTTATTTAGTTGTAGTTTGAATCTAAAGCCGATGTTGGAGATAGTACCGATTTTAAGGAGATAAGTCAAGTAATAACAATAAAGATCGAGATAATTGCACCTCATCCGGTAAAATATTTATTGATTCATAAAAAATAACTTTTGCTCCTAGAGCTACAAAAGTAGTTAACTAAATTAAAATAACTACAAAAAACGTTTACTATAACTGCCAAACTAGTGTAGTAGACCATTACATTTGCCCAAGGCAGCTTAGACTTTGAAGGCTTCTATGAATTCAATTTATAACAAGGGGATAACTCGCGCAAGAATTGCAGTAGACGCTATGGGGGGCGATCGCGCTCCTGAAGAAATCGTTCTCGGAGCTATTAGAGCAGCCCGAGAACTCGAGGCCGAAATAATTTTAGTGGGAGATCCCGATCGCATAGAATCTTGTCTCGATCGACATAAAAGCTCCGGTTTGCTAAAAATTGTCGAAGCCAAAGAAACTATAACTATGGAGGACGAGTCCATAGCAGCCATTCGCGGCAAACGCAAAGCTTCGATCAACGTAGCGATGAAATTAGTCAAGCAAAAAGAAGCAGATGCGGTAGTTTCTGCGGGACACTCGGGCGCGGCAATGGTAGCAGCATCGTTTGGTTTGGGGCGTTTGCGAGGGATCGATCGCCCGGCTATCGGTGCAGTATTTCCTACCAAAGTAGCCGGAAAATCGGTGATCGTACTCGATGTCGGTGCTAATGTAGACAGTCGTCCTAAATATTTAGAGCAGTTTGCTTTGATGGGCACGATTTATAGTAAATACGTTTTAGACGTAAGCGAGCCAAAAATAGGACTGCTCAATATTGGCGAAGAATCCTCAAAAGGAAACGAACTGACAGTAAAAACACACCAACTACTAGAAGCAAATCCAGAAATACCTTTTGTTGGCAATGCTGAAGGTAGGGACGTACTTTCCGGTCAGTTTGATGTCATCGTCTGTGATGGATTTACAGGAAATGTTCTGCTAAAATTCGCCGAAGCAGTCGGGGACGTTCTTTTACAAATTCTCAAAGAAGAATTACCTCGAGGTTGGAGAGGTCAGTTAGGCTCGGGAATATTGTATCCTAATTTACAAAGAATCAAACAAAGAGTCGATCGAGCAGAACATGGCGGTGCATTATTGTTAGGAGTAGCAGGAGTCTGTATTATCAGTCACGGCAGTTCCGAAGCTCCCTCAATCTTTAATGCCATTCGTTTGGCAAAAGAAGCAGTAGATAACAAAGTCCTCGAACGCATTCAAACCTACAACGACCAACACAATCATAAATCTTCCCTCGGCCCCGAAACTGCAACAACATCATCAGGAGAAAACTAAATTAAAAAATCCCTCGAAAACAATCACAAAAAACATTCCTAGCAAGTAGAAAATAGCAATTAATCGTCTTATTTGAAAATAGCTTTCGCTCGCCAGAGTACTTGCTACTGGCTAATTTTTACTAGCTATATATATAAACATGAGGATTTTCAATTCGGCGTTGGCGAGATAAACGGTCATTAACAAGGCAGGTAAGGGAGAAAAGTGTCACAAATATTCAGTACGGGAATAGCTTTTATCGGAAGCGGTTCGGCCGCACCAGCAGGAGAACTAACAAACGACGACCTCTCAAAAATAGTAGATACTAACGATGAGTGGATCGCTTCTAGAACTGGAATAAAAACCAGACAGATCGCAGCAGCAGAAATATCTTTGTGCGAACTAGCAACAGCAGCAGGTCGAGCGGCGATCGCCGATGCTGGAATTACTGCTGCCGAAATCGATCTGATTATTTTAGCTACTTCTACTCCCGACGATCTCTTCGGTAGTGCCAGCAAAATTCAAAATGCTCTCGGTGCTACAAAAGCAGTGGCTTTCGACTTAACTGCGGCTTGTTCGGGATTCGTGTTTGCTTTAGTTAATGCCGCACAATTTATCCGCACCGGAACTTATCAAAACGTGTTGGTAATTGGTGCAGATATTCTTTCTCGCTGGCTAGATTGGTCGGATCGTCGTACCTGCGTCTTATTCGGCGACGGTGCGGGAGCAGTAGTCTGTCAAGCTACAAATAACGGCGATCGCCTCAAAGGATTTGAAATCTGCAGTAACGGTGCGGGGAACGATTGTCTCAATTTGCCTTATTCGGGCAGCCCCCAACCACTTACCGAAACAGTATCGATAGCTAAAGGAACTTATCAACCAATTTTTATGAAAGGTCGCGAGGTCTATCGTTTTGCAGTGGCAAAAGTCCCAGAAGTAATCGAAAAAGCTCTATTTCGGGCCGATCGAACTGTCGAAGAAATAGATTGGTTGATCCTACATCAAGCCAATCAAAGAATTATGAATTCCGTCGCCGATCGCCTCAAAATTCCCCCAGAAAAAGTAATTAGTAATGTAGCTCGCTACGGTAATACTTCGGCCGCTTCGATTCCTCTAGCCCTCGACGAAGCAATTAAAAGCGGCAAAATAAAACCTGGAGATTTAATCGCTACTTCCGGCTTCGGTGCGGGACTTACTTGGGGTGCTGCTATTTTTGAGTGGGGCTAATCGGTCATTTTCTCGCAAGTCTCGCTCAAAATTCAGATAAAATCTAAAATCTCACCACAAAAGGAAAAAATTAAAATAAATGACAAAAACAGCGTGGATATTTCCCGGACAAGGTTCGCAAGCAATAGGTATGGGTGGAGATCTTCAAGATCTACCCGCAGCACAAACTAAATTAAAATTAGCAGAAGAAATTTTAGGTTGGTCTGTTATTGAAATTTGTCAAACAGACGAAATCAGACTCTCTCGCACTCTTTATACTCAACCCTGTCTCTACGTTATCGAGTCGATTTTAGCCGATTTACTCTTGGAAAGAGGGGACAAACCGGATTTGGTTGCAGGTCACAGTTTAGGAGAATACGTCGCTCTTTATACTGCTAGAGTATTTGACTTTGAAGCCGGATTGCGCTTAGTCAAACGCCGCGCCGAATTGATGGACGAAGCATCTGGCGGTAAAATGGTGGCGATGATGAAATTCGATCGCTCGGAATTAGAAGCAGCTATTGACAAAAATCCAGATGTTGTCATAGCAAACGATAATAGTGCCGCACAAGTGGTTATTTCGGGTACTCCAGAAGCAGTAGAAGCAATAGTCTCGACGGTGAAAGCAAAACGAGCCGTAACTCTCAAAGTTTCGGGGGCTTTTCACTCTCCGATGATGCGATCGGCCGCAGCAGAATTTGAAAAACATTTAAAAACCATCGATTTTGCGACGGCTAAAATTCCGGTTATCTGCAACGTCGAACCATCCCCAACCAACAAAGCCGAAGAGATCGAAGCCAGATTGCTCCGACAAATGACAGGATCGGTAAGATGGCGCGAAACTATGCTTAAATTCCCCGAATTAGGAATCGATCGAGTCCTAGAAATAGGCCCTGGTAAAGTATTGAGTGGATTGTTCAAAAGAACTTGTTCCGAGATCGAAACCACTAACCTCGATCGGATTTTAGAGCCAGTTTAATAAACAAGATTGGAAAAATTAATTTTAGAGCAGAGTAGTTGATAGAAATTGGTAATTTTTTCAAAACGCTGTTCTTGCTCTCGATCGCTTAAATCTAAGATTTGAGTTAACTGTTCTTCAGCTACGAATTGCTCGATTTGAGACCCAGACATTCCCATCAGATCGGCAATTTTTTCTTTGAGGATATTGATATCATCGAGAACGTTATTTATTCTTAGATTGTCGCTATCGTGGCTGTTATAGTAAGATTGTTTGCTGTCGGAAAAAGTGAGTTTAAAATACATTACAGCAATAAATTCGAGCAAACTTTCGATTTGTTCTAAAATATCTAACTCTTTTTTGCTATTGCCAAAAATACTAGAAATTAGAGAACGATTTTTGCCATTTTGAGAGAAGCGATCGTCAATTTCTAAAGAGAAACTTTCTCGAGTGTAATTGTTTTGTAATTGTCCGAAATAAAAATCACAACTGATTTTCTCGTGAATTTTTTGAATTAGCTCGAAATCGTTACTTCCCAAACCGATAAAGAAAACGTTGTAAAGATAAATTCCCAGCATATCGAAATAATACAGACAAGGCACGATATTTTTATAATAAACGTAGCGATCGAAAGAGTCATCGCGAATTTCGATATTTTGAGATCTAGTTATTGGTTCTATTTCTATTAAATGATTTTGCCAATCTATATTAACAATTTTAAATAAAGAATTTTGATTTCGATCGACCGCTCGCACTACAATCCAATCATTTGGATAAATCTTATTTTCGTAGCGATCGGCAAAAGAATATTTATAGAGATCGCCTTCTTTTCTTAAACTGATATTGCGATGTAAAGTGGTAAAGTAAAAAGGAACGAAAGGATTGGCTTTGTAGTTATGAATCGTGATTTTAGTAAATACGCGATCGTCTCTTAGATCGTCTAAATAAGATTGTTTGTTCTGATAAACTATAAATTTAGTTCTTAATTTATCTGGTTGATTGTTATTTATTGAATTTTCAATAATAATATTTTTAGGCTGTAATTCTGCTAAAAAAAATCCTCCTTCAAAAGTGCTAGCATCGGATTCCATTCTAATTAAATATTCTCTAATTAGTTTGGCAATTTGATTGACGTACCAAAAACCTCTCACCAAGCGAAATAGAAATCTTTCTTCGGGTAAATTTTGTAATAGTTCAATTTGCTCGCTAAAATCCAAGTCTTTTTCTTCTGGAGGTACTGAAGAAACTAGTTGACGATTGTATATTAAATTATTGACTTTTTTAAAGGCAAATCTGGGATTAACTCCTTGATGCAGAGCAATAATATTATTTAACAAACTTTTAGCTGGTTGTTGTCGAGTATCGATCGAAGAATAAAACGTTCCTTCTGCTTTGTATAACATACATTTTAGAATCAATTCCACAAATTCAACTGGAGCGTATTCGGTGGTATTTCTATCTTTAAAAGGTCGAAAAATTTTAATCAAACCTGGTTCGCTAGATTGATAGTTAGCTATTTGGGTGTATAAAGTAATTAAGTTTTCAATGCTGGAACTTCTATTGTCGTAACTGCTGTGAATGCTTTCATAAAATCTGACCGGAGATTCGCCACAAGTCAGTAAATTAAAGGCGATCGCCCCAAACCCAAATATATCTGTTCGCTTACCTTGAACTTTAAAAAAGATTGCTTGAGTTTTTTCGCCTCTTTTAAATAATTGCCTTTGTTTTTGTTCGGATCTGAGTTTAATAAATACTGGTGAATTTTTTTGATTTGCGGGAATATCTACCGATTCGATCGTATAAGATTTATCTCGATCGATGCTAAAAATAACATAATCGCCTTTTTCTATTAAAGAATCTCTAAATTTTGGATCTCTAATCAGTAATTTAATTTCTTCTGAAGAAGTTTCGGCAATTTCTACATTAGCAATATCAAAAAATTCTTTTTGTTCGGGAGATTGAAAATGTCGAGTTCCTAAAGGTAAAATATCGTAATTACCTAACATTTTTCTCGGATCTAAAGTATCGTGTTGGTCTAAAAATCCGAGATCGCCAATTACTGTTTGTACTTCTGGCCCGTAACCTTTGACAAAAATATTGGCTGGTTTGAGATCGAGATGAAGATAACCGGCTTCGTGAAGGGTACAAAGTCCTTGTGCGATATCTTGCAGGTAAGGTAATATATTAGCGATACGCTCTTCGAAGTTCATCCTTCTAAGAACATCGTAGCCGGTGAGTTCGTAGAGTCTCTTGGTTAAATTGATGCGATCTTCGTAAGATCGCGCTGTTTGTTTGATTTGTTCTCGAGCTTGCTGTTTCGATTCGAATACTTTTTGCTCTAGGGTTATATAGTTATTATTTTCGGCACTGGTTTGAATGGCGTAGCGATCGATTCCTTTTTCTAAATATCCTTCTAAAGTATCTTCATATTGTTCCATTATCAGGATATAATTAGATAATTTTTGTCTGGGTAATTTATTTTTTAAGTTTTGAAATGCGGGAGATTTTTTAAATTCTTTAGTTCCTGCTACTGTATTAATCACCCCAACAATTTGATTTCCTATCGGGCTATTTCCGGGTTGATTTTGTCTGAGTTTTTGTTTAATTTTGCGCGATGATTGTATTTCTGCTTCGAATCTCGATCGAGAAATTTGTGCCATCGATTCGTCACTATTATCGTTGCGCTCGTAGAGAATCTTCATCGCGTACATATTTTCTTGGTCGTCGTGACCGAGATATACTACTCCGTAACTACCATCTCCTAATTTAATTAAATTTTCGTTCTCATCAAAAGTAAAATAATATGTTTTACCGACGTTTAAGGTTTCGGTTACTAAAGAATATTCTGGTTCGCATTTAACTGCTAAACGAGGTTGAGGTTCGACTAACAATTCCAACCATTCTTGTATCGATTGCGGGCGATCTTCTTGCTCGAACTTCATTGCTGCTAAAATCGCATCGCTAGTTTCTTGAGAGATTTTATCGTTTATTTGATTGACTGGAATTAGGACTGATGCGTCGGTTGCAAAATCTTCTGGATCGGCGGGATAGTGACCTGTCAATAAATAATAAAGAGTTGCCCCGATCGCGTAAATATCGCTTGCTTCTGTAATTTTCAAGCCTTCTTTCTGTTCGATCGGAGCAAAATTATTACTATATAAAATAGTCGATTGGTCTTTTTTAGCAATATTTTTAGCACTGCCAAAATCAATTAACTTAATTTCACTTGTTTGCCGATCTAACATAATATTAGTCGGTTTAATATCGCGGTGTAAAAGATTTTTTTCTCTGTGGAGATAGTCTACTGCATTACTTACTTGCCTGATAAATTTTAAAGCGACATTTTCTTTAAGCGGCCCTTTTTGATAAACATATTGTCCTAAATTTACCCCTTCCACATACTCCAATAGTATGCACCAACAATTATCAATATTTACTAAATCTTTGACCGCGACAATATTTTTATGTTCGATCGTATTTAATTCGCGCCACTCTACAATTTGCTTTTCTTGAATTATTTTCTTAACTTGAGAATTAGTATGTTCGTTTTTAATCTTTTTTAGGGCAATTTTTTGCTCTAAATTATCTTTTACCAGCCATGTTTGTGCAAAACCACCATCGCCTAGTAAAGCAAGAATTGTATATATATTACCTCGATCGTCTTTAATTTCCGTGTCTATTTCCCAAATAGTCATAATTGTATTTTTTCCTTTTTGCTAAGCTATTTTGCTGTTTAATAATTTTAAAAAAAATTTTTATTGAGATTCGATCGCCGAGATCGATCGCTCTTAAAAAGATTAAAAGGTTAAAGGACGGAGATAATTATAACTTAAAATTAATAAAAATTAAGGTAGACTTTGGTATAGTATTATGGCGACTAACTTGCCAAGAATGCATTGAATTTAAATGAAATTTCAAGCAACCAAAACCGCCAAAAGATTTAAGCCTTCCATTCTTAAATTTGCAGTAACATTTCATAAAGGATATTTAGTTGATTTGCAAGCTTTTTGAATGAAAATTTACGATGTTGTTATAGTTGGTGCGGGGCCGGTAGGTTTAGCAACGGCGATCGGATTGTACGCTCGAGGGATTAAAAATATTTTAGTTATCGATCGGACTCGAGCTTTTCGTAGAGTCGGTCAAAATATCGATCTTCTACCTAACGGTTTGAAAGCACTCAAATATATCGATCTAAATACTTACGAAGCAGTCAAAGAAGCAGGTTTCAAACAGCCAAAATCGAATAGTAATTGGAAAAAACCGCAAGGATCGATCGTAAATTGTCAGGGAAGACAAATTCGCTCTTTTGCTTTAGAATACGATGATTGGTTTCAAATGTATGGCGAAGGTCGCAAATCGATCGGCTGGAACGACCTCCAAACTGCTTTGAGAAAGCAATTACCATCGGATTTAGTCATAGCGAATCGCCGTTGTATTAATCTTAGCGAAGAATCCGATTACGTGCGGGTCGATTGTCTGTGTAACGCAGAAATGGATAACAATCCTTATGCATACTGGCAGGATAGCATTACAGAAGAAGAAAATAAAGCAACTGAAGCGATCGAGAGGTCTGTAGGTGCTAAACTAGTTATTGCTGCTGATGGAATAAATTCGACTATCAGGCAGATTATTTATCGCGATACTCCTGATGCTACTTTTGCCAAACCGGAGTATTCTGGATTTGCAGCTATAACTTCTAGCGGGATCGAAGTTCCGAACTATCTGGCTAACAATCTCGAAACAACTTTTTTACGAGACAATTCCCTGGTAACCATTTTAAATAATAAGATCCCTAACAACTACAGTCCGAAAATGATTTTATTCGGTAGCGGTAGAACTTTTGGTTACATTTTACATCTTCAAGTATCTCGCCAAGATCTCAAGGATAAATCGGGACGAGAACTAATCGAGTTAACCTTAAAAGAGCTAAAAGCTGCTCAATTCCCCGATAATCTTCGAGAATTAGTGGCTAAGTCTCCTGAATATCGCATCGGCCATCGTTTTTACTACATTCATCGCGCTACTATATCCGATTCTATCTCTTTACCGATCGCTGCTGAAGCGGTTCAAAGAAATATTAACGAAGGGATCGATCCGGCTTGGCATCGCGGTAGAGTAGTCTTGGTGGGGGATGCTGCTCACGGAATGCCTCCTTTTACGGCTCAAGGTGCGAATCAAGGCTTGGAAGATGCTGCAGTAATTGCCAATTTAATTAGTAATTTAGCGGCAAAAAATAATTGGGACGATACTGAAGCGATTAGGAAAGTTTTTTTAAAATACGATCGAATTCGCCGTCCTACCCTCGTAAAAGTTCAACAAGCTACTTTAAAACACCATTTTTCTTTATCAGAATCTGAAAAACAAAATCTCGAACTAGAAATTTTCAGCCGTAATTTGGAAAGAGAAATTACAGCTTTAGTTTAAGAATTTAAACGGGCTGCGATCGCTTTTATAGTGCGATCGTCTCTGACCATCATTCTATGGCTGAATACTGATAATTTAATTTCTTGTCCTACGCCTAATAAAGAACTTTCTGCCGGAACTATTATAAAATCGTAAGGTGTCCAAAGGCAAGTATAATTTACTTTTTTTAATGCTTCTAAATCTCGATTCAAATCTGCTAAAAAATCGCTGTTAGGTCGCATTTGCACGCAGCTATATAAAGGCAAAAGATGAGCGGTTAAAGTGCCTTTATGGGGGGAAGAAATAGTAATAAGCTTATCGACGCGATCGCCTCCTCCTAGCTTCTGGACGTAATACCTAGCAACCAATCCTCCCATACTCAATCCTACCAGATCGAATTGTTGCGATCGCCCGAAGTTTGTATCGACATAATTTGCTACTTGTTCTGCTAATTTATCGAGTCCCAAATTACCGCGATCGGTTTGTAAATTAAAGCGATGAACTTGCTTTCCTAAAGTGGTAAGATAGGCGGACATTTTATTAAAAACTGTCATACCAACCATAAAACCGTGAACTAGTAAAACGGGATTAGATTGCATTTTTAGTTACTTCGAGGTAGATATGTTCTAAATCTATTTCTTTGCGAGAAACCGAATCTAAATTGATGTTAGCAAAAAGTTCGAGAATTTGTTTTAATTCTAATCGTTCTGGCAGCCAAAAGGCGAGATCGTTACCGTAATAGCGATGAGTAAAGCCTAATTCTGCACCTCTTTGCAATGCTTTTTCTATTTCTTTAGTTTTAATTATGACAATTTCTACGGCTGGAATTAACTTTCTTAATTCGTTTAAAGTCCCTTCAGCGATTATTTTGCCTGCTTTAATGATGCCGATGCGATCGCAAAGTCTTTGTGCTTCATCTAGTAAATGAGTTGTCAATAAAATTGTCGTTCCTTGCTGCTTTAAATTTTCAATTAACTGCCAAATTTCGTAGCGAGTTTCGATATCCAATCCTGTGGTGGGTTCGTCGAGTATTACTAATTTTGGTTTGTGAATTAAAGCTACGGCAATATTAACCCTTCTTTTCATCCCTCCGCTTAAAGATTCTACGGGAGTTTTTGCCCGATCTAATAAGTTAACTGCGGCTAAAGTTTCTGCAATTGCTAGATCGCATTTTTTGCCGTCTAAACCGTAAATTCTGCCGTAGAATTTGAGATTTTCTTGACAGGATAAATTCTTATACAATAAATTTTCTTGGGGGGCGACACCGACATAACTTTTTGTAGCTTGAGAAACTATTTTATTATCTATTTTAATCGTACCGCGATCGGCTTCGATCGAGTTGCAAATAATATTGATAGTCGTAGTTTTTCCCGCACCGTTAGCCCCCAACAGTCCGTATATTTCTCCGGCTTTTATTTCTAAATTGAGATCTTCAATTACCGCGCGATTGCCGTATTTTTTTTGGAGATTTTCGATAGTAAGCATGATTTTTTACAATCTTTTTTCGATATAAATTGTACTGCGATAAGAAATCCAACCCAAAGCGATCGTCACTAAAGCAAAGACGAACAAAAACCAAAAGCGATCGGCTATTTCTGCAAAATCTTTTCCTCTAGCCCAAACACCAACTAAAGCCTCGTTCATGTGATAAATTGGATTGAATTTAGCAATTGTCAGTAAATTTTTCGGCAAAATAGATGTCGGTAAAAATGCTCCGCCTAAAATTAATAAAGGTACGCCAAAAGTAGCGACGATCGCATTAACATCTTCAGCCCGTTTTGCTAATTGAGTACCGAGAATAAAACCGACACCGACATAAGCCAAGATACTTAAAAAAACGATCGCCAATCCTAGTAAAATAGAACCGTCAAACTTCGCTCCTAAAAATGAGGCTACTGTATATACTAAAATAGTTTGGCCGATGCCGATAAAAAAGTGAGCTACAAAGATACCTAAAAAATAAGAAACCCCACTCAATGGCGAAATAAATAAACGTTTTAAGGTTTGTTGTTCTCTTTCTGAAACTACTGTCGCTACGCTACCACCCAAACAACTGAAAAATAAAGCCGCACCCACTAAACTAGAAGGGGCCGCAAATTCCATTGCTTTAGCTGTCGGTATTCCAGCCCTTCCTCCGTAAATGTACCCGTTAAGCAGTAAAATTGCGATCGGAAATACACACCAAAATATTAAACTGCGTTTGCGTCGCCACAATTCTGTTAAAATTCTTTGAGCTACTGCGATCGTTTCTCGCCAATATTTCATTTTTGAAGATAAGATAGTTACCGTAGCTAATTTTATGAGTAGGAAGTAGCTTGTAGCAAGCCTTTTTGAGTAACAAGTAACGAGTAATGAGTAATGAGTTTGAAATTGGTTCGTTAATTTTAGATTTGTAGAAAAAGTTTTAGATTGATTCTCCCCGTCTCCTCGTCTCCCTATACTAAATCGCGATCGCATGATATCCTATATAACAAACCAGTCGGTCTGAAATGTCTAGTGAAGAAACCAAAGCAAAAATAATTCAAATTTCGGCGGAGTTATTTAATACTAAAGGATATTCTGGTACTTCAATTTCCGATATCATGGAGGCTACTGGCTTGAAAAAAGGAGGGATTTATAACCATTTTAAAAGCAAAGAAGAATTAGCTTTAGCTGCTTTCGATTATGCTTTTCAACAAATTAGCATCCGCACTCTCAAAGTTTGGAAAAAACACAGCAATGCTAAAGATCGTCTCTTGGCAATAGTAGCTAATTTCTCATCTTACATCGACAATCCTCCTATTTTTGGTGGTTGTCCGATCTTAAATACGGCGATCGAGTCTGACGATACTCATCCAGCTTTGCAAAAAAAAGCCCTAGAAGCAATGAATTCTTGGCGCAGTCTAATTTGTCGTATTATCGAAAAAGGTATCGCTAAAGAGGAAATTAACCCCAGTACGAATGCCGATGAAGTAGCCAGTGTTATTATTTGTACCGTTGAAGGATCGATAATGATGAGCAAATTGTATCGAGATTCGATTCACCTCGACAGGGCAATTCAGCACTTAAGTCAATACATTAAGACCAATTTGTAACAATTTTTTTTGTTTGTTTGCAGACCGAACGGTCTCTAAGGAGTTATAAAAATGAAAAACCGCTTAATTACGATTACTGTCAGCCATTATTGCGAGAAAGTTCGCTGGGCATTAGATTATTTAGGGATTGAATATGTAGAGGAAAATCATGCCCCACCGTTTCACAAATTTTACACCAGTCGTGAGGGTGGGAGTAGCGTACCAGTGTTAGTTACTAAGGATGGTGCTTATACCGACTCTAGGTCAATCTTAGAATATCTCGATCGACAAAAAGAAGGGCAATTATATCCTACAGATCCCAGTTTACACCAAAAAGTAGCAGAACTAGAAGAATTATTTGATAATAAACTCGGTGTAGCTACTCGTTGTTGGGCTTATTTTTATGCAATGAAAAATCAGAAAATGGTTGAAAATGTTTGGTTGAAAGGAATACCTTGGTGGGAAAAGATCGGCTTAAAATTTGTCTTACCGAAAATGCTCGATCGGCTGAAAAATGGGTACAAAATAGATGAGGAAAATGCAGTAAAATCATTAGAAAATATTCGAGAAATATTTAGCAAAGTAGAGAAAATATTAGTAGGGAATAATAAATATTTAGTGGGCGATCGCTTGACTGCTGCAGATTTTACTTTTGCTGCTTTAGCCGCGCCAATATTGCGTCCCAAAAATCATCCAGCTATGAATTCCAAGGTTGAGGGAATGCCGACAGAAATGTTACCAGTAATTAAAGAAATGCGAGCGACTGTTGCTGGAAAATATGCTTTAAATTTATATAAAGAAAAACGTTTTAATAAGTAGCAAGTAAAGAGTAATGAGTAAGGAGGATCGGGTTTAAAATCGATTCAAAAAAAAGACGATCTTGATATTTATTACTTGTTACTCTAGATAACTGCTTTTGCGGAGCGATCGAGCCTTTAAATCAATTATTCTTCCGATCGTTACTTAAACAATACAAATAAAATTATCGATGAGGTAAAAGCAAGAAACAACCAGATCGAAAAATCGAACTAAGATCCTTATCAAAATCAAAAAAAAATCATGTTAACTCTTTACTATACTCGGACTTCTTTTTATTCTCGATTTATTTGGCTGGCACTGCTAGAAAAACAATTAGAATTTAAATTAGTGCCAATGCAACTAAACGGCGACCAATTTGAAGCAGAATTTATTGAAATCAGTCCTTTTAGTCGAATTCCTGTTTTAAGAGATAAAGAATTATCAATTATCGAATCTTCAGCAATTTTAGACTACTTAGAAACTAAATATCCATCTCCTGCTTTATTGCCAAAAGATGCGGAAACTTTAGCGAAAATTCGCATGGTACAAACGGTAACAAATAACGAACTATTACCAGGTTTTTTGGGTTTATTAATTCATTCGCAAAATCTTTTAGACTATGAATATGCAGAAAAAAGATTGACTAACGTTCTGGCTTTTTTTGAAAAATTGCTAGCAAATAATACTTATTTTGCTGGGAAACAATTAACCTTAGCCGAAATAGTTGCCGGAAATTTAATTCCATATTTTCCTAAATTCGATATTTCTTTAAATAAATATCCCAAACTGAGGCGATGGTCTGAGAATTTACTAGCAAGAATATCTTGGCAAGAAATAGACTTAAACGATCCAGAAATAACTAACTTTAAAAGAAGAATGAAAGTAATGCCAAAAATTATCCAAAAACGTCGCCGAAGTCGAATCAAAATAGGTCAAAATATTTGAGCGATCGAACCATTTTATTGATTTTGAAAAAAGCTAGTTTTAGACCTTTTTAAATTTAATTACTAGCTAGAGATAAAAAAATTTTTGTTCATTGTGCTGGAAATTTGGCAGAATTTTATCGATCGCGTCACTGAAGGTTAGACAAAGTTCGATCGATCCGATAATAAAGTAAAAAAAACTACCCACAATTAATAATTTAATGGGTAGATGATGATTAGCTAGGTTTTAAAGTTTAAGAGGGTTTATGTTATGTGTTAGTCGGTTTATTTGGTTGAGTATTCGCTAACAGATTTCAAATTGATATTTAAATTCTTACTTATTTTATAACAGATACTTAAGTAAGATTGCAACCGAAAAATAGCAAATTTATCCATTCTTTATAGAGAATCTCGATCGCTTCATCTCAAATTCAAATTTGATAGTAAGAACGATACCAATCCACAAAACGAGGAATTCCTTGTTCTAAGGACGTTTGCGGTTTAAAACCGATATCGGCAATAGTTTCTGTGAGATCGGCATAAGTTTCAGGTACGTCTCCCGGTTGCATTGGTAAGAAGTTTTTGATAGCTTTTTTACCAGTAGCTTTTTCGATTTGTTCGATAAAATAGAGCAGTTCTACAGGTTTATTATTACCGAGATTGTATATTTTATAAGGAGCGTAACTGCTACCCGGTTCTGGATCTAATTGAGCATTGTTAGTAGAACGAGTCGGAATTTTATTTAACGCTTTAATTATTCCTGCTATTATATCGTCAATATAGGTAAAATCTCGTCGCATCTTACCATAATTAAACACTTTAATCGGTCGATCTTCTAAAATTGCTTTGGTAAAAATAAAAGGGGCCATATCTGGACGACTCCACGGGCCGTAAACCGTAAACAAACGCAATCCCGTAGCAGGAATATTATATAAATAGCTGTAAGAGTGAACCATTAGCTCGTTAGCTTTTTTAGTAGCCGCATAAAGACTGATCGGTCGATCGACATTATCTTTAACCGAGAAAGGTTGTTTTTTATTAGCCCCGTAAACCGAGCTAGAAGAGGCAAATACCAGATGTTTTACTTCTGCATGACGACAACCCTCCAAAATGTTCGTAGTCGCGACTATATTGCTATCTACATAAGCGTGGGGATTTTTTAGCGAGTAACGCACCCCCGGTTGCGCGGCCAAATGAACTACTTTTTCTGGGGTAAAATCGGTAAATAAATTGGCTACTGCATCGCGATCGCTCAATTCTAGTTTTTGAAAGTCAAAATTATCTTTTCCTAGTAGCTTATACAGTCGGTCTTTTTTTAAAGTTATATCGTAATAATCGTTGAGGTTGTCAATACCGATTATTGCTGCACCCTTATCTAATAAAGTTTTTGCTACGTGAAAGCCAATAAAACCCGCCACTCCAGTAACTAATATTTTGCTCATCCAATCTCCGATTTTGGCTCAAATAAAGCGATCGGTCTTTAATTTAAAATTTAAAAGCGATCGCCGCTAAATTCGATCGGATTTTTTTTACAACAAGCAGGCTTTTTCTTGACAATTCTTAATATAAAAGAATTTTAACATAACGTCGCAAGAATTCCCTATCTTCTTACAAGTTAGGGATGAATTG
>CAYWIH010000029.1:29059-39661 GCA_964458305.1 uncultured bacterium | reverse complement strand
CAATTGCCAACTAATACCAGGATAAAATTGAAGCTAAATTGTTTACTTCACTAAGCGGCTTAACTGTAAAATTACTTCTTCTAGGCAAACTTAAGTAACAATAAACGATCTAACAATCTACCTTGAATATAGAAATAATCTCTGCTCTAGATCTTGAGAGTGAGGTAAGAATTTATTAAGAAAAATCTTACCTGAAGAAATAATACTAATTTTCAAACATATATACTATCTGACCCCTGACTTCACCAAAATTAGCCTTAATCGATCCAAAGATAGTTTATTCTTAACTTCGGCCCTGCTACCCTAACTAAGGTAATTTAGATCTAAATTTAAATCATAGTGAAACCATTTTTATTTATCAGCGACCTCGATAATACTCTAGTTGGCGACGATCGCGCTTTAGAAACCCTCAACCAACATTTAGACAGCCATCGCCAAGAATATGGCACTAAAATAGTCTACGCTACCGGGCGATCGCTTTACTTGTATAAAGAATTAACTACCGAAAAAACTCTTTTACCTCCAGATGCTTTAATTACTTCTGTGGGTACGGAAATCTATTTTCAACCCGATCGAGATATCTTAGATAAAGAATGGGCCAACAGGCTCGATCTCGGCTGGAGTCGCGATACTGTCTTAGCTACTTCGGCTCATTTTTCCGATCTCGTCCTGCAACCTGACTCCGAACAAAATGCTTTTAAAGTCAGTTACTATCTTGCCGATCGCATTGCTGAGGAATTGATTCCTAAATTTGAATCTGCTTTAGCAGAAAAAGGCTTAAATGTCAAGCTAATTTATAGTGCCAGTAAAGATCTCGATGTCATTCCCAAAAATGCCGATAAAGGATTGGCAGTACAATATTTAAGAGAGAAATGGCAAGTTAAGCCAGAAGAAACGGTGGTTTGTGGCGACTCTGGCAACGATATTGCCTTATTTACTCGCCAAGAAAGGGGCATAATAGTCGGTAATGCCAAATCAGAACTTTCTCAATGGTATCAAGATAATCAAACCGATTATCGTTATTTAGCTCGATCGCATTGTGCTGGCGGTATTTTAGAAGGATTGAAATATTTTAAATTTTTATAAGCGATCGATTTTAAAGCTCAAAACTTACAAACAATTATCCTTTTACAGCCCCAGCAGTCAAACCCTGAACTATGCGACGTTGGAAGAACAAGACTAACAAAACTAAAGGGATAGTACCTAAAATAGTCGCAGCAGCGATCGCACCGTAAGGTATTTCAAATACTGTAGCACCTCCTAATTGGGCCGTGGCTACTGGAATAGTTTTCATCGTTTCTCTAGTGATAAAAGTCAGGGCAAAAATATATTCGTTCCAAGCAAAAATAAAGGTTAAAATTCCTGTCGTGACTAATGCTGGGACTGTCATCGGCAAAACAATATTTAATAACATGGGAATGGTTTTATAGCCGTCAATTTTTGCCGCATCTTCTAAATCTTTAGGTAATTGTTGAAAGAAACTCCGCATTACTAAAATAGTCAGAGGCAAATTAATAGCTGTATAAGGAATTATTAGAGCTAAATAATTATTTCCCAAACCTACATATCTAATTATTTCTAACAGTCCTAAAAATAATAAAACGTAAGGAAATAAAGTAATTATTAAAACAAAGCCGAGAATAATTTGTTCTCCAGGAAGTTTTAACCTAGCTAAAGCGTAAGCAGCAGGAGAGCCGATCGCCAGACATAAAACCGTCGAAACGATCGAAACTAACGCGCTATTTAAGATATAAAAAATAAAAGGTTTGCGCTGGAATAGTTCTATATAATGTTTCAATGTTATTTCGCTGGGAATATATACATTAGGAACGGCTTGAATTTCATCGTTTACTTTAAAAGAAGTTAAAATTTGCCATAAAATTGGCAACAGCACGAAGATTAATAATAAAATTATGCCGAGCCAAAGAATTATTTTTTTGGTGTCAATTGCAGATTTTTGAGTTGTATTTTTTTCGGCGATCGCCATTTTCAAATCCTCCTTAATTATTTAGCTTTTGAAAATATAAAACTAGTAATTCCAACGAAAGAAATTAACAATAAAAAAGTAACTACCACCAAAGCAGCACCATAACCAAAATCCAAATAACGCATTACAGTAGAATAAATATAAATCGAAACAGTTTCAGTCGCACCGGCCGGGCCGCCACCAGTCATGACCTGAACTAAATCGAAAATACCGAAAGATTGAGCGAAACGAAATAAAAGAGCAATTAAAATTTGCGGCATCAATAAAGGTAAAGTAATCTGATAAAAACTTTGCCAAGCATTAGCACCGTCGATCGAATGAGCCTCATAAATATCTTCAGGAATAGATTGCAAACCAGCCAAAAGAATGATACTAATAAAAGGAGTTGTTTTCCAAACATCAGCAATAACTAAAGCTACCATTGCCAAAGTCGGATCTCCCAACCAATTAATCCCAGTATCGATTAAACCCAAACGCTCTAAAATATCGTTAACTACCCCATATTGGTCGTTAAAAATCCAAGCCCAAGCCAAACCCATCACAGCAGTAGGTAAAGCCCAAGGAATAATCGCAATAGTTCTCACTATACCGCGACCGCGAAAAGACTGATTTAAAACTAAAGCGATCGCCATTCCCAAAACTAATTCGATAGAGACGCTAGCAACAGTAAACACGCTAGTATTTTTTAAAGTTTGCCAAAAACGTCCGTCACCCAACATCCGAGTATAATTAGCAAAACCGCTAAAAACAGGCTCTAAATTAGTGCCGAGATTTTCAGTAAATAAACTCAACCAAAAAGCCCGGGCGATCGGATAAATAAAAACCAATCCTAATACTAGCATCGCCGGAATTATTAATAACCAGCCTATGGTTTGTTGTCTGTTAGTTGTCATCAGTTACTCGCTTTTAAAAATTAATTTTGTAACAATCTCCTCGTTTCGGCTGCAGCTTTTTGCATCGCAATTTCTGGAGACATTTTATTAGCGATCGCCGCAGAAAGATAACGCTGGAGAATATCAGAAGCTTGAGAATATTGGGAAATTCCAGGACGTAAAACGCTGCGATCGGCTATTGCTAATAATTGAGGATAGTAATTATATTTAGCAACAACTTGCGGCTCGGAAAATACAGACTTTAAACTGGGTTGATAGCCAGTATTCAAAATATAATCTCGCTGAGTTCGATCGCTAGTTAAAAACTCGATTAACTCCCAAGCAGCATCGGGATGCGCGCTAGTTTTAGCGATCGCCAAACCCCAACCACCAGCACAAGAAACCCCTTTTTCTCCCGAAATAGTAACCATCGGTTCGATGCCAAACTTGCCCCCAACTGAAGAATTAGCAGCTAAATTATAAACATAAGACCAATTGCGTAAAAACAAAACTTTACCCGCTTCAAACAAGCGACGACTTTCATCTTCAGTGTAAGTTGTCACTCCCGGAGGAGAAATACCAGAGGCGATCGCGCGACGTAAAAATTCTACTGCTGCAATAGCTTCGGGGCGATCGAGTCCTACCGTTTCAGTTTCAGGATCGATCCAAAAACCCCCATAACCCGCTAAAACCTCGACAAACATCGCAGCCATGCCCTCGTATTGTTTGCCCTGCCAAGCATAACCCCAATCTACCAAACCTTGTTTTTGAATGGCGATCGCCGTCGTTATTAAATCTTCAAACGTCTTTGGCGGTTGATATCCCGCCGCTTCGAGCAGATCTTGACGGTAAAATAACATCGCACTACCCGATAAAAAAGGAACGCGATAGAGTTTTCCGCCATATTTACCAGCTTCCACCTCGATCTTGACAAAACGCTCTAAATCGGAACTAGAAACGCGATCGGATAAATCTAACAACCAACCAGCCGCAGCAAATTTAGCTACCCAAGTAGAATCTATATAAACGAGATCGTAAGGAGTTTTGCCCAAAATAAAAGAAGCAGTATAAAGATCTTCGATCGCATCGCTAGCGTGAGGGCCTTCGATGATATTAACTGCGATATTCGGATGAATTTGCTCGAATTGCTGGATATATGGCTGCAAAAGTGCCGCACCCTTTGCATAAACCAGAATTTTTAGGTTAATCTGAGAAGATGCCTTGGCAGGTTTAATAGTAGTAAACTGGAAAACTAGCACCCAAACTACCAGTAAAACCAAAAAAAGATTTAATTTCCGACGTGACTGGTTCGACTTCATAATTGAGGTAATTGCGATGTTAACCAAATTTAAGTACGGTACTCTCTGGGATAATAATCTCTTTATTAAAAGATCGCTCTCAAAAAGAACGAGCTTTGAGGTTTTCCAAGTAAAATATTAAACTAAAAAAGCAGCAGCGCGATCGAAAAAAGGCACGAGTAAGCTCTCAAAGATGCGCCTCTTAGCTGCTAAACCGAAGATTATCGGCCGCACAGAATAAAGAAACAAAAATCTTTTGTGTAGAGTAGAAATAAAGCCATCCCTTACCAACACACAATAATAAGCCACTCAGCCCCATGAATCACCAGCGATCGCTAGAGTTTAATCCAGACAATAACTTTAATAATACTTTTGCTAACAGACAAAATTATCGTAACCGACAGATATTAATCAATAAAGTTAAAAACTATTGGCTCAAAGGAGTATTAGAAAAATCTATTCCCGATAATATATCCATAGAAATTTCTTTAGAAGAAAGATTAGATGCGATCGAGTCTCCTTGGGGGGTAGCTTGGGAAAATCCCTCTCAACCTCGAGCTGATTTGCCCGCTAATAAAAGCATTATCGACTTTTTTGCCGAAATGGGGGAAGGTCGCACTTTACTAATTTTAGGCGAACCTGGTTCTGGTAAAACCATCGCCCTCTTACAACTAGCCGCAGATTCGATCGCCAAAGCAGAAGCAAATATTAACGAACCTATTCCCGTAATTTTAAATTTATCATCTTTAGTCGTAGATTTGGCCGGAGGAATCGAAAGAGGACAAGCAGTATCGACCTGGTTGCAAGAAGAATTAAACATTAACTATCAAATCGCCAAACATACCGCTCAAAGTTGGATAAGACAGCAGCAATTATTACTATTATTAGACGGTTTGGACGAAATTCCCGAAGCCAGTCGTTCTTTATGCATCGCAGCTCTCAACGAATTTAGCAAAGAATACGGGCGCACCGAAATGGTAATTTGTTCCCGTCTCCAAGAATACGAAAATATCTCCCACCGTCTGAGACTGCAAGCAGCACTTTATTTAAAACCCCTAAGCGATCGACAAATAGATAAATATTTAAGTCAAAACGATACAGAAACAAGCGAATTAAAAAACTTACTCGATCGCGATCGAGCTTTGCGAGAATTGGTTAAAACTCCCCTCATGCTCAACATTCTCGTCACTGCTTATCGGCAAATCGGACTCGAAGAGTTACAATCTCTTAACGATGAAAATAGCCAAACAACTTTAGAAGCAAGTCGCAAACGTCTCCTCGATGCCTACATTCAAAGGATGTTCTCCCGTCGCGGTACTTATCATCCCTACAGCAAAAACCAAGCCCTGCAATGGCTCAAAGAAATAGCTTTGAGAATGTCGATCGAATCTAAGACTATCTTTTATATCGAACGACTACAACCTTCTTGGTTGCAAGTTAACCGCAAAAATAAATTTAAATTGCCCTGGCAAAAAAATCGCAAAAATAAAAGCGGTCTTTATAATTTATACGGTACGGGAGTTCAATTAATTAGCGGCTTGATATGGGCCTTATTAGTTGTTTTTACTTTTTCTGTCGCCGGAGGATATGCTGGTAACGTCTTCGTCGGGAGCGTGGTGGCTGGCATAATCGGTGCCGCAATGACGACGATCGACCCAATTAAACCCGTAGAAAGGCTGAAATGGTCTTGGATTAAAGCCCAGCAATGGCTACCCATGAGTGCTTTATTAGGATTGGCCGGCTTTTTAAGTGCCGGAGTACCCTGGGGCTTGTTTTTAGGCTTGAGCGGCGTAGCAGTTGCCGGAACGATCGAAGAAGAAAATCAAACCAAAACTACTCCCAATCAAGGTATTTGGCTCTCAGCAAAAAGAGCGGCAACTTTCGGCTTCGGCGGTGCGGTGCTTTGTTTGGTGGGAGGTATCGGCTTACAAAGTACGGTAGGATTCGATCGCATCGTCAGCACTTCTCTATTCGGAAGCGGGATTTTAAGTTTCGCTCTGGCTTTGATGAAAGGAGGAACGGCCACAATTCAACATTTAGTTTTGCGGATGGTTTTGGCTGCCGATCGTTCCTTACCCTGGAATTTAGCTAATTTTCTCAATTATGCGACCGAAAGAAACTTACTGCAAAGAGTTGGCGGCGGTTATATCTTCGTCGATCGCATTTTACAAGAATATTTGAGCGATTTAGCTCGAGAAGAATACCAACTCAATCGAAGCATCAATCCTCAAGATGCTCTGGCTTATTTGGATCGGGCTAATACTAAAGCTAATTTGGGAGACGCAACCGGGGCGATCGCCGACTACAACCGCGCTATTGAAATCGATCCTTATTTAGCCCCTGCTTTTGCTGGCAGAAGTTTATCCCGTTATTCCCTCGCAGACGATCGCGGCACTTTAGAAGATTACCAGCAAACTTACAATCTCGATCCAAAATTGGCTGGTAACATTACTTACACCGCCGATCGCCAAGTCGAAAATTCTCTATCTCTAACTAAAACAGAAGATTGTCCCGAGTATTTAGTTACCCTACTCAACGACAACATCAATACTTTCGATTACGTTTGCGATTGTTTGGTTAAATATTTACCCCATACTAACCTCGATCGCGCTTGGCAATTGACTATGAAAGTACATAGCGAGGGTCAAGCCGTAGTTTGGTCGGGGCCCGAACACCTCGCTCAACTCTATTACAATCAACTTTCTCGAGCTGGTCTTTCTTTGGATGCTTGCTGGCCCGAAATCAAATCGAGCAACTAATTTAAAGCCAGTACCCAGGAGCTAATTAATTCGTTAACTCGATCGGGTATTTCATCGTGGGGACAGTGACCCGCTTGGAGATAGTATTCTGTCAGTTGGGGATAATATTGCCGAAACTTTTCGCCTTTGTCCCTAGCATTCATCCAAGGATCTCCTTCGCCCCAAAGCATTAACAAAGGACATTTTAACTCGCTCAATAATTCGTCTACTTTTTTGCCTTGACGGGATTTAAACACCGAAGCAAAGACCTGGGGCGCACCTTTATCTAAAGAAGGACGATAGAGATCTTCGATCAGTTCTTCAGTAACCGCACTGCGATCTAAATATACTTTTTCGAGGGTTTGGCGGATGAAGGATTTTCGCTGTACGAATTTGAACAAGAAATAATTGGCCCAAGATTGTAATAAAACAAATCTTATCGATTTGCCGATCGAATCTTGGAGAGGGTTGGATTTTTTCTTGGTTTCTACTTCGCTAAAAGGGCCGGCACTGTTGAGTAAAATTAAACCAGCAGCAGAACTAGGACGCTCGGCCGCCAAGCACAACGCCGAATAACCGCCCAAAGAATTACCCGCCAAAACTGCCGGAGTGCCGATAACTTCGGTAATAAAATCGTGCAGTTGGTCGCGCCACAAACTACCACCATATTCTAAATTCGGTTTGGCCGATCGCCCGAAACCCAATAAGTCGATCGCCCAGACTTCAAAATCGCGATCGAGTCCGGCGATATTTTTCTTCCAGTGGTCGGTAGAAGCCCCAAATCCATGGATTAATAATAGGGGAGGTCTTCCGGGTTGTCTGCTGCCAGATTTAACGTAATAAATCGAATTTCCTTGCCATTGCCAATATGTACCGGGTTTGGAGGCTACTTGCATCTTCTGAAAAATGTTAAGTAAAGTGAACTTATATATTTATTCTTAACATTTTCTTGCGTTATTCTATCTATTAGGCAGTAAACCAGGAAAAAAAAGTGGTTTCCTACGAGCAGTGGTAAAACTTGATTCGGAGGATAAATCGCCTCAAACAAATCGATAATTTACTAGTTAAAAAAGGGAGAAAAAAAAGTGTCCGTTGAAACTATTGAAAAGCGTTCGACATCCACGGTACGAAAACCCGCACCGCGTTATAAGGTCTTGCTTCACAACGACGATTTTAATAGCATGGAATATGTCGTACAAACCTTGATGAAAACTGTCGCCGGAATGACTCAGCCTCAAGCAGTTAATATTATGATGGAAGCTCACACTAACGGTCTGGCTTTGGTAATAACCTGCGCTCTCGAGCCTGCTGAGTTTTATTGCGAAACTCTCAAAAGTCACGGATTAAGCAGTACGATCGAAGCCGACGAATAAGTTGATAATTATTTAGATTTGGCTCTAGCTAAAATTGTTAAAGTATTTCGGTAAAATTTCTCTCTACCCAGCACCAGCAAGGCTGGGAATTTTTATTATTCTGCTGTTGCTAATTTGGTTGCCATTAGCCGCACCAATTTATTTGGGCTTAAAAGAAGATCCCAATTTAGTAACTATTTTGACGATGGGTTTGCTTTTTTTAGAGTTTTTAATTTTAATTAAATTTTGGGGTAAAAATATTCATCAAGAACCGCAATTATTTAAGCAATACGGTTTAGTTTGGACGAAAAATAACGCCATAAATTTACTTAAAGGATGGGCGATCGGTTTTTGGTTTTGTTTGGGATTATTTATTTTAGAATATCTTTTTGGTTGGGTCGAATTTAGCCAACCCAGCAACACATTTGTGAAAATAATTTTAGAAGGTTTGGTAAGTGCTTTAGGAATTAGTTTTGCCGAAGAATTAGTATTTCGAGGCTGGGTAATAGATGAATTGCAGCGAGATTATCAGCCAAAAATAGTAATTTGGGGCAGTGCAATTTTATTTGCTATTTGTCATTTTATTAAACCGATCGAGGAAATAATTCGCACTTTTGTAACTTTTCCCGCTCTAGTTTTATTGGGATTAATTTTAATTTGGGCTAAAAAAAGCCACCGCAATAATTTAGGAATTTCGATCGGCATTCATGGCGGTTTGGTTTGGACATTTTATATGTTAAATGTCGGACAAATAATAACATATTCTGGTTCGGTCTCTCCTTTAATTACTGGCATAGACGGCAATCCGATCGCCGGATTTATGGGATTATTGTTTTTAGGAATTCTCGCTTTTTGGATGAGAAATAAGGCAATTTATACCAATTATTAAAAATAGTTAGATAGTAAAAGAAGTCATTAAAAATCCTCTGATTTCTGATTTCTGCAGCAAATAAAAAGGAAATTGGTATGAGATCCTTCAAGTCTATCGGAATGAGGATTAACTTTCGAACTTTTAATTGCTAATCTCTTACTAGATTAGTTGAGCTAGGGAGATAAGTTTTGTTAGATAGTGTATTGTTAAATAGTTGGTCGTCGGTAATTCATACTGTAGTTGTTGGCAGTCTCGGTTACTTAGCGGTGGTTATTTTGCTGCGCGTTTCGGGAAAGCGAACCCTTTCTAAATGGAATTCCTTCGATTTTGTAGTTACGATCGCTTTCGGATCGATTTTGGCAAGTTTACTGCTCTCAACGAATACTTCTTTAGTTCAAGGGGTTGTTGGATTCGGCGTTCTGGTATTTTGGCAATTTCTAGTTACTCGACTTTCTCATCGCTATAACAGTGTGGAAAATTTGATTAAAACCCAGCCAAGATTACTATTGTATAAGGGTCAGTTGCAAACAAAGGCACTCAAGCAAGAGCGAGTGACAGAAGAAGAGATTAGGATGGCACTTCGTAGTGAAGGAATAGCCTCGATCGAAGAGGTAGATGCTATAGTTTTGGAAACTAACGGGAGTTTTAGCGTCATCAAAGATATTTCTACAACTCCTGCTTCAGCACTTCTAGACGTTAAAGGGTACACTTATCAAGAAGTCAATCAATTCCAATCTTAAGATCGTATTTCCCGATAATGAGGATTTTTCTTTAAGATCGAAGAAAAATGAAGAAATATTTCGGGCTGGGGAATGAAAAGGATAGTATTAATTGCTGGGTTTGAATCTTTTAACGCTGAGCTATACCGTAAAGCAGCGCAGTTAGCTACATCTCGCTGTTCGGATCTCGATATTAAAGTATTTAGCGATCGCGAAATTTCTACAAGCCCAGATGAGGTAGAATCGGCTTTAAAGGATGCGGATGTATTTTTTAGCAGTTTAATTTTTGATTACGACCAAGTATTATGGTTGCGGGAAAGGGCGGAAAATATTCCCATTCGTTTGGTGTTTGAGTCGGCTTTAGAATTGATGAGTCTGACTAAGTTGGGTAAGTTTGCAATCGGCGATAAGCCGAAAGGGATGCCAAAACCGATAAAATTTATCTTGAGTAAGTTTGGTGGTGGTAGGGAAGAGGATAAGTTGGCTGGTTATATTAGTTTTTTGAAAACCGGCCCGAAATTACTTAAATTTATTCCAGCTAAGAAAGTTCAAGATCTGCGTAACTGGCTGATTATTTACGGTTATTGGAATGCTGGAGGGATGGAAAATGTCGCTTCGATGTTTTGGACGATCGCCGAGAAATATTTAGATCTAAAAGTGGGTGAAATTCCCGAACCGATCGAAACTCCTAATATGGGTTTGCTTCATCCCGACTACAATGGTTATTTTACCGATCCTTCTAGTTATTTAAATTGGTATCGCGAT
>CAYWIH010000029.1:0-28959 GCA_964458305.1 uncultured bacterium | reverse complement strand
GTTGGCATTCTTTTATATCGCAAACACGTTATTACCAAACAGCCTTATATACCTAAGTTAATTCGCAAGTTTGAAGAAGCGGGTTTATTGCCTTTACCGATCTTTATCAACGGAGTAGAGGGACACGTAGCGGTTAGAGACTGGATGACTACTGCTTACGAAACTTCGCAAAGAGAAGCAGGTAATAAAGAAATTAAATCTTTATCTCAAGATGCTGTCGAAGTAGATGCGATCGTCTCTACTATTGGTTTTCCTCTTGTTGGCGGGCCGGCCGGATCGATGGAAGCAGGTAGACAAGTAGAAGTTGCTAAACGCATTCTCACCGCTAAAAATATACCATATATCATCGCCGCACCTTTATTAATACAAGATATTCATTCTTGGACGAGACAGGGTATCGGTGGCTTGCAAAGCGTAGTATTATATTCTTTACCGGAATTAGATGGGGCGATCGATACCGTACCTTTAGGTGGTTTAGTCGGCGAAGATATTTATATTGTCCCCGAAAGGGTCGATCGGCTGACTGGAAGGATTAAAAACTGGCTAAAATTACGTCAAACTCCTCCCCAAGAAAGGAAAATTGCAATTATTTTATACGATTTTCCTCCAGGTTACGGGGCTACTGGTACTGCTGCTTTATTAGATGTTCCTCGCAGTTTGATAAAATTCCTCGAAGCATTACAAAGACAGGGTTACAATGTCGGCGAATTACCCGCAGACGGCGAAGATCTAATTAAACAGGTTAAAGAAGCGAATGAAACGATCGATAATGGTTATCCGAAGGTAAATGTCAAAACTTTAGAAAAATGGCTGGGTTATCTCTTCACTACTCGGATCGAAAAACAATGGAAATCTTTAACTTCTACTGGAATTAAAACCTACGGTAACGATTTTCATGTCGGTGGGATACAACTGGGCAATATTTGGATTGGGGTGCAACCTCCTTTAGGCATTTCTGGCGATCCGATGCGGTTGATGTTTGAGAAGGACTTGACACCGCACCCGCAATATGCGGCTTATTATAAATGGTTGCAAAATGAATTTGCTGCCGATGCGATCGTCCATTTTGGCATGCACGGAACTGTAGAATGGTTGCCAGGTTCTCCTCTTGGTAATACTGGCTATTCTTGGTCGGATATTTTGTTAGGAAATCTGCCTAATTTATACATCTATGCGGCTAATAATCCTTCGGAATCTATTTTGGCTAAACGTAGGGGATACGGTGTATTAATTTCTCATAACGTCCCTCCTTACGGTCGCGCTGGTTTGTATAAAGAATTGATGGCTTTAAGGGATTTAATTGCTGAATATCGAGAAGATCCAGATAAGAATTCTGCTTTAAGGGAGATAATTTGTCAGAAGATTGTCGATACTGGTTTAGAAAAAGATTGCATTTTTGAAGAGGGTAGAAAAAATGGCATTGCTTTTACTGTAGAAAATGCACGCTTGTTTAGTAAAAATGCTTTAAGTAAATACTTTTTTCAAGTCTACGAATATTTGCAAGTAGTCGAACAAAGATTATTTTCTTCAGGTTTGCATACTTTAGGAACTGCACCAGATAAAGAAGGTTTAAAATCCTATTTAGAGGCTTATTTTGGCGAAGATTTGCCCGAAAACTTAATCGATCGCATCGTTAACGATCGATTTGATTACAAAATACCAGAAGAGTTTCAAGAGAAAGTACAAGAAGGAATTTATATCAGGGATTTATTGCTGCAAACAGACGAAGAAATAACTAATCTTTTGCGAGGTTTGAATGGGGAATATATACCCCCAGCCCCAGGAGGAGATTTATTAAGAGACGGCCCCGGAGTATTACCAACTGGCAGAAACATACACGCTTTAGATCCTTATAGAATGCCTTCTCCTGCTGCTTACGAAAGAGGTCGAGAAATAGGTAAAAAAATAATCGCCCAACATCTAGAAGAACACGATAAATATCCCGAAACCGTAGCCGTTTTATTGTGGGGGTTGGATGCAATAAAAACAAAAGGCGAATCTTTAGGTATCTTATTAGAATTAGTCGGCGCAGAACCAGTAAAAGAAGGTACTGGCAGGATAGTAAGATACGAATTAAAGCCGATCGCAGAAGTAGGACATCCTCGCATCGACGTTTTAGGTAATCTTTCCGGCATTTTTAGAGATACTTTTGTCAATATTATCGAGTTACTTGACGACCTCTTTAAAAGGGCTGCCGAAGCAGAAGAGTCGATCGCAGATAATTACATTCGCAAACACGCTTTAGAATTAAAAGAAAAAGGCATCGAAAATGCTTCAGCCCGTCTATTTTCTAACCCAGCCGGAGACTTCGGATCTCTAGTAAACGACCAAGTAGTTGATGGTAACTGGGAATCTTCCGACGAATTAGCTAATACTTGGAAAGGTCGCAATGTCTTTAGTTTCGGCAGAAAAGATAAAGGACAAGCAAGACCGGAAATTTTAACAAAATTACTCGAAACAAGCGATCGCATCGTTCAAGAAATCGATTCCGTCGAATACGGTTTAACCGACATTCAAGAATATTATGCTAATACTGGAGGCTTGAAATTAGCCGCAGAAAAACAAAGCGGTAAAAAAGTCGGCGCATCTTTTGTCGAAAGTTTCTCTAAAGATACTAACCCCAGAAAATTAGAAGATCTCTTACGCTTGGAATATAGAACAAAATTACTAAATCCGAAATGGGCCAAAGCAATGGCCGATCGAGGATCTGGTGGGGCTTACGAAATATCCCAACGCATGACAGCATTAATAGGATGGGGAGGTACTGCGAATTTTACCGATGATTGGGTTTACGACCAAGCCGCAGATACTTACATTCTCGATGCTGAAATGGCACAAAAATTGAAAGAAGCTAACCCAGAAGCATTTAGAAATATAGTCGGTAGGGCGATCGAAGCTTCTGGAAGGGGTTACTGGGATGCTGACGAGGATAAATTAGAAAAACTGCGGGAATTATACTCTCAAACCGAAGAAGATATCGAGGGGGTTGCTGTTTAACAGTAAAACATTAATCAGTATCTAGCGATCGATTCTATATTTATAAAATGACTATAAATAGATCGATCGCCTATCCAAAAAACAAGTAAAAAAATAAGATCGTTTTGCAACCAACTCCCGAACAACTTCGAGAACTATATATTATTGGTTATGAATTAACCGCAAAATTAAAATGCTACATTCGAATCATTGAAATGTTACCGAATTGAGATTTATGTTTAGTAGTTCAGTCAAGAGAATTTCCCAAACAACGCAAAGGAGAAATAAGAGTATGTCTGAAGAGTTTAAAAAACTTAAAACTGAAGAACTGATTGACTTTGCTTTAGAACATTTAGGCCCGGAAAATGAAAGCATCCGCAAAGCAGCATTACTAGAGCATTGTTCTAGAATTAAAGAAGATCCTAACACTATTGTTATTCCATCTGGAGATACTTCACTTTTAAAAGATAAGTTATCTGAGTTAATTCCACCTGCTTAAGCTAATAATTTCTCAATCTTCTCGCTGAACTGCGATCGAAGCTTCTGGAAGGGGTTACTGGGATGCTGACGAGGATAAATTAGAAAAATTGTGGGAATTATACGCACAAACCGATGAAGATATCGAGGGGGTTGCGGTTTAATTTGTTATTAGCTGAGATCTGTTTGCTGTTTGTAAGTAATTTTAAACTTAAAAACTTTTCAGCGATCGCGCTATTAGGTAAGAGGAAAAAAGACTTTTATTATGCTAGAAACTTTCTTTAAAAATTCAAAAGAACTACCGAAACCAGTTGGTAAATATATTGTCGGAATTACTCAGTTAGATTTTGTCGATCGCAGTAGAAAAAAGGTATTTCCATTTGAAGAAGAGGACGCATTTAGAGAAATACCAGTAAAGATATTTTATCCAGCAGAAAACAACGAAAATAAAAATAGTGCTTCTTACTCTTCTGTGGAAGTATTAGAAGTTCTAAATCGAACGACATTTGGTCTATTTTCAAAAAATGCCGCAAAAGTTAAGACGAATTGTTATGAAAACGTACCAATTTTATTAACTGAAGATCGACATCCAGTCATTATTTTTAACCACGGTTATTGTACTTATACAATGCAGAATACGATATTATGTTCCGACTTGGCTAGTTCGGGATATATAGTTGTTTCTGTAGGTCGTCCTTATGAAGCTTCGGGGGTACAATATTTGGATGGTAGAATAATTAAAATGCCTAAAACAACTCAGAAAAATCTCCGATCGATTCGTTCTTTGAAAGCACTACAAATTTATTTTAAAGCCTCTACAAAAGAATATTATTCAGATAGTAAAGCAATGGAAGCATCAGAATATTTGTTTCTAAAGCTAGCTAAAAATTTGACTGACAATGTAAAAATATGGGTAGAAGATAATCTCTTTGTAGCCGATCGACTTTCAGATTTAAATGAAGGAAAAATAGAATCGATATTTAAAAATAAATTAAAACTAGACTTAGGAATTGGCATAACGGGACATTCTTATGGAGGGACTGCTGCTGGTCAAACTTGTTTTAAAGATAAGAGATTTGTAGCTGGAATAAATATTGATGGTGGAACTTTTGGAGATTATTTATATCAAGATATCAAAACACCTTTTATGCTTTTAGGTACTGATTTAATGAAGAATATTTCCAGAACTACTTATATATACAATACAGAAGACACCTATATGGTCATATTAGATAATACAGGACATTGGGGTTATTGCGATGCGCTATTTATATCCAGACAAGCAAATCTTACTAATTTAATCGGGAAAAGAGAAAAATATCAATTCCGCGAAATTGTTACTAATTATCACTTAAAATTTTTTGAGAAATATTTGCTCGGAAATCGAGAAATTGAGTTAGAAGATATCAAATATAATGGCGTTCAATTTTCTCATAAAATCAAACAAAAGCAGACAAGATAGCTAGAGAATATTTGTTCTCTAAGTTTTGAATTGCAGTTTCAGCAGCTTGACGAACGTGAGGATGGCGATTATTATATTGGTGAAATAAATGCTTTACAAATGAAGGAAATTAAAGCAGCGATCGAGGATCTAATTGGCTTTGACTGATGCTAAAAAACAAGTAAAACTCTCATTAAAGTAAAGCGATCGCATTCTTAAAATCAAACAGCCAACAGCAAACAGCAAATAGCAATTTTATGAAAATGTTAATCGATCGCCTTAAAGAAATAGAAATAATTACTAAAGATCCAGAAGAGATATTTACTACTACCGGAGTGAGTTGGTCAGAATATATAAAACTGGTCGATCGCTTTGCAGATAGTTCTCAATATCGCATATCTTATTTAGACGGAACTTTAAATATTATCTCACCAAGTCGATCGCACGAAATAATAAAAGAAAATATCGGCAGATTGTTAGAAATATATTTTGAAATTGCCGGAATTTATTTCTTAGGATTGGGTTCTACTACTTTGAGAAAAGAAGAAGTAGCAGGAAAAGAACCCGATGAATGTTACTGTATCGGTAGCGAAAAAGATTTTCCCGATCTGGCGATCGAAATATCTATAACTAGCGGAGGAATAGATACCCTCGAAACTTATAAAAGATTAAATATACCCGAAGTTTGGATCTGGAAAAACAATAAAATTACAATTTATACTCTCAAAGATAGTGAATATATTAATTCAGATAAAAGTGTTTTACTTCCCTTATTAGATATCCAACTCTTAGAAAGATTAACACTGTCTCCTTCTCCCCTTGAAGCTATAAAAGAGTTTAGAGACAGTATTAGTAAATAGATTGTATCGATCTTTAATTTTCGATTTTTAATCGCAGCTCTTCCGGTACATTATATTTTTGGCTAGTCTATAAATAGATTTATTTAAAGAATAGTACTTAGTAAATTGGGATTTTTAGCTTAAAACAAATAAAAAAAAAGAGAGAGTAAAATGTACTCTCCCATTTACACGATCGATTGAAAACTTATTTATTATTTGGAGTTAGTAAGTTGGTTAATATTCCCATTAAAATAGCCGACAAGCATAAAAGAGCCGCGAATCAAACTATGAAAAGAAATCATACCTTCTCCGTTATCTATAAAATAGCGTTTAATTCCTAAAATACTAATTCCTCTTCCTCTTTCACCAAACATTCCCTGATTAATTCGATTGGCCGCAAAACTATTAGGACATTTAATTATCAAAGTTTTTTTATTTTCGTAAATTATAAATCCTAATTCACAAGCAGGTAACACAGATTTTACATATCCTGGTGCTTCATTAATAAAGCGATCGCATATCGCTTCCGATTTTACTTCTTTTTGAAGAACTTTATTAAACATACAAGCCAATTCTGCCGAAAAATAATAATTAATCCCTCGTCTTTATACAGATTAGAAAAACTAAATTTTTTTCTTACTTATAAAGATAAATTGTTGGAGTTATTTTTATTATTTATTACTTTTCTCGAATAGACTTCAGCTATTTCACACAAATTACTTGCTAAAAAATCTCGATCGCAATTCTTTATTGCCTAAAATACTTTAACAAAAAATTGGATTTACTTAAGTTGAACTAATTAAGTGCGATCGCTCTTTTATGTATGTTATTCAAAAAAAAATTTGAAATTTTGAACGTATATTTACTAGCCAGAAAATAGTATCTTTTATTCCTCAATTGCTAAATCATTAAATACCAAAAATTACTTAATAAAAAATAGAAAAAAATAAGTAAATCTCGATTAAATTAGATCGGACTTACTTAGGAAAAGGGATCGATAGGAAATAATTAGATTGTTGCTTTTAGAGCTAAAGCAGCACTAACTACAAACAAGAAAGCAAAGCCAGCGATCGCGGCTGAAACATAATCTTTTTGTTCGGGAACTTTACCGTTAGTTCTACCCCGAAAAGCGTGCCAAATATGACCGCCAAGAAATGTTAAACCTAAAGCAACTTGAGTAGTAGTAAATGCCGATCGATCGCTACTATAAAACTCGGCAGGAAAAACAGTATTGTTGTAAGCCACGAAATATGCAGAAATTAAAGCAGCTAAAGCAACACCCGAAAGACTGTAAGAAAGTATGGCATCTCCCGAAAATATTATCCTTTTTTGCACCCAATTAAAAGGCTCTTTAATAACGTGCCATATTCCACCACCAACCAATAGCATTCCGATCCAAATATGACCGCCAATAACATCCTCTAAATTATCGACGCTAGCCATACCTAAAGGATTCCAATGGCCGTGGTTAAAACCAAAGATATAACCGAAAATTACCCCAGGATTCAAGGTAGGATTGCTAATAATACGCACTTCTTCAATATTAGAATCGTATATTCCATCGAAAAACATGGCTTTGAAAACTAATAATAATGCTCCCAAACCTAAAATTATCAGGTGGTTGCCTAAAATAAAGCCCAGTTTTTTCGGATCGCTCCATTCATAATGGAAATTAGGCGCAAATCCTGTTTCGTTTTTTAACATTCCCGCACCTTTAAAAGTGTGAAAAAGTCCGCCAGCACCTAAAACAGCCGAAGCAATCAGGTGTAACATGGCAATAACAAAATAGGGATAAGTATCGACGATTATCCCTCCTTCTCCTACTCCCCAGCCCAAACGAGCTAAATTAGGGATTACAAGCAAACCTTGTTCTGCGATCGATCTGCTCGGATCTAAATTAGTAAGTTCGAGTAATGTAAAAGATCCGGCCCAAAACATGATTAAACCAGCATGAGCGATATGCGCGCCCAATAATCTAGCAGATAGATCGGTAAGACGGGCGTTTCCTACCCACCATTGATATTGAAAAGTGCGATCGATTGTTGTTGTCATAATTTTTTTTCCGCGGTCGTTACAAAATATAGGGAGTAAGAGATAAAGAAATAACTCCCTATTTTCTCAAAGACCTATGGCTGAATTTAAAATGAGTCAATTGAAGTTAAATTGCTGGGGAAATTAGTTTCGCTTTCGAAGTAATTTCTCCATTTTTATTGTTGCGTTGTCGCTACGGAATCTAATGCTTGGTTGACGCGACGAAAATCAAAGCCGATCGCTCTCAATGCGTGCCATAAATGACCTTGCAAGAAGAAGAAAGCGAGGAAGAAATGAGAGTTAGCCAGCCAGCAGCGCGCTGTATGGACACCTGCGGGTAAATCTACTGCGCTATCGGCAAAATAAGGAGTAACCCCCAGTTTGACTTCGAGAACTGGCCCGTAAAATTCTACTGGGTAAGCTAGGGTATTGACGGCACAGAAGTAAGCAGCAACAAAACCAGCTAGGGCGATACCGCCTAAAGAGTAGGATAAAATTGCTTCACCAGAGAAGATAAGTAAGTTTTTCGCCCAGGGTAATGGTTCTTTAATAATGTGCCAAATACCCCCAGCAATTAAAATAATGCCGACGAAGATATGACCTCCGACTAAGTCTTCTAAACTATTAACTGAGGCAAAATGTGTTTGATATCCGTAGATAACTAAAGGATCTAAAGTAGGTTCGGTGACAGTTCTTACTTGTTGGATCGTGGCATCGTACAAGCCTCCCCAGAACATTGCTTTACCTGCTAAAGTTAAAGCACCTATTCCCAAGAAAAGTAGATGATGGCCTAAAATTATGCCGAGTTTTTTGGGATCGTCCCATTCAAAATGGAAGTTTTTCGCAAAACCTTTGGCTGTACTTAAGTCTGCTTCTCCTTTGAAGGTATGGAATAATGCACCCGCACCTAAAACCGCAGAGGAAATTAAGTGTATGGCTGCTATAACTAGGTAAGGATAAGTATCTACTACTTCTCCATTTTCGCCAATACCGTATCCTAAAGTAGCCAGATGAGGTAATAAAATTAGTCCTTGTTCCCCCATCGGCATACCCGTATTGAGACGGGATATTTCATATAGGGTAAACGCTCCAGCCCAAAAAGTAATTAATGCTGCTTGACCTGCATGAGCGGCAATAAATAACCCCGATTTTTTCGCAAAGCGGGCGTTTCCAGCCCACCAATCATACTTGACATCCGAATTTCCGTATGCTTGCACGGTATTTTCTCCAAACGAACGTTATTGCTTTGTATTGTGCAATAAGAATAATTCTCATCTAGCTATTGATATTATTTTTTAATAAGTTGAGCCGATCGAGCAAAACCAAACGATCGGGTTTATTGGATGAAACTATACTTATACGGCGATCTTAGCCGCTAAAATCCCGTTGTCATTAAAGAATTTTATTGAAAAGAATGTTTTCAATAATGCCAATTAATTACCTTATAATGAAAAACTAATAAAAAATATTGTCAATAAGTTTGAGGTGATGTAATCTAAAAGAGCTTATTGAATATAATTCTCAAAAAGTCTATGACCGCAATATCGGAGATCGAAAAAGCACCTTGGTGGGCTGGAAATGCCCGTTTAAAGGAATTATCGGGCAGATTGTTGGGCGCGCACGTCGCTCACGGTGGTTTAATTGTATTTTGGGCGGGTGCGATAACTTTATTTGAGTTATCCCGCTTCGATCCCTTACAACCGATGTACGAACAGGGTTTAATTTTACTGCCGCACTTAGCAACTCAAGGCTGGGGTATTGGAGAAGGAGGGGCGATAATAGATACTCATCCTTTCTTCGCGATCGGTGCAATACATTTAATTTCTTCGGCTTTTTTGGGTTTTGGCGGGATTTTTCATACTTTATTTGGCAGCGAAACCCTAGAAAACAAATTTTTTAGCTACGACTGGAAAGATAAAAACAAAATGACCACTATTATTGGCATTCATCTAATTTTATTGGGGTTGGGTGCTTTATTATTAGTGGCTAAAGGGATGTATTTTGGGGGCTTATACGATCGAGAATTGGGTAACGTTCGCCTCATTAGCAATCCTACCCTCAATCCTGGGATAATTTTCGGCTATCTTTTTAATAAAAATTGGCTGGCTGGGGTAGACAACTTAGAAGATGTTGTCGGCGGCCAC
Source organism: uncultured bacterium (assembly GCA_964458305.1). Lineage (GTDB taxonomy): Bacteria > Cyanobacteriota > Cyanobacteriia > Cyanobacteriales > JASJDA01 > JASJDA01. The sequence goes on along the minus strand of CAYWIH010000029.1, from coordinate 19,051 downwards.
ATTGCGATCGCATTTATCCTAATTTTTGGCGGTATTTGGCATATCAAAACCAAACCCTTCAACTGGACTGAAAATTTATTTGTTTGGAATGGCGAGGCTTATCTTTCTTACAGTTTGGGTGCTTTAGCACTAATGGGTTTTATAGCTGCATATTTTTGTGCGGTGAATACCACTGTTTACCCAGAAGTATTTTACGGGCCGGCACTGGAAATTAAGTTAGGTATTTGTCCTTATTTCAGCGATGTAGATCTTGGTTTTATTTCTTCTCGCAGTTGGTTGGCTAACAGTCATTTCTTTTTGGCCTTTTTCTTCTTGCAAGGTCATATTTGGCACGCTTTACAGTCTGCTGGTTTTGATTTTCGTAAAGGCCGAGTTTCTTTAGGAGAAACAGCACCACAGCAAAAAGAAGCAACTGCTGAGTAATTTTTTTTGGAGGTTTTAAAAAAATGACGGCTGTACTTACACAAAATAAAGAAAAAATACCCGATGTTGGTTGGTGGTCTGGCAATATTCGTTTTGTCGAACTTTCTGGTAAATTATTAGGGGCGCATATCGCCCATGCTGGTTTAATCGTACTTTGGGCTGGTGCATTTACTTTCTTTGAAATATCTAGGTATAACCCCGATCTGCCTTTTTACGAACAGGGTTTAATTTTATTACCCCACTTAGCTACTTTAGGTTTTGGTGTTGGTGAAGGGGGGGTAATAGTTGATACTTATCCTTATTTTCTCATCGGTGCTTTGCATCTAGTTTCTTCGGCTGTTTTGGGTGCTGGTGGTATCTATCACTCCTTATTAGGGCCCGAAGTATTGGAGAAAAACGATACTTTTGCTGGTTTTTTTGGTTACGACTGGAAAGACGGCAATAAAATGACAACGATCGTCGGCATTCACTTAGTTTTATTGGGTTTGGGTGCTTGGTTGCTGGTATTTAAAGCACTGTTTTGGGGCGGTATTTTCGATCCTGCGGTTAATAACGTCCGGGTTATTAGCGATCCTACTATTAACCCCGTGAGAATTTTTGGCTACCTCTTCGGGGCTTTTGGTCGAGAGGGTATGGCTGCGGTAGATAATGTAGAAGATATTATTGGCGGCCATATTTGGATCGGATCGATTTGTATTTTAGGTGGTTTGTGGCATTGTGCGACTCAACCTTTACCTTGGGCCCGAAAAGTATTAGTCTACTCTGGAGAGGCTTATTTATCTTACAGTTTGGGCGCACTTTCCTACATGGGAATTTTTGCCGCTTATTTTGTTACTGTCAACGATACTGCCTATCCTGAAGTTTTTTACGGGCCCGTTGGGGTATTATCAACCGATACCGGAACTGTTAGTGCTAGGGGTTGGTTAGCTACTTTTCATCTAGTTTTAGGTATTTTATTTCTTTTCGGCCATTGGTGGCACGCTTTTCGCGCTCGGGGCGAAACTGTTGGCTTTACTATTCGCAAAGGTTCGCCAATAACTAATCCCAATAACGATCCGCAAATTGGTAATTTAGCTACTCCTTTAAATTCTTCGGAATTTAGTTACAATTTTTTGCAAAATTTGCCCGTTTATCGCCCTAATATTTCTTCTCTAACTAGAGGTTTAGAAATTGGCATGGCCCACGGTTATTTTTTAATCGGGCCTTTTATTGAATTAGGGCCTTTGAGAAATTCCGATCGCGCTAATTTAATTGGCTTTATTAATACGATCGGTTTGATTACAATTTTGACAGTTTGTTTGTACATTTATGGTAAAGTTTCTTTTACCAATACGGCTCGATCGCCTTTACAAACATCTCTTGCTGCTTCGGGGCCGGAAGTACCTCAATCTCTCAAAACTACTGATGGTTGGAATCAGTTTGCTCTGGCTTTTTTTGTTGGGGCTAGCGGCGGGGCATTTTTTGCTTATTTTCTGATTAATAATTTCAATTGGTTGGGTTGAAATTAATACCTTATTGCGATCGGTATTTAAGATCGATCGCGCTTATCTTACTAGTTTAAATTCTTTCTCTTTTTCGATCGATCTTTATCGATTTTTTTGTCTTTTTATCCGTTCAATAATTATTTATTTTGGGCAATATATTCCCAGATTAGATTCGATCTCGATCGCAAAATTTTCAAAGAAAGCATAAGCTAGAAAACATTATCAATTTTGTACTCATTCAAGTTTCTTTTTATTCAGCTTTAAAAGAATTTTGGCATGAAGCGAGCGAGTTAGAGGATATCGATAAGCTAAAAATAATCCGATAATCAGAAGTATAGTCGGAACAATACTAATTATCGAACGAATCACAAATATAGCAGAATCAGGTTGAGTAGCAATAGAATCTTGAAAATTTGTCGAAATAAATCCCGACCAATCTAAACTTTTTCCAACTAAAAATAGTGCTAACGCTAAGCCTATTTTCTGCAATTGAACCATGAAACCATAAAAAATTCCTTCTCTATTTTCTCCACTATAAAGTCGATCGAGATCGACAACATCTGGTAACATCGACCAAGGGACTAAATAAGCCGTAGCAATACCAATTCCCAAAATTACACTGAGTACGTATAGTAATGCTATTCGATCGGGCTGTAACAGAAAAAAACCTATTTGAGCAAAAATCATAAAAGGTATTCCTATTAAATAAGTTTTCTTTTTGCCAAAACGATTACTTATAATATTCCAAAAAAATACCATGATTAAAGCCGTAAATTGAGTTACTAAAGCCATTTGTGTAAAATGATACTGAGGTAATTTCATCCAGTAAATAACAAAATACGGCATAATTCCTGCTATAAGCTGCGTGCCCAACCAAGAACATAAATAAATCCCCATTACGTAAAGAAAAGGGCGATTAGTAACTAAAAGTTTTATTTGTTTTCTAATTGATGATTTTGTCTTTTTTTCGATCTTTTTTGATTTTTTCCTGAGAGCTTGCTTGGCAAAATATTCAGTTTTAGTACCTAAAAAACAGATATAAACAGATATAACAGCAATTGCCGCTCCGATAATTCCTAATGCCAAAAATCTTTGGGCTGGATCGTTTACTATGCCAAAAATAACTCTAGCTAAAATTAAAGCAAAAATACTTCCTCCTATACTAAAAAAGGATTTAAAAGTAATTAAATTAGTCCGTTCGTTATATTTTTCTGTTAACTCAGCAGCTAAAGTAGCATTAGGTAAAACAACGCCAGTAAAGGCTGTATAAAATAAAAGGGTAACAACAGTGTAATAAATAAATAAAGTAGATTGATTATCAGTCGGAGGAATAAACCATAATAAAGCAAAAAATAGTCCTAAAGGAATAGCTCCAAAAATCATCCAAGGATAACGTTTACCTAGTGGTGATTTAGTTCGATCGCTCAACCAACCTATCAAAGGATCGTTAATTGCATCCCAAGCTCTGGCAATTAAGAGTATGCTACCCGCTAATGAGGGATTGAGTCCAGCTATATCTGTAAAAAAGAATAATAAATAAAAAACAATAATATTAGCTGGAACAGCTCCCGCTAAATCTCCAATTCCAAAGCTGATTTTTGTTTTTAAATCCATAGTATTAAAATTTTATAATTTTTTAATACTACCAGCCAAGGATGATTTTGACAATATTATGGTACGAGCAAAATTGTAATTAAATATTTTTAGGAAGATGTACGATCGCAATTATTACGAAATGATGGCAAATTACAATCAATGGATGAATCAAAAATTATATAAAATTTGTGCTGAAATTCCCGACGAGAAAAGAAAAGAAGATCGAGGTGCATTTTTTAAATCAATTCACGGTACTTTAAACCATCTTTTATACGGCGATCGCGCTTGGATGGGGAGATTTATTAACGAACCTTTTTCTGTTACTAAAATCGGACAAGAATTGTATTCTGACTTCGATCGCTTACAAAAAGAAAGAGAAAAAACTGACTTAGAAATTGTCAAATGGTCGAAAAATATTACTGCTGAATGGCTAGAAAAACCTTTTGAATATACTAGCAGTGTAGACGGCAAAACTCGCATTTTACCAACTTGGGTGTTAGTAACTCATATGTTTAACCACCAAACCCACCATCGCGGACAATTAACTACTCTTTTGAGTCAGCTTGGCTACGATCCGGGTATAACAGACATTCCTTGGTTACCTAGTTTATAGTTCGCGACAGCATCTCGATCGATACTTTTACCAAGGCTTCCTGTTGCCAAAAATCGATCTGACAAAGTGGATCGATAAGTTATATAATACGCAATGGCCCGAACTAATTAGTTGTTATTATTACGTTCGCGCGAGACCACTACTTAATTTTGCGCCTTTTTTCCACTCGGAGGTAATATTTTATGATTCGCGATATTTTCATGCCTGCTCTCAGTTCGACGATGACAGAAGGTAAAATAGTATCTTGGACAAAATCTCCAGGGGACAAAATAGAAAAAGGTGAAACGGTAGTAGTCGTCGAATCGGATAAAGCCGACATGGATGTAGAATCTTTCTATGAAGGTTATTTAGCAACTATTCTCGTTGAAGAAGGTTTAGAAGCTCCCGTAGGCGCGACGATCGCCCTAATTGCCGAAACAGAAGCAGAAATAGAAACAGCCAAACAACAAGCAAAAACAACTAGCACCGAGCAAAAATCTGCAGAAAAACCGGCAGCAACACCCGCACCAGTAGCCGCAACAGCTACAACCACAGCATCATCCTCGAGTTCTGCTAACGGTAGACTAGTCGCTTCTCCCAGAGCCAGAAAATTAGCCAAAGCGAATAAAATAGACCTCAAAACCCTAGAAGGAAGCGGCCCCTACGGTAGAATTGTCGCCGATGATGTTTTAAAAGCAGCAGGCAAAACTCCTCAACCAACTCCATCTGTTATTAAAACACCTCAACCAGTAGCACCCGCACCCCAAGCAGCACCTCCAGCCCCAACTCCAGTAATTCCAGGGGAAACAGTTCCCTTAAATAAATTACAGCAAGTAGTGGTTCGGAATATGGTAGCCAGCTTACAAGTGCCAGAATTTCGCGTCAGCTACACGATAACAACAGATCCGCTCGATCGACTTTACAAACAAATTAAACCTAAAGGCGTAACTATGACAGCTTTGCTAGCCAAAGCAGTAGCGATGTGTTTGGTCAAACATCCTAAAGTTAACGCCAGTTATACCGAAAACGCAATTCATTACAATTCAGCTATTAATATTGCTGTAGCCGTAGCAATGCCAGATGGAGGACTAATTACCCCAGTATTGCAAAATCCCCACGAAGTAGATATTTATTCTTTATCTCGCACTTGGAAAGATTTAGTAAATCGAGCTAGAAACAAACAACTCGGGGCCGATGAATACAGTAGCGGTACTTTTACTCTTTCTAATTTAGGAATGTTTGGCGTGACTAGCTTCGATGCTATTTTACCCTACGGATCTGGTTCAATTTTAGCTGTCGGTGCTTCTCGTCCTCAAGTAGTTGTCAGCGATGATGGGATGTTCGGGGTAAAAAGACAAATGAATGTCAATATTACCTGCGATCATCGTATAATTTATGGCGCAGATGCGGCGGCATTTTTACAAGATTTAGCTAAGTTACTCGAAACAGAAACTCAATCTTTAACTCTTTAACCGCCTGCGATCGATAGTAAATATTGCTTATCGCAATATTTATATGGTCACTGTTTTTAAGGATTGGGTCGATCGCTTTCGGCCCATAACTGAATCATATAAGCAACTAAACCAGTCCAGCCAGTTTGATGGGATGCGCCCAAACCAGCACCGTTATCGCCGTGAAAATATTCGTAGAAAAGAATGTAATCGCGCCAATGAGGGTCGTTTTGAAACTTATCTGTATCGCCATAAACCGGACGTTTACCAGATTCATCTCTAAAAAAGATTTGCATCATGCGTTTGGAGAGATCTAAACTGACTTCGTGGAGATTTTCATAATTGCCCGAACCAGTAGGAAATTCTACTTTAAAATCTTCGCCGAGATATTCGTGGAAGTTTTGTAGGGCTTCGATTAATAAGTAATCGATCGGAAACCAAATCGGCCCGCGCCAATTGGAGTTACCGCCAAACATTCCCGAAGTAGACTCTGCTGGCTGATAATCGACGCGATATTCTCTATTATTGAGCCGCATCTCACAAGGATGTTTTTGGTGATATTTCGAAAGAGAACGAATGCCATAATCGGATAAAAATTCGGCTTCATCGAGCATATAAGCTAAAAGTCGCTGCAATTTGTTCGGTTTGCCGTCATTTCTCGATGTAGAATAGCACAAGGCTAACAATCTCTTCGCACCTACCCCTTCTGTTTCCATACAGGCAACATTTTTCTTGAGATCGACGCGGTTATTGATAAACCACATCAAACGTTTTTTAAAACCTGGTAATTTGTCTATAGTTTCCGGCTTTAAGACGTTGACAGCTAAAATTGGAATCAAACCAACCAAAGATCGAACCTTTAATAAAGTCCGATCGCCGTAGGGAAAGTGAATTGCATCGTAATAAAAACCATCATCATCGTCCCAAAGTTTGAACTCCCCGACATGATTCATGGCATCGGCAATATAAAGAAAATGCTCGAAAAACTTGCTAGCAATATCTTCGTAAGGAGGGCGATCGGGGGCTAATTCTAAAGCAATACGCAGCATTCCCAGACAGTAAGTTCCCATCCAACTAGTACCGTCTGCTTGTTCTAAACGACCGCCTTCAGGCAATTCAGAGGAGCGATCGAACAGGCCGATATTATCTAGACCTAAAAATCCGCCTTCAAAAACGTTGTTACCTTCGCTATCTTTACGATTGACCCACCAAGTAAAGTTAAGCAGTAATTTTTGAAAAATTCTTTCTAAAAATAGTTTGTCTTTACGTCCCCAATATTTTTCTTCTAGTTTGTAAACTTGCCAAGCAGCCCAAGCCTGTACGGGGGGATTGACATCGCTAAAAGCCCATTCATAGGCAGGAATTTGCCCGTTGGGATGCATATACCATTCTCGAGTCAGTCGGTATAGTTGCAGTTTGGCAAAGTCGGGGTCGAGTATTGCTAAAGTTGGCAGATGAAGGGCTAGATCCCAAGCCGCATACCAAGGATATTCCCATTTATCGGGCATGGAAATGATATCGTGATTGAATAGATGCTTCCATTCTGAATTTCTGACGTTTTTGCGCCCTTCTGGGGGCGAGATCGTGTTGGGATCTCCTTTAAGCCAGTCTTCGACGACATAATAGTAAAATTGTTTCGTCCACAGCATTCCTGCAAAAGCCTGTCGCTGTATCCTGCGTGCGTCTTCGGAAATATCGTAAGGACAGATCCAATTATAAAATTCGTCTGCTTCTTGTTTTCTTTGGCTAAAAATGCGATCGAATTCCGTACCGAAGGGATTGTCTAAAGATTCGCGATCGCACAAACGCAATTTCAGGGTAATACTTTCTTGTGGGGGAATCGATACTTGATAGTGGGCTGAAAATTTAGTGCCGATTTTGTTGGGATTGACCGCATCTCGATCGCCTGCGACGATATAATTATTAATGCCATCTTTGACGTAGGGCGAGGCATTTTCCGCTCCAAATAATAAAGCTTTGTTAGTTTCGTTTTCGGTGAATAACAAGCGATCGCCATCCTGACAGTAAAGCCATCTCGGCCCTAAACTAGATTCGTTTGCTTCGATAATGCTGTAATTATCTTGGCGATCGCTAATTTTGATCTGCGGTTTTTCGGCATTTTCGTACCAAGACCAAGTATTGCGAAACCAGAGAGTGGGAAGAATATGTAAGGGTTTTGCTTCGTCGCCGCGATTGATTGCTGTTATTTTAATTAAAATATCTTCATCGGTATTTTTGGCATATTCGATAAAGATATCAAAATAACGATCTTCGTCGAAGATTCCCGTATCTAATAGTTCGTATTCTCTAGCTTGATAACCGCGATTTTGATTTTCTTCTACTAACTGCCGATAGGGATATTCTTGTTGCGGATATTTATAAAGATATTTCATGTAAGAATGAGTCGGAGTATTATCTAAATAAAAGTAATACTCTTTAACATCTTCACCATGATTGCCTTGCGGGCCGGTCAAACCGAACATTTTTTCTTTTAAAATGGGATCGGCTTCGTTCCAAAAAGCAAAAGCAAAACAAAGACGTTGATGGTTGTCGCATATTCCAGCAATTCCATCCTCTCCCCAACGATAAGCTCGAGATAAAGATTGTGCGTGGGTAAAATAATCCCAAGCCTCGCCATCTTCGCTATAATCTTCCCTAACCGTACCCCACTGCCTTTCGCTAACATAAGAACCCCAACGAGTCCAATAAGCAGTGCGATCGTGATTTTCTTGTAGTCTTTTTGCTTCGGCAGTCATAATTTTTAAAACTCAAAAGTCCGCCATCAATCTAGAAAATACCTCTAGTAATCTACTTATACCATTGGTAGTATATTTTGCTAAATTTAAACCATTTTAAGAGATCGCCGATAATTCTTCTAATATTATCGAAGGAGTATAGATCGACCCGTACCAAGAGCGATCGCCACCTAAAATAATATTTTGCTTTAATGCATCGTAAACGTTTCCGGCTACCATAGTATCTTTAATTCGACCGACTATTTCTCCTTTTTCGACTCGATAACCGAGATCTACATTAACTGAAAAGTCCCCAGAAATATCCGCACCACCACCCAAGATCCGATCGACGATCGCTCCTGTGACTAATTTTTTACTCAAATCTATTAACGAGCCAAAACCTGGTTCTATGACTAAGTTTACTAGCTCTGGGGTCGGATAGCGTCCCAAACTAGGGCGAAACCCATTTCCGGTACTTCCCTGTCCTAAAATTTTGCCTACAGCCAAATCGGTGTAAAATCGTTCTAGTCTGCCAGAATTAATTAAAGATAAATACTGAGTTTTGTTACCTTCGTCATCAAAAGGACAGCTAAATGGTTCTTTATCTGGCTGCTGGGAGATGGTTAAATCTTTAGATAAGACTATTTTGCCTTTATTTTCGCTCCAGGGCGAGGATTCTTCAATGACTCGCTTGCCATTTAAGGCTTCTCCGATAGTTTCCCATAACATTGCTGCCGCGGTGGGGGTAAATAAGATCGGTAATTTGCCCACGGGAGGGGAAGCGTTGGATTTTGCCCATTCTAAACGCTGTAAAATGTTTGCGATCGCTTTTTCTGGATCGATCTGCTCTTTGGTATAGTCGCCTTCGTAAATGCCTAAGAAATCCTCTCCTCGCACCCATTCTACGCCGAGATAGTAACTCGAACTAATTTTTGTATATTGACAATCTAATCCTTTTGTGTTAATAATTCTAGTTGTTTCTATTTCCGATTCAAATTCGGCACTGCAAATTACTTCGGGATAAAGATCTCTAATTCGATCGATCGCATTTTTACCGATTTCAATTAATTTTGGTACTGCTATTTCTTGTCCTTGGGGGGAAATAATTTCGCTGCGGTTTTCGACTAATTGGCAATCTTCTGGGGGATTGAGTTGAGAAATGGCGATCGCTTTTTCTACTAAGGTGTGGGGGGCTACCGCTCCGTAGGCAACTGCCAAACCTGGAGAGCCGTCGCGCCACAATCTTAAGGCAATTCCTTCGGACTGAGAAGATTCTAACTGTTTTAAGCGATTTGCTTCAAAAGAAACCGGACGAGAAAGCGATCGAGATTGATATACTTCTGCGTGACTTGCTCCAGCAGTTTTCGCTAATTTTAACAGTTTTTCTAATTCATTTTTCATTTTAAACAAAATCGGCCGCTCGAAAAAAGAAGATTCAACTCTATTATTAATCTTCAACTGCTCCGAGTAATTTTAAATTTTTTCGTTGAGCCGAACTTAAGCCTTTTGCTCTTTTTATATTCATCCCTTCGTAAGGTAGAGGAAATCTTAGATTATCAAGACATTTGCCAATTTTTACGCCCCAAAATTTTATCGTCCCTGTAGGTGTGTTTCCTGCGATGTTAGTCGGTTTAGTAATTTTTAAATTATCAATCTAGGAGAAATATAGATGTTAGAATTAGCCTGGTTTTCTATTAAATTATTCGTTCGCGGCAAATTACTCCGCAATCCCTGGCATTTTTGTCACCAAATCTCGATCGGTAGCGCGATCGCTTTGTTACTATTAATTGGCTTGGCTGCGATCGGTTTGGGTTTTTGGTTGCCTGTTATTATTTCCAGTTTTATTACTGGAGCGATGATGCCTTTTTTACTTCAAGATATTAAAATGGGTTCTTTAACAACAACTAACTTGAATAAAAAATTTTAGGTCAATTATATAATGTCACCGTTCCTTAAAAGTGACATTTTCGATCCATTTTATATTATCTTTTCCCTGGCTTTGGAGAACGAAGCCTTTTCGCTTTTTTGAATTTTTCTATCTAGTTGAATTCAACTAAATTTTGACGATTTTACACTCTAATACCCCAATATAATTGGGTTTGAAGCCATAGATCGTGCGGCATATGCGGCAGTAAATTCTGAAAATTAGTTACATTCTGTAATCTATTTTCGGACTTTTATGAATTTTTTTTTCAGATCGCGCAGTGCGGATCGATCGGGGCAAAGATTGCCTTTAAAATAGGTAATTAATATAGATTTTCAAAAAATCAAAAAGTAAATTAATTAAGTATTCAAGATGGCCGATTTAAGAACGAATCTAAATACAGAATTATATAAAACTTGGGAAAAAGAAGCATCCAATTTTTGGCAGGCAGCAAGACACCCCGAATCGGAGGAAAAGTCAGCTAATTGCCTCAAAAAATTAGAGAAAATTTCTTACGAACAGTCTCAAAGTTTTTGGGAGGATTTGGCTACTCAAAGATCTTAAATTAACAAAGACGGAGCGATCGCATTTATAGTTTTGCCTGGCATAACTATCTCAAATCACCTTTTTCTGTTGCAATTGCCAATAGTCGCGATCGAGTTTTTTGCTGAATATTAAAATAAATCATGTTTCAATTTGATTGTTGCGCTTGCCTTTCCAAAAACGATCGGCTAAGGCGATCGCTAATTATTCGATCTAAACCGAGTTAAAAATAACTTTTCGCGAACGGTTTAATGTTTACTGCCTAGTTTGGTAATTAATTATTCAGCAGCTTCTCCGACTAAAATCAAGTTAAGAAAGAGCTTTGTTGAAACACCGATTTTTTTTAAGGGATTGGTAAATTTTACCTATTGTTTCAAAAGTTTCGATCCTTTCAGTAATAAAATAAATTGTATTATTTAATCGCTCCTTGACGGTTTAAAGGGAAATATCTTTTATTTGACATTATAAAACTAAATCAAAGATTATAATTTTAGATTCCTAGAATCGATACTCGCGCATCGGTGTCAAGCCACTACTAATACGTCAAGCATAATACTAAGACTATGCCATTCGCTTTACTTGAATTTGCTACGTTAAAAGTTTTACTCTAACAACGAATTCATGTTAGAAACCCACTAACTTTTATTCTGCTGTCAAGGTTCTTCGACTACTTTTAACTGATGATTTTAATTCGCTCCCTAAAAAAGCATCTATTTCACGCCCCTGACGTTCGTCCGGTCACCTATAAGGCGGACTGCTTACGCGGTTGTGCGCCAGGTATTTCACCTATTCTTTTTAAGATCTTTGCGTTTTAGTTTTTAGTAGTAAATTAGATTGTAGCGAACAATTCCCCTAAAATCAAATTAAAATTATGATTTTAGTACCCTTGTTTATTTTGAGATGGTTTTCCAACAATATTTTGACGAGGAACAAAACCCCACTGACGAGAATCAGAACTATTGTTGCGATTATCTCCTAAAACGAAATATTCTTGTTGGGGTACGATTACCGGCCCGTATCGATCTAATGAAAGTTCGGTAATATATTCTTCTTGTATTTTTCCTGGCAATGAAAAAAATTGCCAAGTTGTTAAAATACTTAAAAATACATAAATTAAAATAATAATAGTTCCTTTAATTGTTTTGCCAGAATATATTTGTCCGACACCTGGAAAAACAGAAGACAAAATAACAGCCAACCAAGGTTCTTTTTTTTCCATAAAAATATTTCAAATTTATTTTATTAAATCTTGAAAAATACTTATCATAAAAGCTGTATATTGTCAAGAAAAATAACTTGAGAGCCAACAGGATTAAGCTTTAGGAAGAGATTTTTGCGCTAACAACAACCAAAAACCGGCAAAAGATTCCGATTCGGGGCTAGATTGTACTGCTAAAAAATGAACCCCATTAGCTTTTTCCTTGGCCGCTTCAAAACCTTTAGCTTCGGCCAAAGTTTGAGGATTGGTTAAATTAGCTAAAATCCAACTATCGCTAGCTCCAGTTTCGAGACGCATTTTTGGGCGCAAACCCCCTTCAAACTGTAAAAAACCCATTTCCAAACCAGACATCCAGCCAGCCAAAGGAAGCGATCGAGGGGAGAAAAAAATTAATCCCGGTATTTTCGTGTCGGGTTTGACATCGAACATAGATAAAGGAAAAGCTTCACCAAAACTAATCTCCCATTGATTGAGATCTGCAAAAGCAGCAGCTTCGAGACTGACAAAAGCCCATTTATCCCCTTTATCTCCTTTAACAGCATCGGGCAAATTAATCGGATTCATCGGCGGATATTGTACCGAAGAAGATAAAACAGCTTTAGGATCGTATTCGGGGCGATTGGGATAATCATCCTTCATTCTAGAGGCGAGCCATCGCTCGAGGGCGTAAGTGCGGCGACTGGGGTTAGCTTTAATTCCGGCATCTTCGCAAGCTTTGGTTATCATATTATTCATCTGACGGCGAAAAAAGCGGATCTGTTTTGGCGAGGTTTCTGCTTTGCTAATTGCCTCTTCGATCGCTTCTCGCAGCCAAATAGAATTAACTGTTGTGCTAGAACATAATTGAGAATATTTAAACAGAGAGTCAGGATCTCGATCGATACTTGAGGGACTCTCACAGATTAAGACTTCCCATAATTTTTTCTTATTTTCGTCTAAAAGCGGACGCGAATAAAAATCTAATTCCCAAATAGTTCCCATATTGATATTTTATCGATCGTCGTTTGTTATCCCCATTGCTAATAATTGTACGACTCGACGGGCAATAACTAGCATTAAATTATTGCTTCGGCTTTGAGGCGATCGGTTATGCGTCGCAAAACTCCATTAATAAATCTAAATCCGCCTTTAGATTGTTCTATTTTATCGGTTTCGCCGTAAGATTCTTCACCAGAGTAGCGTTTTGCCAATTCTACTGCTTCGACGATCGCTACTTTTTTGGGAATTTCGAGATAAATTATCTCGGCAACTGCAATTTTCAAGATTTCGCGATCGACTCTAGCCAAGCGATCGTAAGTATATCCTACGAGTGCTTTTTCGATTTGTTGTTTTATTTCTTCTTTTTGACTAACTATAGTCTTGAGAAGTTCTAAACTATATTGGCGAACTTCGTATTGATTTGATAGTTGAACGAATTCTTGTAATTCTACGGCGTATCCCAGACGATTGATAGCTTGCTGCGATAATTGATGGGCTTTTTCGATATTTGCTTTAGCTGCTTCTACAGTTTGCAATAAATCCAAGCAATAATCTAAAGTGTCTCGAGATTGGCTTAAGATGCCAGCAAATTCGGTAGTATCTTCGCTATTTGCTCGCTCTCTCAATCTTTGGTATAAATCTTCAAACTTTTTATCGGTCAATTGTTTGACTAAAGATCGAGCTTTTTGTCCGGCAATGGTGTTAGTTTTATTATTTAGTACTCCGTCGCTACCGTCTATTTCCGAACCTGCAGTTTCGAGATTATCTTGAATTTCTGCTCTGAGGGTAGCGATTGCTGTTGAGATTAAAGTACTTAATTCTTCTTTTTCTAACTCTTCGGCAGTAGTATTAATCTGGCACAGAGATAGAAGTACTAATTCGCGGGCTATGCTGCGGTTTTGTTGGCGATGTCGCATGGAAAATGAAACTTTGTGATTGTTATTTTTTTAGATCGAGATTGTTTAGTTCTCTTCTTCTAGGGGAAATAAAGATTTGTTTTCCTCGGACAATTTTGAAAAATTATTTTCTAGAGGTGTGGTGTAAGAATTTGGTAGAGTAAGTGGGACTGAGTTTTTGGCTGATGGTTTGCTGTTGGGGCTGACGATACCGCCCGAGATTAACACTTTAAAAGCATCTTCGATCGAGATTGGCAGTTCGATCGCATCTTCTTCTGGAACTATGGCATACCATCCCGAGGTTGGGTTGGGGGTTGTAGGAATGAATACGCTTAACATTGGTTTTGGTAAATGAGATTGTAGCGTTTCGCTTGCAGTTCCCGTCACAAACCCGATGCTCCAAATTCCTTGCCTGGGATATTCTACCAATACCACGCGGCGAAATTTGCTTTTAGAATCTCTAAAGAGTGTTTCTAGAATTTGTTTTAATGTTTTATAAATCGATCCTGCTAGGGGAATTGCTTGTAATAATTTTTCCCCAAAATCTAGCAGCCATTGCCCGAAAATATTACGAGCCATTAAGCCGATCAATAATATAAACAATAAAGGTGCGGCCAGTCCTACTAAGACGTTCAGTATATTAGTTAAAATTGGATCTAAACCGCCAAATGGATTGATTTGTTTGGGGATTTGGGTTAATAAGTTAATCGCCCAGCCTGCAATAGTAAATATCAGCCAGATGGTTGTAGCTAAAGGTATTACTACTAAAAGACCTGCGATTAGGTCGTTTTTTAAATCTTGCTTGAAGCGTTGCAGCACAGAACACAGATGCTCCTTATAACTGAATCGGTATTTTTTCTCTTTTTCGTTCAAAAACGATAAGCGATAGGAACAACACTTTCCGATCGCTCTTTAGATATGTTTCCTTATTACATAGTCTCAAAACATTTAAGTTTTGCAAAGATATCCTCTCAAACTATCTTTCTATTCCTTGCTCGTAATTAATTTTTGTAGCTCTTGACTTATTTCTATTTTATGATATGCAATAGCTAAATTATATTGGTACGACTGTAATTCTACTAATATTTTAGTACCCTAGCATGAATGTTGTCTGGAAATTTGCTATCGCCAAGGGTAATACGGTTTCTGTTTATTAATATTGCTACACTCGATCGCTTCTGAGTTCTTCTGGCAAGCTACCCAGTGCTTGAAGAGCGTTCCCAAAAATTTTTCTTGAAACTCTTAAAATTTGCGACCTTATTCTTTTATTATGGACAAAAAATTGAGATGATAAGGTTAATACAAATGCAAAAATTTGTTGAAGTTTTAGAAGATAAACAAAAATTAATTGAAAGAGCTTATGCTATTGCAACCGAAAAAATAGAAGGGGCGATCGCAGCTCGAGGACAGTGTACTATTGCTCTAGCAGGTGGAGGTACTCCCAAACCTCTCTATCAAGGGATGGTAGAGGCTAATTTGCCTTGGGATAAAATACACATCTTTTGGGGTGACGAACGGTACGTCAGCCCCGATAACGACCAAAGCAATCAAAAAATGGCTCGAGAGGCTTGGTTGAGTCGAGTTGACATTCGAGAAAGTAACATACATCCAATCCCCACAGGAGCGCAAGACCCCGCAGCAGATGCAGCAACCCACGAAACAGAATTAAAAGATTTTTTTAAGGTTGAAAATGGCGAATTTCCTGCTTTCGATCTAATTTTATTGGGTATTGGAGATGACGGACATACAGCCTCCTTATTTCCCCATACAGAAGCCCTCAAAGTACGCGATCGCTTGGTGACGGTAGGTAATAAAAGTGGCGAACCCAGACTTACTTTTACCGTACCTCTAATTAATAACGCTCGTTCGGTAATATTTTTGGTTGCTGGAGAAAATAAACAAACAGCTTTAGAACAAATTTTGGCAGCAAGCGGAGATGAAATGAATTATCCCGCACGTTTAATTCAACCCAAAGGTGAATTATGGTGGTTGTTAGATCGAGCTGCAGGAGCAAAAATAAACAGTTAGCGATCGAAAATATAAGCCAATTTTCTCGCAACAATTCCTATTAAATTAAGGTTAAAATTTTTAACTACTGTTAAAATCGTAGCGTGGCAATTCACCTTTTGGGGGTTGCCAAAACAAAATTTATAAAAGCCTTAAATTGTGGAAAATAGGAAAGTTTGATGCAAACAAACTGGCAAATTGCCTCGATATTTGGAATCCCTCTATACCTAGATTCTTCTTGGTTTTTAATTTTAACTTTTATGACAGTTATCAATGCTGGTAACGTCGCTGCTAGCGGTCTGTCTGATTTCAATTCTGTGACAAGTTGGATCGCAGGATTTATTATGGCTATTTTGCTGTTTGTTTCGGTTTTGTTACACGAATTAGGACACAGTATCGTAGCTTTAAATCAAGGGATTAAAGTTCATTCAATTTCTTTATTTCTCTTCGGTGGTGTTGCCAGTCTCGATCGAGAATCTAAAACTCCAGAAGAAGCTTTACAAGTGGCGATCG
The DNA here is from genome assembly GCA_964458305.1 of uncultured bacterium. Taxonomy (GTDB): domain Bacteria; phylum Cyanobacteriota; class Cyanobacteriia; order Cyanobacteriales; family JASJDA01; genus JASJDA01. Next base: position 2,690 of record CAYWIH010000029.1, on the reverse strand, counting down.
CCGGCCCGATTGTCAGTATTTTACTGTTTGGGATAATAAGTTTAATAGATCGATTTTCTTTATCAACTGGTTTGTTACATTTCTTAGTTTCAGATCTGGCTAATATTAATTTAGTTTTAGCTACATTTAATTTAATTCCTGGTTTACCTCTCGATGGAGGACAAATATTAAAAGCCATTGTTTGGAAAATAAGCGGCGATCGCAATTCGGGAGTTCTTTGGGCTGCTAGATCTGGCAAATGTATCGGTTTTTTAGCAATATTTTTAGGTGTATTTTTATTTTTTTTAACCGGAGAAATAGTAGCATTCTGGATTAGTTTAATTGGCTGGTTTGTCTGGCGTAATGCTAAAAACTATCAAGAATTAACAGCAATTCAAAAATCTTTATTAGAGCTAGTAGCCGTAGATGTCATGAATCGCCAATTTAAAATTATAAATGCTAATTTAAGTTTGAGAGATTTTGCTGAAAATCATCTTTTATACGAAACAAATACTTTATCCTATTTTGCAACTTCTGAAGGAAGCTATCGAGGTTTAGTCGTTCAAGAAGATCTACAATTAATAAAACCAGAAGAATGGGAAAGTTACAATATAAGTAAAATAGCTCGCTCTTTAAGCGATATAGACTGTGTCAACGAGCAAACACCTTTAATAGAAGTAATTGAAAAATTAGAAACAAGCAATGCGGATAAAATAACAGTAATTTCTGCTTGCGATCGCTTAGGAGGAGTTATCGATCGAGTCGATATTGTTAAAGCGATCGCCTTAGCCAATAATCTCGTTATTTCCGAAACAGAAATAAGCGCAATTAAAGCAGAGAAAACATATCCCAAAATTTTACAATTAAATGCGATCGCTAAGGCAATTAAAGATTAAATAATAAAAATTTCGCAACTGTTTCCACAATTGAGATCTTGGTTTGAAAAAAAATATTTCAGAAAATTAAAAGCAATATTAGATACTTTACTGAGATTTCTGGGAATTCTATAGATAGAAATTCTTAAATCATTTTGCAACCAGTAAAAACAATGAAAAAGATACAAATTAAAAAATTATCAACAGTATTTTTACTGACATTTGGTATAATAGGAGCGATAAGCCCCGCTCTTGCCGATACATCAGAACCAAATAGCAAAAGTAAGATTAATTATGCTGCATTGGGAGCGATAGGTTTGTTGGGTGCAGGTGTAAGCGGTGGATTGGGATTGCAGCTTAAAAATTCTCAAGACAAACGCAAAAAATTAGAAGAGCAATTAGAAAATAGTGGCTCTGAAATGGCTAAATTAGAACAAAGCTACACTAGCTTACAAGAAGAATCTGATACTAAAGATAATCGAGTTCAAGATCTACAACAAAGAATAGAACAGCAACAAGAAGAATTAGCTCAAAAAAATCAACTCGAACAAACATTACTCAAACAGATTGAAGAACATAAATCGAGAATCGAGCAACTTGAAGAGTGCGATCGCAGCGCGCAAGAAGACTTACTAGCCAAATCAGCAAAGATCGCTCAATTCGAACAGCAATTAGAAGAGCAAAAATTGCAATTAGATCGACAAACAGAAGATGGAGCAAAATTACAGCAAGAATTAGCGGCTAAAGTAAGTTTAGTCAATCAATTACAGGAAGAAAGCGATTTAACTAGATCTCAGTTAAATCAATTAGAAGCAAATCATGAGACCTTGCAAGAAGATTTTAACACCAAACAAGCAGAAATTATTAACTTAGAACAACAAATTGAATCTAAAGACGCAACAATAAAGCTTCAAGCTGATAATCTTGAAAATTTACAGCAGGAAATTCAAGTAAAAGAAGAAGAAATTACTCAAATCCAAGAAAGCGATCTATCTTTTCAAAAAGAACAACAAGAGCAAATTGAAGATTTAGAAAGAGAAGTTTTATCTAAAGAATCTCAAATCGAACAACAAGAGCAAAATATTGAAAATTTAAAACAGCAATTAGAAGAAATTCCTAAATTAAAAGAAGAAAATCTATTGTTACAAGATCGGCTCGATGAAAAACAAAACCAAAGCGATCGACTCGAAGAAGATTTAGTAGCTCAAAAATTAGAATTAGAGAAAATTTTAGAAAATAATCAATATCTCACCGAACAAATCCAAGAAAAAGAAAGTGTCATAGCCGAATTAAAATTACAAAACGAGGATAAATACAACACAGAATCGAAACAAGATATAGATCGAGAACCCTCTGATATTTCTAGTAACAATCTAGAAGATAATTTGAATCTAGAAGAAGATATCTTAATCGAGATCCAAAATGATTCTGAAAATTCTGCGAGCGAATTTTCAAAAGAAGAACAAGAGCAAAACAGCTCCTACTATGAAGATTTATCTGATGCTATTTCTGAAGACGATCTAGAAGCAGAAAATTATCCACCTTTAGACTTAAACGATCCATCGAGCGATCGAGAATTATCCCAAGACATAGAAGTAGAAATAACAGAAGATATTTTTGAAAATATCGAATCAGCAACCCTGGCTTCAGAATCGGATTTAGACCCAGAAACTATCGCCGATTTTGATTTAGATTCTTTAACCGAGAAACCAGATTTAACTGAGTCAGAATCCGATTTAGACCCAGAAACTATCGCCGATTTTGATTTAGATTCTTTAACCGAGAAACCAGATTTAACTGAGTCAGAATCCGATTTAACTTCGGAAAATAACACCG
>CAYWIH010000028.1:0-39969 GCA_964458305.1 uncultured bacterium | reverse complement strand
TAATGCACGAAAGAAACGCGCACAACTTCCCCTTAGACTTAGCTAGCAACGAAGCAACTCCTGTTGCATTCACTGCTCCTTCCATCAAAGGCTAATCAGTTAAAGTCCTAAACAATTTCAAAACCCTCCTATTTTTAGGGGGGTTTTGTTTTGCAGGAAAGATTTAATTTTACAAAATGTATAATTTAACAGATGATTTAGATAGAATTTTCAATTCTTCTGCGATCGAAGATAAAAGTTATAAATATTTGGCAAAAATATAACACTGCTGTTGAAGATCTGCAAAGGGCAAAAATAAATATCGATCGAAGTTCGATCGATGGTATAAAAAGTTTGAAGTTTTATAAAAATATAGTAATAGGAGAATGTTACTCACTGAAAAACCGAAGCTATTTCTTCATACAAGCCCGAACTCCTATCTACAAACAGATGTTATCTTACTTTTAATTCAGATTATCCTTATATTTTTTTGGAGTATTTTGTAGATCGATAATGTCAGCCAAAACCATACGCTTGTTCTGCATTGCTAAACAAATCGTTCCTTGTTTTTTTCCTTGAGAATCACATAAATCAGAAAAGCAAACAGTACAAGATATCTTTTCTAATTTCTTTGTCAGAAAATCAATAGTAAAGTAATTATTAGAAAGCCTATCTAAACCGATCGAATTATCTACTTCTGAATGATTGGTAAAAACAATAATTTCAGTAATGGGTTTGCCAATTAATTCTGATTCTGAATAACCCAAAGTTTCAACGGTATTAAGATTGATCCTTTCAATCTTATTTTCATTATTGACTATTATCAAACTTAGATCGAGAGAATTAATGATACTGTCAAGGTAAGATTTCGAAATAGTATGTTTTTTAAAATGTTCGATCGTATGATTAAATACTTTAATTAATTCTCCTAGTTCGTCATTAGGATTTTTTGGTGAAATTGCCTTGTATTCCGAACCGTTTAATCCCAAGTGAAAAGTTGCTAGTTTAACGTATTTTATTGAAGTAGAAATGGAACGATATATATAAATATATAATATCGAAAGAAGTACTAAGACAAAGAGAACGTAATTTGTAATTATAGTACTATTTTCACTAGTTAATTGTTGAATTCTTAACTCAGATTCAATAATTTCATCTAAAGAATCTTCATAGTATTCTTTCACTAAAGGAAAAATTACTTGATTCATGCGAATCGCAAACTTCTGGATTGAATCTAAAGAATTTTCTTGGTTAGTTGGATCTTTTCTCTCTATAAATAACTGCCAATCTCTCTGATAATTCTGAATCTCACCTAAGAGCTGAGTCATTCTAACTATTTCCTCTGTTTCATCAGAAATTTTTATCTCTTTACGACTTGATGTTATTTCTTTTGAATCGTGAATAATTGACTTTTGCTGAATTGTGGCTCTTTGTACCGCAGTAATATTTTTTTCTAATTTTTGTAATTCTAATTTAATTTCATCTCGATTTATTTTTATTGTCTGAGAATTTGTTAATTTTTCTAATAATAAATCTTGATTTAATTTTTGAATAGTTTGTATGGAAGTAAATATTTTCCCCGCTCCTCTAGCTTCTTCCACCATTCCATGTATGGTTTCATCGCTAGCTGATTGCACTTTACTATCTAGTTTTGCCACTAGAACAACGATCGTTCCTAATAAAAAGAAAGTTCCACCAAATCCGATAGCTAATTTTTGCCAAATTTTCATTTTTTACTTTATAACTATTTATTTTATTAATTGCCCAATTCCCAGGTCGATCTAATTTTACCTTTAAAATTGACTACCAAAAAATCATTTATTTAATTAATATTTTTAAGGTCGAATGTATCACGATCGAGTGACAATTAGGTAACAGTTTTATCTTAAAATAAAAATACTTCTCAGATAAAGGTAGCTCGACCACGCCCAAAATTTTTGGCTGAAAAATAACCGTTGAGATAAGGCAATATCTCAGCTTTGCGAAGATTTAAACGAGAATTCGATCGCTAGAAGATTAAAAAATAAAAGCAGCAATTACAATGATTGCTGCAAAATTTATAGATAGTTAGATCGAGTTAGGCTACTACGACAAAATCATTATTACTGAGAGTTAAATTAGCCCCAACGCTAGCAAACTGTACTTGTTGCTGAACTCCGTTGCCGTCAGCATCGAAGAATAATCCGCCGCTAGTACTATCGTAAATAATACGACTAGTAGAATCAGAAGATCCGATCTCGGCAAATTGAGTTGGATCTAAAACACCTGCGATCGATCTAATGCCAAAAACCGTCGCTGATAGTTGGATTTTATCTCCTTCTGTAGTATTAAAATCAGAAATAGTATCGATGCCAAGATTTAAATTATCGAAAACAAACAGATCGGATCCAGATCCGCCATTAAGAGTATCGTTACCGCTATTGCCATTAAGAGTATCGTTGCCGCTAGCACCCCTTAAATCGTCTTTACCGTTACCACCGAGGAGAAGATCGTTGCCAGCATTACCGCGTAAGATATCGCCATCGTTGCCACCTTTGAGAGTATCGTCGCCAGCATTGCCAAAAATATCGTCTCTACCGCCCCGGCCCTTGATATAATCGTTACCGCGACCGGCTTTTATCGTATTATTTTCTCTATTACCGAGCAGGCGATCGCTCCCGTCACCAGCAAAAACATTCTCGATAACTGTAGTATTGCCGATGGTTAGAGTGTTGCCAGCTATAGTATTAGTGCTACCTGAAGTTAGATCCAAACGAATGTTAGAAGTAACAGCAGCAGCATTAATAGTATCGATACCGGAAGCATCTTCTAGGGTTTTTCTAGCTGCATCGGTAGTAAAGTTAGCAAATTCGTCAGTATAGATATAAGTATCGTTATCCGAAGCAGTATCGCCCCGTAAAGTTAAAGTCCAGCCATTAAAAGTAGAATTATTGCTGTTAGATCTTGTATCGGTAACGATTATTTTCCAAGTACCTTGTGCCGACTCGCCCCAAAAATTAGTCGAAGATAGCTGAAAACTATTGCCAGGATAAGATCTGCCTTGACCGTCGGCATATGTTGTCACGTTGCCACTGGTACTAACATAAACGGTTTCGCTATTAATTAAAATGCTTCTCGTGCCCGATGGAGCAACTAAGACAACATTTAATTCTCCAGTATTGCGATGTTGCAAGTCGAGGTTAACTTGAATTTGGTCTAGCTCTAAAGCCGAGTTTACAGTAATTTCGCTTTCAATAAAAGCATTACCATTAGCATCAACTCCAGATCTGGATGTGGTAGTTGATAAAGGGATTACTTGCTCGTTGGTGAAAACTTGCTGTTTTTCCCAGGTTTCTGCCAGACGCACCGCAGCCAAAGCATCCACCAAACCAAAGCCATAATCGTTGTTATAGTGCAAGCCGCCGCCATTGGAGTTATTAGCAGCATTTTCAGACCAAGGTTGGTCTCCAGGGGCAGGTTCGTTGAGAATATAGCGTCTAGCAGTATATGCGAGGATTTCTTGTACGTCGCGGTAGCCGAGATTGGGGTTGGCTTGTAACATTAGTGCTACCACACCCGAAACCATCGGCGCGGAGGCAGAAGTACCGGAAAATGTAGTTGTATAGTCTCCGTTGTTATAGCCCCCAGATCCGGCAATATCGGTAGTAACAATTCCGACGCTAGTAACCGATCTCGTCGGTGCTGAAACTAACAAATTAGCACCCGGACTGCTCGAGCTGCGGTAATCTCCCTCGCCGCCTATCCCCCCTACTGTAATCGTATAGGGAGAGTTAGTAAAGTTACTTCCGTTCGACCATTGTTCTTCTCTGCGATAGTTTCCGGCCGATTTAACGACAATAATACCGTTGCCATTGCGACCGTCTCTAACTAAGCTTTCTAACCCCGCAGCAAAATCGTTCCAGCGAGACTCGCCGAAATTGCGGGAAAATGGTGTAGAACTGCCCCAAGAATTATTAATTACATCAATACCATTGGCGATCGCTCTTTGGAAAAGTACCGGAACTTGAGACGAGGTAAATCCGTAGTCAAATTGAAAGTTAGCGATCGTAGAATCGTAAGCTATACCTACTCCTCCGATGCCGTTATTAGCAGCCGCTCCAATTATCCCAGCAGTAGCCGTTGCGTGTCCTCTACTGCGATCGACGCTAATATTTCCATTGTTGCTAATCGCATTAAAATCTAATGTATTATCATAATTAGGTGCGAGATCTGGGTGGGTAATGTCAGTAGCACCACCTTCTAGGATCGCGACTTTAACTCCTTTGCCAGTATAGTCTTGCCATACTGGAACTACATTAATATCTATTTCAGGCTTAAGTCCTCCCTGGCCAGTGTTTGATAAGTGCCACTGATCTTGAAATAAAGGATCGTTAAATTGATTAGTAACCATTTATATTTACAAAGTATTTTTAAATACCTTAAATATTTTAAAGTTTTTTTGCATAGAAAAAAGAGACTTTTTTAAGACATTCGATCGCGTTTTTCTTAAAAATATCTATTTAAGGTTTAAAGTCTGCATTTTGATTTTTTATACCCGATAAAATTGCTCGAAAAAGTATTTAATTTAATTAGTTAAACCAGTAAAAAAGATTTCAGAAAATTAATTTTTTTATTAACTATTTAACTTTTCAGTGATTCTTGGCTGTCGTGCCGATCGCTAATTTGAATATTTTGAATTTAGGTCATTAATTTTCTTAGCAAAAACTAATTTCTAAATATCTGAATAAGCCGATCGAAATTACTGTCAAAATGGTCAATTAATGAGTAAAGTTATGAATAAAGATTTTCTATTTTCTAAATTGAGGAAAGTAGGTAGCTCGACGGTAATAAAGCTTTCAAAAGCTGCGATCGATACGATATTAATTAAAATTTAAGGGCAAACAGTATATTTAGAAACAGATTTTTTAATAAATATAAGGACAAATTATAAGCCAGTCATTTTGCTTTTTTTCAAGGTTTACTGATGAGAGTTTATTGTATGTTATATTTATAAGAATATTCCTAGAAAAGTAAATTCGATCGGGCTTTTTATGAAAATCGAGCCTAAAAACATTGTAGAAAAAAACTCAAGATTCTATTATTTCGCTTACGGATCTTGTATGTGTCCGGTAGATCTCAAGCGAACTTTCAAAGAAAACACCCATCAATATATCATTGGCACGGCAACGCTACAAGGCTATCGTTTGGGCTTTTATCGTCGTTCTCAGCTTCGTCAATGCGGTACTTTAGATATAGTATCGGATGCGAATAGCAGCGTAGAAGGGGTTTTATATCACTTACCTTGGCGTTTTAGCAGTTTACTCGACGAAAGGGAAGAAGTACCCCGCAATGGCTATCGTCGCGAGTATATTAATCTTTCTAGTGGCGGTAAAATATATAAAAACGTTCGCACTTATGTAGTAGTTAATAAATTGCCTCGAGAATTAGCACCTAACGATTGGTATTTTTCAGTAGTATTGCGAGGTGCTATTACTTGCGGTTTGTCCGAACAATATCGTTGGCAATTATTCAATCATATGTACGGACTGCAAAAATCTTACCTCGATCGAGCATCGTAAAATATGAAAAAAAAAGATCCACCTTTATCGGGAGAAAAATTAGTTAAAGAAGTCTGTCGTCGCATTCGAGTTGCGATAAGCTATTGGGATGCTCATAATAACCGCGCTTGTCGGGGAGAAAGAGAAAAAGCTTTAGCTTTATACAATACTTTAACTAAAGAAGAAAAAGAAAAAATTCCTCAACAATTACGCATTTGGTTGCGCTATCGCAGCGAAAAATATTTCGGCTCTCATCGCACTCCACCAGGAGGAAATAAAAAGAAAAAACAGGGCAAAAAAAGAAAATAAATAACAGTTGCGAGGTAAAATTTTATGGGCAGAAAATCTAGATTAAAAAAAATCCGCAAACAAGAAGGTAATATTAAAAAAACAGATTCAAAATCTAAAAAAGATAATTTTATTAACGAAATAGAACGCCAAGGTTATCAATTCAATAATGCTTTAGATAGTCCAGAAATTCCTGAAGAGAAAACAGATCCGCAGGTATAAAAATATCTTCGATCGATTTTATTAAGAATAATTTATTAGGTTTGATTTAGGTTCTGAGATTGTGGTATAGGCTCGAGAGATTCAGCTAGTTCGCGCTCTCTCATGAAGAGAAATAAAGGAAATCCAAAACCAAACGAGACTAGGAAAATAGCGGCAATATATAAACCCCACAGTCGCATTTTGAGACGTTTTCCTTCTGTAATAATAAGCAGGATACCACAAAGAGCAGCTACAGTGACATCAACACCAATAAAACTAGAGGCCGGATTGGCGTAAACTTGTTGTATAAAAGTAGAAATATCGAAGTTACCAAGGTTAGCAAGGGTAAATTCTCCTTTGGTTGCGATCGTAAATTGAACTAGATAATAATTAGTCCAAACAAAGCCGATCGCTGTAAGAAGAGCGTACATAATCTGACGAATGCGATTCCAAAGCATAATATTATAATTATTAATTCGATCGTTATTTTTTAGAATACCGTATTTTCAGCAAAAAAATTAATTAAAATAAAATCTAAAATGTATCTTTTAGTAAACTGAATTTTCAAAAATGCTTTTCGATCGATCTATAATAGATGTCTCAGTAATATTTTTATTAAAAAGGGTTACGAAGAAATTCAAACAGGAGTTTCCAGCCAATATATTAAAAAAATACATTTCAAAAGTCCTAAAGTACCAGAAAAAAGAATCGCTCTGCAATTATAAAAAAAATGCGATCGATTTATGATATTACTAATTAGAAAGGAATATCGTCTTGCTGGTTAAAAATATCTTCTCTTAATGATGTCGGATAACTTTCAGATTCGATCGAGCGTAAATATTGCCAAAATTCTAGTAATTGTTCTCTACTAAGAAAGCTAAGAAATTTTCGATCGTATTTTTTTTCTAAACATTCTCTCGCTCTTTCTTCTGTCCAATTTAACCGTTTTATTTCTAATTCGAGGGCTTCTATTGTTCGATCGCAATCGTTAAGATTAGGATAAGAATTTCGCTCCTCAAATAGTAGTTTTATAATAGATGGATTAATATTAGAATTATTGGCAACAGCAAGACGAACTGAAATAGAAGAATCTTTTGCTAATTTTTTTAAAATTGAAGCAGGTGTATTTTTATTGGTTGCAACTTGTTTTCTAACTAGATCGCTTGGATCTTCAGCTAATCTATTTAAAATATCGACAGGAGTATTTTTATTTTCTGCTAGAGATTCTTTTATCCATTCTTCTGCTTCATTAGCTAATTTTTCTAAAATATATATTGGAGTATTTTTATTTCTTGCTACTGCTTCTTTTATATGTATTTCAGGATCGTTAGCTAGTTTTTCTAAAATTTCTCTGGGGCTATTTTCATTACTTGCTGTAAAATATCTAAGAGAAGAATAGCAGCTTGTAGATGCTATTTTTAAAAACTTATCTGGTAACTTTTTTATAAAGATCTCAAGACCGTATTTTTCAAGTCGGTCATATAAATTTTCTAAAAAATTAGGATTTTCTAATAAGATAAGATCTATTGCCGGATTATTTGCAATAGCTTCTAGGTATAAATCGTCTATACAACAGCCTAAATATCCGATAGCTAGTTCAATTAACAGATCTGGTGGTGAATTAGGATTTTTAGCAATTTGATTTAGTACTTCTTCATTTTGCCATTCTACTGCTACTTTACCTAATTTGATTAATTTATTGGCAGGAGTAGTAATATCTCTGGCAATTTCTAATTGTTACTCATGAGTTTTGTATAGCATACAATCTTTTTTAAAAGTTATTTACTATTCTTTTAAAATTAAACAATTTCTTTAACAACCTCTTTCATACCCCAAAAAATTAAACGCCGATCGAAAATAATTTCAGTCGGTAATTGCAAATAATTTAACAACAACTCCCCATCGCCACCAGTTAAAATTAACTTACTATCGGGATATTTTTCCTGCCAATCAGCAATAAAATTATTAATACCAGCCAAAACAGTATAGACGATACCAGAGGCGATCGCTTCAGGAGTATTGTGCGCCCAACGAGTAGGCAAATTTGATGGTAAAATAATTCGAGGCAGTTCCGCAGTTTTTTGGGCTAAAGATTGTATTTGCAACCCCAAACCAGGTAAAATAGCACCACCAATTAAAGCGCGATCGCGATCTACCCCAGTAAAAGTTAAAGCAGTACCCGCATCAATTACTAAATGGGGACAACCGTAAACATTCATCGCACCCAATGCAGCTAAAGCTCGATCGAGTCCTAAAGTCAGATAAATACCTTTGAGGGGAATATCGTGAAGGGCAATTATTTTACAATTAGGGTAATTTAACCATACACCAGTTTGTCCGGGAACGACAGAAGCAATATATAAAGGCAGATCGCGATTTTTGATTTTATAATCGTAACCACTGTCCCAACTATCGATCAATAAACCTTCATTAAACCTAGCCCAGTGCAAGCGGGAATTACCGATTACTAAAGCTAGCCATTCTTTATCATAAATTGCGCTCATAAGTCAAGGTAATATGTAAATATATCTAGAAAAATTCGGAAAACCATAAAGATATTAATAAGCCGTTAACAAATCTCCGTGTCACAATAAAGAAAGTAAAGAAAAAAATAACAAAAGAATATTATAAGGAGTACAGGGATGGTAAAAACGCCGATAAAAACCGCAAAACGGTTAACGATACAAACCGTAGAAGATATAGCGGCCGATACGACAACCATCAGATCTTTAGACTGGGATCGCGATCGCTTCGATATCGAATTTGGCTTGCAAAACGGAACTACTTACAATTCCTATCTAATTCGCGGCGAAAAAATAGCTTTAGTCGATACATCTCACGCAAAATTTCGTCAGTTATACCTAGATACCCTCACAGGATTAATCGACCCCAAAGAGATAGACTATCTTATTATCAGCCATACCGAACCGGATCACAGCGGTCTAGTCAAAGATTTCTTGGAACTAGCCCCTCATGTTACTGTAGTTGGAACTAAAGTAGCCCTGCAATTTTTAGACGGTTTCATCCATCAAGAATATAACAAGAAAATAGTTAAAAATGGCGACAAATTAGATCTGGGTAAAACTCACGTAATAGAATTTGTCAACGCGCCTAACTTACACTGGCCCGACACCATGTTAAGCTACGACTGGGGAACTGGCGTAATCTATACCTGCGACGTGTTCGGGATGCACTACTGTAGCGCAGATCTTTTCGATGAAGACTTAAGTGCGATCGAACCCGACTATCGTTTTTATTATGACTGTTTGATGGGGCCTAACGCTCGATCGGTCTTATCGGCATTAAAAAGAATGGACAAAGTAGGGGAAGTTAAAATAGTCGCCAACGGACACGGCCCCTTATTATTACATAACGCTCACGAACTGATCGAAAGATATCGTACTTGGAGCGAATCAAAAGCACAAGCAGAGAAAACCGTAGCATTATTTTACGTTTCTGACTACGGATACAGCGATCGCCTCTCTCAAGCTATAGCTAGAGGTATTACTAAAACCGAAGTAGCAGTAGAAATGATGGATCTAAAATCAGCAGATCCTCAAGAAGTAAACGAATTAGTCGGTCGAGCGACTGGTATAGTAATCGGTATGCCACCATTATCCGGCAGCCACTCTAAAGAAATTACCGCTAATATCGGCACAATTTTAGCCGCAGTTAAATCCAAAAAACAAGTAATTGGGATGTTCGAGTCATACGGTGATAATGACGAACCGATCGATCCTTTATTGACTAAATTTAAAGAAGCAGGTTTAAAAGAAGCATTCCCAGCAATTAGAGTTAAAAAGACTCCTTGCGAATATTGCTATCAAAAATGCGAAGAGTCGGGAACTGATATCGGTCAATTAGTCAGTCGCGATCGCTTAATCAAACAAATGAAATCTTTAGATAGCGACTTAGATAAAGCAATGGGACGTTTGAGTGGCGGACTTTATATTATCACCGCTCAAAAAGGCGATATCACCAGTGCTATGTTAGCCTCTTGGGTATCTCAAGCTAGCTTCGAACCCCCAGGATTGACCATCGCTGTTGCTAAGGATAGAGCGATCGAGTCTTTAATGCAAGTCGGCGATACTTTTGTTTTAAACGTCTTAGAAGAAGGTAAATATCAAAAATTGATGAAACACTTCTTAAAACGCTTTAAACCAGGTGCCGATCGCTTTGCTGGAGTTAATACCCAAACCGCTAATAATGGTTCTCCCATTCTCACAGAAGCTTTAGCTTATTTAGAGTGCGTTGTCGTCAGTAGAATGGAATGCAGCGATCACTGGGTAGTGTACAGCAAAATTGCTGACGGTAGAGTTTCTAACCCTGACGGGATCGCAGCCATACACCATCGTAAAGTTGGCAACCACTATTAATAGGAGGTCAGAGGATAACGTAGAGACGTACCATGGTACGTCGGTACAGAGGTCAGAGGTTTTTTACATATATTTAATTCCAAGTTCTTAAAATCTTGAATTTACTTAGAATTAGTTACCCCTGACCCCCTACCTAGATCGCTGACCCCCGATCTTCGATCGATAATTTATTATCAGTTTGAGTTTAATGTTAGGTTTACAGACAGGAAAGTTAAAATTTGTTCCCTACAACCCTGAATATTCGAAGTTATTTAAGCAAGAACAAAAACTCTTGAAAAATGCTGTCGGAAGTTATATTCTAGATATCCAACATATCGGCAGTACTTCCATTCCGGGTATCATTGCCAAACCAATTTTAGATATTGCTATTGCAGTCAGTAACTTTGAATTAGCAAAAGTTTGTATCAAACCGATCGAGCATCTCGGTTACGTTTATCTGGGAGAATATGGCTTAGCAAGAAGACACTTTTTTATTAGAGGTGTTAGTTGTCGTACCCATAATATTCATATCTGGGAAATAAACTCTCACGACTGGAAAAGACACCTACTTTTTAGGGATTATTTAATTAAACATCCCGAAGTTGCCAAAGAATATGTCGATCTCAAATTAAAATTACTCGAAAAATATCAGCACGATCGCGATCGATATCAAGATGGTAAATCTGAATTTATCGAGTCGATCGAACGTTTAGCCGCATTAGAAAAAGACTCCGAATAACCCTGGCAATGTTGGTTGAGAAAAAGATTATAAAAGTGTCACAATTAAGTGTAAACTTAAAAATATAAACTCAATATAAAATTAGGGATCGCTTTATATATTTTTAGCCAAGTTCAAATATTAACTTATCTAGATCTCAATAAGTAGATCGACTTCTAAAGCTCGACTAATATTTTATAAAAAAAACTTGGAGAAAAAAGATTTTCAAATTTACCTAATTGCCAATAAATTCACAACAATATCTAATTAAAAATAACAAAAAATAGTTATTAAAATAGTACATCCAAAGGTAAAGAAAATGGATATTAACCTAGAAAAAAGACCAAAAGACGTTCAAGTATTTCCAGTCGCAGACCAAATCAAAGTTTTGCGCTCTAGAACTTGGGACAGACTAAAATTTGAAATAGAATACGCCCTACAAAAAGGAACTACCGCCAACTCTTACGCGATCGAAGCAGATAAAATTGCCTTAATCGATCCGCCAGGAGAATCATTTACAAATATTTTTATCGACGCTTTAAAAGATAGAATCGACCCGAAAAAAATAGATTACATAATTTTAGGTCACATCAATCCCAATCGCGCAAAAACAATCGAAATTTTACTGCAAATAGCCCCGCAAATTACCTTTGTTTGTTCCAATCCAGCAGCAATATCTTTGCGAAAACTTCTCCCAGAAACAGAACTTAAAATTAAAGTAATTAAATCCGAAGAAACCCTAGATTTAGGCAAAGGTCACAAACTAGAATTCATTCTCGCACCAAATCCTCGCTATCCAGATCTGCTTTGTACCTACGATACCAAAACAGAAGTTTTATTTACCGATAAACTATTTAGTGCCCATATTTGTGGCGATCGGGTTTTTGATGAAGGTTGGCAAGTAGATCTCGAAGACAGACGCTACTATTTCGATTGTGTAATCGCACCCTACGCCCGTCAAATAACTAACGACATAGAAAAAATAGCTGCAAAAACCCCTAAAATCTATGCTACCGGACACGGGCCTTTAATAAAATATAGCGTACAAGAACTGACCCATTCCTATCGAGAATGGTTGAAAAAACAAAATACCCAAGACCTAAATGTAGCCCTAATTTATGCCTCAGCATACGGCAATACTACCACCATCGGCGAGGCGATCGCGCGCGGGGTAACTAAATCAGGTGTCGCGGTAGAAATAATTAACGCCGAAACAGCAGATCCAGAAGACATTAAAGCTACAGTAGAAAAATCAGCCGGAATTATCATCGGATCGCCTACATTAGGAGGTCACGCACCTACCCAGATCCAAGCAGCTTTGGGTATCGCTTTAGCAAGTGCCAATAAAAACAAACTAGCCGGTGTATTTGGTTCTTACGGTTGGAGTGGCGAAGCGATCGACCAACTAGAATCTAAATTCCGCGATGCAGGCTATAAATTCGGTTTCGACACCATCCGCATCAAATTTAAACCCACCGATAGCACCCTACAAACCTGCGAACAAGCGGGAACGGATTTCGCCCAAGCATTAAAAAAATCTAAAAAAACTCGCCAAGCTAAAGAATCTATGGTATCGGCTGGGGTCGATCGCACCTCTCAAGCATTAGGTAGAATAGTCGGATCTTTGTGCGTAGTCACCGCCAAAAAAGGAGAAGTTAGCGGCGCGATGCTAGCATCTTGGGTATCTCAAGCTACCTTTAACCCACCAGGTTTGACAGTTGCAGTGGCTAAAGATCGGGCGATCGAATCTTTATTGCATACCGGAGATAAATTCGTCCTCAACATTCTACAAGAAGGCAACCACATCCCTTTAATGAAACATTTTCTTAAGCCTTTTTCTCCTGGAGAGGATCGTTTTGTTGATGTAGCCACAGAAGAATCTAACAGCGGATCTCCCATTCTTAGCGACGCTTTAGCCTATATCGAGTGTCAAGTAGATAATCGCATGGAATGCGGCGATCATTGGCTGGTTTATGCCGTAGCAGAACAAGGTAAGCTATTACAATCTGAAGGTTTAACTTCCTTACATCATCGCAAATCTGGCAGTCATTACTAATTAATAAATTAATCCCCTTCTTTTATCGAGGGGGGTTTTTAACATTGACCATTGACCATTGCGGCGAGGCGTAGAGTCTTCAAAAACAAGATCGTCCTACTAGCTTATAAGTTAAACCTAATAAAAAGACTCTACGCCACCGTACCATTGACCAATAATAAAACTTAAAAATGGGTTATTATCCCTTCTTTAATCGAAGATAAAGAGTCCACAATTAAGAATAGTTAAATCCTGTTTTTAATTGATGGTCACTGAATTTAACCTGCCAATAATAAAGACAGCAGCGATCGACTTTAACTATTATTAAGTAGCTATCGAATTTGGCGATCGCTATTTTTGTTTCGAGACAATTTTTTCTATTCTATTATTAGATATATACAATTCTATATAATATCTATAACTGCGATCGAATAAAATTAGTTCTACAGTTATTATTCCTAAAAAACAGTCAATGAAAAATAATCGATCGCTTCCATTACCTCCAGGAGATTTAGGTTTACCGATTATCGGGCCAAATTTAAAAGTAAAGCCGGGATTTAGAGCAGAAAATCGTCATAAATATGGCGATATTTTTAAGACTAGATTTTTCGGGATGAATTTTATTTATTTATATGGCAAAGAAGCAAATCGATTTATTTTAAGCAACGAAAATATCTATTTTGTTAATAGTTCTTTTCCTAATTCAAAAACTGTTTTTGGAACTAATACCTTAACTTGGCAAAGAGGAGAAAAACATAAAGAAAGCCGCAAAATATTATTTCAAGCCTTTAACGATCGAGCTATAAAAAAATATCTTAGTTTGGCTGAATTAATTACTGAAAAACGCTTAGAAAAATGGTCGAAATTAGATTCGATCGAACTATATTCAGCAATTAAAAATTATACTTTCGACCTGAATTGCCAAATAATCTTAGGAATCGAATCGGCTTCGCAAACCGAATTAGTTAACTTATTAAAAGATTTAGGATCGGGGATAATTGGCTTGCCCATACCCTTACCTCAAACCCGATTCGGTCGCGCTTTAGGAAGTAGAAAAAAATTACTTAAAGAAATAGAAGAAATTATTGTTCGGCATAAAAATAAACAACAAGATTGCGCTTTAGATATATTACTGAAAACCAATTCTTTTAGCGATCGAGAATTAAAAGAACAAATAATTAATTTAATTTTTTTAGGACACAGAGAACTAACCTCAGCATTAAGTTCCTTTTGCGTCTTAATGGCAAAAAATCCAAAAGTTCTCGATCGAATTAATACAGAACAAGAAAAAATAGCAGATTTAGAAATATCAAATCTAGAAAAAATCAAAGCAATGACCTATCTAGAAACAGTTATCAAAGAAGTATTACGCCTCTTTCCTCCCGTACCTGGTGGCAATAGAAAAGTCATTCAAGAATGCTCCTTTGGCGGATACAAAATACCAAAAAATTGGTACGTAACTTACGATATTAAAAGCACCCATCAAGATCCAGAAATATACAGCCAACCCGATCTATTTTTACCAGAAAGATTTAATCTCGAAAATCAAGAAGATCGCAAACAACCCTACAGTTACATTCCATTTGGTGGCGGTTTGCGAGAATGTTTGGGTAAAGAATTAGCCTTAGTGATAATGAAAATTTTTGCCTCAACTTTAGTAAGTAATTATAGTTGGAAATTATCATCAGATTCAGATCTAGAAAATCGATCGGAATTTATTCCTACTTGGCAAAATGTAAAAATTAATATCGAACAAATTAAATAGCAATCTCGAAATTTGTAAAGCAGATCCTGCCAGCCAACCAATGCGATCGAGTTAATTATTACTAGAAAAAAGTTAAAATGAGCAAAAAAAAACTTAAAAATTTACTATTCTATAAATTAATTCATATTAACAGTTTCGATCGAGTAGACTTTTCAGGTAATATTTATCCAGGGCAAGAATTGAAAAAAAATCAACCTCTTAACCTTTTTTTACATAAAGTAGCTTGACAAAAGTTACTTCGATCTATCTTCCTTGAGAAAGTAGTAAATATTTTGACATCAAGATTATGATTATTCAAAGTTACTCGATCTTAGCTCAAGCCCAACAACAAACACCAATGTTATCGATTGGATTTGCAGCTTGGACGGCAGCGATCGGAGCATTATTTATTTTTCTAACAGGTTGCATTCAATTAGTATCTTTCGGTCGTTCTCTAGAACTTCAAAAAGCAAATTTAAAAGCACAAATCAAACTACAAAGAGATCTAACAACCAGAGAATTCAATAAATTATACGACGAAATTCGTTTTGAAACCAGTCAAAAAGTTACAAGCGGTCAATACAAGTATGAAGAATACGTTCTGAGATTTTGGAACTTACAGATCGACCAATATTTAGCCTGGATACAAGGATACGTCCCCGATCTTAACTATCAAATGTGGATGAAAAATCTCAGAGCAGCTTATCAAGATTCTCAAGAACAAGAAAAATTATATACTGGAGAAAGTTATCGATACGGCTACGGACAAGCCAAAAAAGAATTAGAAGAACAAGCAGCAATTTTCTTTGAATTTATCGAAAGAATTCACAACGAAAACGAAACCGCAGTCCAAGAAATCATGAACCAACATAAAAACAATCCCAAAATTGTATCCGATCTAGAAAAACAAGAAGAAGACTTAGGAAATAGAATTTTGAATAAAGATTTTGCTACTATATAGAGCAGATTTTCGAACTCTATTTTTATCTCTCAATTGGCCAAACAAAGACTCGACCTTCTCTTAGTAAACCTCAATCTCTGTGCTTCGCGCCAACAAGCGCAAAGGTTAATTCGTGCCGGATGGGTCAAAATTAACCAACAAATAATCGATAAACCCGGTACAGAAATAGATACCAAAGCAGAAATTGAAATTAGAAAAAAACCTAAATACGTATCTAGAGGAGGGGAAAAACTAGCCAAAGCACTAACAGAATTTAAAATATCCGCAGTCGATCGCATTTGTCTCGACGGTGGTATATCTACAGGTGGCTTTACCGACTGTTTGCTGCAAGCTGGTGCGGCTCGAGTTTATGGTGTGGATGTAGGATACGGACAAGTAGCTTGGAGTCTGAGAACGGACGATCGGGTCATTTTAAAAGAAAGGACAAACTTCCGCTATCTTACATCCAGCCAATTATACGGCGATCTGCCCCCTGCCGATTTGGGGGTAATGGATCTCTCCTTTATTTCCTTAACTAAAGTCTTAGAACCCTTAAAAAACCTTCTAGTACCACCCCAAGAAGCGATCTTATTAGTTAAACCCCAATTTGAAGTAGGGCGATCGCGCGTCGGCAAAAAAGGAGTGGTTCGCGATCGTCAATATCGAGCCGAAGCAATTTTTCAAGTTTTAGAAGCAGCAAAAGAAATCGGTTGGCAATACTGCGGTTTGACAGCTTCTCCCATAACCGGCCCTGCTGGTAATATAGAATACTTATTGTGGCTAAATAGCCAGTCTCAAGCTGATTTTCCAGATCTAGCAAAGATCCTCAAAATTACTACCGAAGAAGTAATTAGAGAATAACTTAATTTTAAACATCTTTAGAGATCGTACCTTTTTTCGTGATTAAAGTCTCTTCGATCGAACCGGTTTGTTCTTTTAAGACATCTTGGTTCTCAGCTCGATCGCTCGTTTGTGTCCCTTTAGTAGTTTTAGGTTCGATTTTCGGTTCGGGTGCCGAATCAATTCTAATTAAAATTTGCGGCCCCGAATAAGCCAAACGCAAAATCGTTCCGTTGTCAACTTTACTTTTAGTGATTTTTTTTCCTTCGATGTAAGTTCCGTTAGTTCCGACATTAACCACTTCCCAGTCCGAGGAGTCGCTACGTCTGAGTTCGATGTGACGACGGGAAACTACAGCACTGTAGAGAACAACATCGTTATCTGTTGCTCTTCCAACCTTAATCGTTGATTCGGTTTTAAAGCTCCAACTTTGAATCGGGACTTGATTGGGATTGAGTAAACTCAGAGTAATCACGGACTTTCCATTATTTATTTAAAATTTTTACTTTTTCAGTTGCAACGATCTCATTCCCTATTTAGAATAAGATATATTTACTGACAATAGGAATAATCTGCACGCTAACTTTTTTGTCTTTTGCTTAATTCGGGCCTCAAAATGAATTAGACTGAGCCAAATACCTGTATATTTGTTATTAACAGAACACAGATCGCTCATATTTTATATTGCTGTTAAGATTATAATTCTAGTTTATAGCAGAAGTGTCCTCGTTAGAGATTCCTTCCTAACTCTAAAAATATTAATAATTAATTACGAGGACGTGGAAGTTTTAATTGTTTTGCCAGTAAAATTTACTATATTTGCTATGTAAAGTCAAACAGTAGGTAGCCCCTCGAAAAAATGCTGTTTAATTCTATAGAACTTCAGTACTGTTTGACTTTTTAAGTGGAGATATTATTTTGGTCGCTCGAACCATTAATTTTGTTAAATTTTAAAGAGCACCGGCATTAGATAATCCCAAAATCATCCCAGCTCCGAGAATGTGACCCAAGCTAGCAGTAGCAATCAATTCGGGAACGCCAAAATTTTTCCATAAAGCTGGTTTCGGAAGGGGGAGATCGGGGCCCACACCTGGATTTTGAATTGCAAAACGACCGACTGCGATCGCGAACAGATTGCACAACAACATCACCAAACCAGCAGATACGCTCCAAGTAGAGGTTGTTTGCACCGCGAGAATTAAACTAGATGTCATCAAATTTTTGTCTCCTATCTTGATAAAATTTTATAAACACCTGCGATTATAAAAAGATCGGACAATAAAATCGCAATTTGTCTTAATACTTAACAGTAATTATTTAGTTTTAATACAAAAAAAAATATTTATTCGGATCTTAAAAAAATGCGAGTTAAAATATGCGGAATAACTAAAGCAGAACAAGCAAAGGCGATCGCCGAGTTAGGAGCAACAGCTCTAGGATTTATCTGTACCTCTAAATCTCCTCGCTATATTAGCCCAGCAAAAATCGCCGAGATCGTTGCAGAATTACCATCGGAAATAGATAAAATCGGCGTTTTCGTAAATGCCGATCGCAATGAAATAAAAAAAGTGGTCGATCTGGCTGGTTTGAGCGGAGTGCAATTACACGGTGACGAGTCGCCAGAATTTTGCCAACAAATAAAATCCGACCTACCCCAGCTCGAAACAATTAAAGCGATCGCCCTCAAAACCAGAGAATCTTTATCTGTCGTTAAAGTTTATCTCAATTGCGTCGATACTTTACTTTTAGACGCTTATCATCCCAAAATGCGAGGCGGAACGGGTAAAGCTATCGATTGGGAGATTTTAAAAGAATTTCGATCGCCCTTACCCTGGTTTTTAGCCGGAGGATTGACCCCAGAAAATATTAGCCTCGCTCTAAGTCAAACCCAACCTTCAGGTATCGACCTCTCTAGCGGTTTAGAAAGAGTTCCGGGGGACAAAGATTTAAATAAAGTCAAAGATTTATTTAAAAAAATCAAAAGTCAGAGCTGAAAACCTCTGACCTGGTGACCCTTACATAAAACTTGGTTGATGGCGAATCAAGTTTAAGAACTCTTCGCGAGTTTTTTGCTCGTCTTGGAAAACTCCTAACATAGTGCTGGTAACAGTCCAAGAACCTGGTTTTTCTACTCCGCGCATCACCATACACATATGAGTTGCTTCCATAACAATAGCAACCCCCTGGGGTTCTAAAACCGTTTGAATTGCTTCGGCTATTTGACGAGTGAGACGCTCTTGCACCTGCAATCTACGGGCGTACATATCGACAATACGAGCTAATTTACTCAAGCCTACTACCTTTTGATTGGGAATGTAAGCTACGTGAGCTTTGCCCATAAACGGCAGCATATGATGCTCGCAGAGGCTGAAGAAATTAATATCCCGCACCAGTACCATTTCATTGTGGCCTTCGTCGAAAATGGCATTATTAACTAGTGTTTCGAGGGACTGATTGTAACCTTGGGTGAGAAACAGCATCGCCTCCGCTACCCGTTTGGGAGTTTTCAACAGTCCTTCGCGCTCTGGATCTTCACCGACCCCCTCTAAAATAGCGCGCACCGCAGTTTCGAGATTTTCTTGAACTGGTTCGCTAGTAGTAGGTTGAATTCTTACTTGCTGACCGTTGTGAGTGTTGCGATCGGGTCTGGGAAAGATATTACCATCTTCGGGTTGGGTTAAAGCTTTTTTATTACTTTTACCGTTGGCCGCAGAAAATTCAGAGCCTTTAAAACCGTTGGAAGAACCTATTGTCATAATTATGTGTTAGTTCAACTGTTACAGAAATGTCGATTGAATAAAAAATTTGTTTTTGGGGACTAAAGTGCCCCCGCGCTAGGCATGAGGATAGTTTCCTCCACCACAGCTTCTTGAGGTAGCAAGGCAGCTTGAACGATAACAGAGGCTACACTTTCGGGGGTTAACATCCCAGAGCGATCGAAATCTGCTTGCACCGTTTCCGTATCCCAAATGGGAGTATTTACCGCACCAGGAGAAATTGTCATGACGCGAATGCCGTTAGCTCTTTCTTCTGCGGCTAAAGTTTTGGAAAAGGCGACCAAGCCAGCTTTACTGACGCTATAAGCTCCCCAATCGGGAAACGGCGTTGCAGCAGCGATCGAAGCAAGATTAATTATCGTTCCCGATCCGCGTTCGCGCATTTTAGGTAGGACACCAAGAACGCATTGAAACACGCTGGTAAGATTTAGGTCAAGTACTTTTTGCCAATCGGTTAAAGAAGTATCTTTGAGAGAGTTGGTATATCCCATCCCCGCATTGTTAACTAAAATATCAATTTCGCCAAAATCGGCGGCGATCGCCTCGAGCGAGGGAACGATTCGATCTAGTTGGCTGAGATCTAACTGATATGCTTTTGCTTCTACTCCTCTCGACCTTGCGTCCTTTGCTACTGCTTCTAATTTGTCTAAAGAGCGACTTACTAAAGCTACATCAATACCAGCTTTAGCAAAGGCTAAGACTGTTGCTTCACCAATACCGCTACTAGCTCCAGTGATAATTGCTCGCATTTTAGGTGAAGGAGAATTCATTACTAAAATCCTGCATTTACTAACGATCTATAGATGTTTTGCCGATCGCTCTTTTGTCCAGACAGTCCAAGACACCGCTTATTTTCAAGCGGTCTAGAAATACAAAACAAATCAAACTCTATCTTGCTTGGATGGATGCAATGCTGTCGTTCGATCGCCGTCAATTCCGACGATGGATTTTTTTTTGCTCCATTCGAGCCAGGAAATATCAGCACCAGTTCTATTTTTTTCTCCTCCGTAAAAAACATTTGCCGATCTCCCTTACTAACCATTTCCCGAGTGAATTTAAGTTTAATTTTATGAGGCAGGAATTTGGTATCGGTCGATGCAGTATTTTTTTTGCGGCTCTGATATCCTGATTAATCAAGGTTTATTTGCTTTCGAACGGCAATACTAGAAACAATTTAAACTCTTTGAGGAATTCCCGATCTAGTTAATCTAAAAACCGATTTTCCAAACTGTATTTTGATAGTCGTTCATTTTTATCTTAACCAATTTTAAACCGGGGCTTTCCAGTCATAGAGCAGGAATGAGTCTCAAAACATCTTTAACTTTTGTTACAAAATTAAAAATGTTAACTATTGTTGACTTAGCAATTATAACATCCTCTCCTCTGTAATTTCCGAGAAAATGCCGATCTGCCTAAATTTTTGATAGCGCAAATCTCGTCTAGCTTGCGGACTCATTTGGGATAATTGGTCTAAAGTTTCTAATAAGGCTTGTTTGAGTATGGCTGACGCGCCTAATGGATCGGAATGAGCACCGCAGACAGGCTCTACTAAAATCCGATCGACAATTCCCAATTCTTTTAATTCTTTTGCGGTCATTTTTAAAGCGGAAGTAGCTTGCTCTGCTTTGCTAGCATCGCGCCAAAGGATTGCCGCGCAAGTTTCTGGGGGAGCGACGCTATAGACTGCATGCTCGAACATTAAAAGTTTTTCTCCAACTCCGATACCTAAAGCACCACCCGATCCGCCTTCGCCGATTACAGTACATATTATCGGTACGTCAAAATAAAACATTTCTCGCAAGTTATAAGCGATCGCTTCTCCTTGTCCGAATTTTTCTGCTTCTACTCCAGCCCATGCCGCAGGAGTGTCGAGAAAGGTTAAAATAGGCAATCTGAAGCGATTGGCATGCTCCATCAGTCTAATTGCTTTGCGATATCCTCCCGGAGAAGCCATGCCGAAGTTGCGGGCAATATTATCTTTAGTATCTCTACCTTTTTGATGGCCTAACATGACTACAGTTTGGCCTGCGATTCTAGCTATTCCTCCTACTAAAGCAGGATCGTCGTAACCGCAACGATCGCCGTGCAATTCGAACCATTCGTCTGTAATTGCTTGAATATAATCTAAGGTGGAGGGGCGACGTGGATGGCGAGCTAATTGTAATCTTTGTAATGGTGTTAAAGTTTTAAATATTTCTTGGCGTAATTGAGCCGCTCTTTGTTCTAATTTGGTTATTTCTTCGGAAACGTCTACTTTAGTTTCTTCTGCTAGTTCGCGAATTTTATCGATCCTCGCTTCTAGTTCGCAAAGGGGTTTTTCAAAATCTAGCAAAAATGTTCGCCTTTCGGTGTTGGGCATAGTTTGAGATTTGTTTTTCTTAATTTACATAAAAAAATTTTCGATCGGTTCGCGGTGCGCCATTTGTTATCTTAAACGAAGGAGTGACACTAAGGGAAGGGGGAGAGGCTTTACTGAAATCAGAAATCAGAAATCCCAGGATTTTTAGTTACTTCTTTTAAGATTAAAGATCGATCGGTTATTTTAGATTTTTTCTGTTGTCTTTTCTGTTATTTTTATTTGTTGTTCTAAATTATTTTCCTCGTCTATTTTAGCCTTTTTAGATCGCATTCTTATTAAATAATATCCGTTATTTTCTAGGGATTTAGTCAGGTATTTTTCTGTTTTTATTTGCTGCCAAAATAATGGCAAACTGGAGCGATCGTAGATTGTAAAATAAATTTGGTAATTTTCTAAAATCTGTTTGCTAGCTTGTATTTCTAAATAATTATCTCGCTCTAATTTACCATATAAAAATTCTGTATCGGGCGCGCCAACTGGTAAAAATTCTTTTTTCACAAAAGATTCTGGTAATATTTTTCGCCAAGTCAAAATAGTAAAAATATAATAGTGCAGGGCTGAATAAAACCAATTTTTTCGTTGAATTATATTTTGGTAAAAATCATTAATATTGCGATCGACCTCGAATTTATCTACTATTTGAACGCCCTCTACTTTAATTGAAGGTAAAAATATTTTTTCGCCCCAATTATAATATCTTAAACCGAGAGTATAACTGCCAGGCTCTAATTCAATTTCTTGCCATTCTGGATTTTTTGAACTGTCAAAAGAAGTTAAATTAGCGATTGTTTTATAGTAGGGAAAATTATAAACAACCATTATCCAAGAGCCGGCAGAACTAGAGGCGATTTCCCGATTAATAGCCAGAGATTTTTCAACTTTAAAAGGGCCGAGAGTGCCGATAATAGCATGGGTATTCCAGCGAGGCCCTTTAGTCATTAACACTGGCAGCGACAGAGTCGAATCGATCAATTCTTGGGAAATAACGCGCCATTGACCGGCTTTTGCTCGATTTAAAGCCATATAGATTGTATATAAAAATCCGATCGCCAATTTCATAATTTTATAGAAACAAAAAGATAAAAAAGCGAGGGGAATCTCCAAAACTGGCATCAATTTGTTTGTCATTTTATTCCTATTAAAAAACTCCTTGTTCGATCGCTCATCCATTGCCAATAATTTGAGCCAATTTAGAAGCTGCTTCTAAATGAAGGTTGTGACCTCCAGAAACCACGACTTTTGCAGCTTTTGGCATTGCTTCTTGTTGCTGGGTTAAATCCTCTTCGCGATTGTATTTACTGCGATCGCCGTAAATTAAAGTAATCGGCACTTTGATTCTTCTTAACAAACCGAGATATTTAGATTTGCCGATACCGTTTAAAGTAATACCAGCGCGGGTACGCAAAAGAGAAGCCCAACACCAGCGTACTCCTCCAGCGCAAGGTTCGGTGATGCGGGTGGCAAGTTCGATCGCTAAAGACATCGATAAAGCAGGGGTAGCTTTTCGCAAGCGATCGGCTGCTGCAAAAACATCGGGAAATACTGGATGTTCGGGAGGAGAAGCAAGATAATCTAATTGAGTAGCTAATTGTTCGGCGATCGCTTCTGGGTCGTCTGGCTCTGAGGGTAAAATAGTTTCTACTAGGAATAAGTTTTTAATTTTTTGGGGACGAATGCTGGCAAAAGTGGCAGCAATTACAGATCCTAGGGAATGTCCTACTAAGGTAAAGGCTTTATCTGTAACTTTTTCGACGATCGTGTCGATATCGCTCAAGAAATCGATTAAATTATAAGAACTAGCTTGAGGTGCGCGATCGGATCGGCCGTGTCCTCTTAAGTCTGGGGCGATGACGCGATAGCCTTTTGCTGCCAAACGGACTGCTACTTCCGACCATGCTGCACCTTGTTCTAAAATACCGTGAAGACACAAGACTAGTGGTGCTGATGGCGGCCCCCAAGTACAAAGACAGACTTTTATCCCTCTTACTTCTAGGAAATGTTCGACCATCGCATAAATGGAAGATTCGTCTTCTGTGGTTTCGTTTGGTAAGTGATAATCGAAGCGATCGGCTATTTGAGAGGTTTCTGGTTTGAGTTGGATCGGAAGTTCGATCGCTTTCCAAGTATCTGCTAGTTGGGGATCGATGGTTTGACGTTTGAGAAAGTTGGGATCTCCGAGGGACATCGATTTGTGATAAACTCCATCGGTCATCCGATCGCCGGAATAGGGATCTATTAAGGAGTTAGTATAGGGCAGATCTAAAAACTGACAAACAGATTTCATCAGTGTTTCTGGTTCGGTTACCAAGTCTTCGTATCTAATTTGCAACTGCCGATCGCTGTCGA
The DNA here is from genome assembly GCA_964458305.1 of uncultured bacterium. GTDB lineage: Bacteria > Cyanobacteriota > Cyanobacteriia > Cyanobacteriales > JASJDA01 > JASJDA01. The sequence goes on along the minus strand of CAYWIH010000028.1, from coordinate 15,850 downwards.
TATTTTCTAAAAATTCGAGTATATTTTGATTGCTTTTGGCCCAAACTGACTCGGCTAAGTCGTAAGGGTTAGTTTCTTCTACTCCTAATAGTTTATCCATTCTCATCCTGGCAAATGATTCGATAACTGGATAGGGATGTCTGACTAGATGGATGTATTTTGCTTCTTGAAATAGTTCTTCTGCGCGCTCTAAAGTTTCTTTATGAAAGGCGTAGGTTGGGGATTTATCTACTAAAATTCGATCGCCTGCTAGTTGTTGCAGTTGATGGTACACTTCTTGGATGGTGCGATCTTCTAAAATTAGTTCGTTGACTAGTTGTTTGGCTGTTGCTGCGTCGATTCCTTTTAGTTCCATTAAAGCCCGTTGCAATCCTTCTGTGAGATGGCTTTTACCTAATTGTGCTTCTCTTTGACTCATTGTCTCGAAGGGTAATAAATGCAATTCTGGAGGAGAACATAAGTTGTTATGTCCGGCTAGCATTACTCTTAGTAGGGTCGATCCGCTTCTGGGGGATGAGAGAATAAATACTACTCCAGGGATTTTTTGGCTTATTTTTTGCGGCGATCGGGACTGATATTTTGAGAAACTATCTTTTAATAAGGAATTACTGGTTTTTGATTTTTGTAAGGCGGTTTCATCAAATTTTTCTTTAACGATTTCTGATTTTTGTAAATGTCTGCGAGCGAATTCTGTGGCTATATACTTAGCCAGGGCGTTTATTTTGGGTCGATCGTATAATTCTCGAGGATAGATTGTCAGTTGCAGATCTTCAGCGAAGCGATCGATTACTTCCATCATGGCGATCGAGTCCGCACCTATATCTAATAAGTTATCTTCTGCCGATATTTCTCTGGCATCTTTTTCAATAATTTTTGCTATTTGCGATCGCACGTAATCAATAATATATTTTTCTCTCTGTTGCGATCGCATTTTTAGTAATTCTTGGAATATTTTGGTTTGCGATCGTGCTTTGTCAATTTCAAGATGATTTTCTTTCTGGTGGGATAACGAGGCTGTTAAACTGCTAAAATAGCTCGCTCGCGCTGCTTGAGGGAATTGCGCGACTAGATCTTCAATTTTTATTGAAACTAGTCCTATCTGGCTGATATCTTGGCTAATTAAATTAAATAGGGCTTCTATTGCTTCTTTTTCGGGGATAAGATTGAGTCCTTTGGTTGCTAATCTGGTCTTCGATGCCATCCCGACTCCTTGCCACGGCCCCCAATTTATGCTGATTGCTGGTAGCCCCAAACCCCTTCTGAGATGGGCGATCGCGTCCATGTAAGCGTTGGCTGCTGCGTAGTTTCCTTGACCGAAAGATCCTAATAAAGATGCTGCTGAGGAGAAGGTTACGAACAAGTCTAGATCCAGTTCTTTGCTATTGAGATGTAAGTTCCAAGTTCCTTTTACTTTCGGCTCGATTACTTTTGTAAATTTTTCCCAAGTTAAGTTGACAAGGGTACTGTCTTCTATTACTCCAGCCGCTTGAAAGATTCCGGCTAGAGGTGGCATATTTTGGGCTATTTCGGCAAATATCTGGGTTGTTTCGGTTTCTGAGGCGATATTTCCTTTGATTACTTTTATTTTCGCGGCTTTATTTTCTAATAAAGTAATTTTTTGTTGATTTTCTGCGGATATTTTGCCGCTTCTACTTACCAATACTAAATATTTTGCGCCGCGTTCGATCGCTTCGCAGGCTAAAGTCATACCTAAACCACCAGTACCACCTGCTATTAAATAGGTGCGATCGGCTTTTAATTTATATTCTTCAATTTTGGCTATTTTAGCTTTTTCTAGAGTAGCTAAATAACGTTTTTTATTGCGATAAGCGACATATTTTCCAGCGGAAGAATTTGTTATTTCTGTTATAATTGCTGCTGCTTCTTTTATTTCTGGTGTGGGTGCTAGATCGATCGCTCCTCCCCACAAATGAGGATATTCTAATGCTATTACTTTCCCCAAACCCCAGAGGCAATTTTGAGTTGCTGAGATCTTATTTAATTGAGATTTTATGACTGGCTGAGTTGCTCTAGTTACGAACCAAATTGGTGCGTCGAGTGCTTTTTTAGCGATATTTTGAATTATTTTTAACGCGCTACCGCAACTTAATTTTAATTTCTCTTCTAGATTTTCTTTTTCACCACTATCTAAACTCCACAGATGAATTATACCCCGTAGACTATCTATTTTTCGGGTAAAATAATCATCTAATTCTGAAGTCGTATAAATTAAATCGCATTCATTTTGATGTTCTAATAATAATTGAGTTATTTTTTCACCCAAACCTTGGCGATCGGCTAATATTAACCATTTTCCAGTTAATTTTGGCTTTTCAAAAGCATCTGTCTTCCTTCTATCTTCTTGAATTTGCCATTTAACTTGATAAAGTTCTTCTTGCCAATGAAATACTTGTTTGCTGACGATATTATTTTTTGTTTCTGGTTCGAGCCAATAACGCTGACGAATAAAAGGATAATTAGGTAAGATTGCCTTTTCTATTTTCGTTCCTTTAAAAACTCCAGACCAATCTATTTCTATTCCTTGTAAATAAAGAGCTGCCAAACCAGATAAAATTTCTCTAATATCATCTCGATCGGATCGCAAACTTGCCAAGCATAATCCTTCTATTTGAAAATAGTGCCGAGCTAAATTCAATAATACGGGTTTCGGGCCTATTTCCAAAAATATTTGACATTTTTTTGCTGCCAAACAGTTTAAACCTTTTGCAAAATTTACCGTTTCTCTAACGTGACTTACCCAATATTTAGGACTAGCTATTTCTTCGTTTATTATTTCTCCTGTCAAGTTAGAAACTAGCTCTATTTGCGGTCGATTGTATTTTATTTGCCGAGCTATTTTCTCAAAATCATCCAACATTACTTCCATCAATGGAGAATGAAAAGCATGAGAAACATTTAACCTTTTTATTTTTTTATTCTCTAATTTAGAAATAACTTTTTCGACTGCTAAGGTTTCCCCAGAAACCACTATACTCTTATTCCCATTAATCGCCGCGATCGAGACTTTTTCTTCCCAGCCATAAAGAGCATCTCTTACCTCTTTTTCTGTGGCAAATATCGACACCATTTGCCCATTTCTAGGCAATTTTTGCATTAATTTTGCTCTTGTCGCGATTAATTTTAAGCCATCTTCTAAACTAAATACTCCGGCAATAGTTGCGGCAACATATTCACCGACACTATGACCCATTACTATATCTGGCTCGATCCCCCACGATTCCCACAACTTAGCTAAAGCGTATTCTAAAGCAAATAATGCTGGTTGAGTATAAGCAGTTTCATCTAATAGATTGCTTTGTTCTTTTTCTGGGTAGATTATTTCTAATAAAGACTTTTCTAAATAGGGGTCGACAATCTCGGCACATCGCTCTAAAGCTTGACGAAAAACTGGAAAATTTTCAGATAATTTCACTCCCATTCCTGGGTATTGTGAACCTTGACCTGTAAACAGAAAAGCGATTTTTATTTTATTATTTGTTTCTACCGTACCCTGTTTAAATTGACCTGCTTTAAGCCGATCTAATAAATCTTCAGTAGAACCTGCAATTACAGCCAAACGATGTTTAAAATGCGATCGACCCCGAGCCGCTGTCAAACAGATTTTTTCTAATTCTAATTTCTGGTTTTTTGTCAAATATTCTTCATATTTCTTAACTAATTGACTCAGTGCGGGTTCGGTTTTGGCTGAGAGGGTAAAAATATTGGCAGGGAGTGGTTTACGATCGCCATTCTGTCGATCGTATTCTCCTAAAATAACGTGAGCGTTAGTACCGCCGAAACCAAAAGAACTAACCCCGGCCAAACGAGGCTTATCTGTTGTTTTCCAGGGTTGTATTTCTGTAGGAATTTCGATCGAGTCCCTTGCGATATTGATGTGAGGATTTAATTCTTTTAAATGCAGGTTGGCAGGAATTTCCTGATTTTGTAAAGCTAAAACCACTTTAATTAAACCAGCAATTCCGGCTGCTGCTTCTAAATGGCCGATATTAGTTTTTACCGAACCGATCCGACATTTTTTAGTTCGATCGACCCCGTTGACGATGGTATTGATGGCATTAAGTTCGATCGGATCTCCTAAAGACGTTCCCGTTCCGTGTGCTTCAATATAATCTAGGTCTGTTGCTGCGATCCCTGCATTTGCCAGAGCTTGACTTATGACCTTAGTTTGTGCTAAGCCGTTGGGTGCGGTTAAGCCGTTGCTGCGACCGTCTTGATTGACGGCAGAACCTTTAATAACGGCTAAAATATTGTCTCCGTCTTTAATTGCAGCCTCGAGGGGTTTGAGAATGACAGTACCACAACCTTCCCCTCTGACGTAACCATCAGCACTCGCATCGAAGGTTTTACAACGTCCTTCAGGGGACATCATCCCAGCTTTCGAGAAGGTTTGAGTCAGTTGTGAGAGTAAGATTAAATTAACCCCACCTGCGATCGCTAGGTTGCATTCGCCGTTTCTGAGGCTAAGACAAGCTAAATGTAATGCTACCAAAGAAGAAGAACAAGCAGTATCGACGCTCAAAGAAGGCCCTTGCAAATCGAGAAAATAAGAAAGACGATTGGCTGCTATACTGTGGGCGTTTCCGGTAGCAGAATATACATCGAAATTATTTGAATTTAACAGCGAATAATCGTTACTGCCGATGCCAATAAATACGCCAGTGGGAGATTTTGCTAATTTAGTTGCAGCAATGCCAGCATTTTCTAGAGCTTCCCAACTTACTTCTAATAATAATCTTTGTTGGGGGTCGATCGAACTGGCTTCGCGGGGGGAAATGCCGAAAAATTGAGGATCGAAGCGATCGACATTTTCAATAAACCCACCCCATTGTTTTTCTAAATAGTGTCTTTGCGATACTGTAATTGCATCGATTTTATGACTTAATAATTGCCAAAATTCTTCGGGGTTATTTGCACCGGGAAAACGACAAGCCATGCCGACGATCGCGATTTCTGCGACATTATTAAAATTGTTAATATGGCGGTTAATATGTGGAGTCTGCTTAAAAGCAGAATCTCCTAAATAGCTCGCTAAACTGGCGATCGTGGGATAATCGTAAACTATAGTCGGCGATATTTCGCGCTTTAACCAGTCGGCTAATTCTCCTGAGAGGGTGACCGCAGCAACCGAATCCAAACCATAATTAATTAAAGGTTCGCTAATGTCTATTTCCTGTGGATTTAAGCCTAATTTAGCGGTTATTTTCGCAACCAACCAAGATTCTATACTATCGCTGGCTACATTGGCAGTGGTGGGATTAGTTGGCTCGCTCCGCTGGCCGACGACATTTAAAGTACCTTTTTCAAAACCTATTTTACAAGCGTGACGCTGGATTTTGCCGCTAGTAGTTTTGGGAATGCTGCCAGTTTTAATTAAAACGATAGCATGGGGACGAAGTTCCCACTCTTGTACGATCTTTTTGGTAACGGCATTAATGACCTCATCTGCATTTAATTTTCGCAAATAAGTTCGTTTTACCTCAACTGCGATCGCTAATTTTTCTTCTCCATCGACAACCACTGCAAAAGCAGCAGCAGAACTAGCTTTTAAAGCCGGATGAGCTTTTTCTGTAGTTAATTCTAGATCTTGAGGGTAATAATTGCGGCCGCGAATGATAATTAAATCCTTCAAACGTCCGGTAACGAATAACTCCCCATCGCTTAAAAAGCCTAAATCTCCGGTACGTAAAAAAGGCCCTTCATTAGTATCTGCTAAATAAGCATTAAAAGTAGCATCTGTTTTCTCTTCTTGTCGCCAATAACCTTTAGCTACGCTGTCGCTATTTACCCAAATTTCGCCTATTTGATTATCGCCCAGGGAAATTAGAGTATCTGGGTTGACTATGGCTATTTTTTGCCCTGTTACCGATCGCCCGCAACCGACTAAACTAGTAGCATCTTCGTCATTTGCTTCAGCAATAACGGCTTGATTTTCTGCGAGCGCGCTGGATTTAAATTTTTGCCATACTGGCGGCTCTGGTTTCCTTTTCCCGGTTATTATCAGGGTACTTTCGGCCATGCCATAACATGGTAAAAATGCTTCTTTTCTAAAACCTGTTTCGCGAAAATATTCGCTAAAACGTTCGATCGTTTCTGCTCTGATCGGCTCGGCCCCGCTGTAAGCTAATTCCCAACTAGAAAGATCTAAAGTGGCTTTTTGTTGTGGTGTAATCCTTTCGATACATAAATCGTAAGCAAAATTCGGCCCGCCGCTAGTTCGGATCTGACGCTCGCAAATAGCTTTTAACCAATTGTATGGTTTTTGCAAAAATGCTACTGGAGGAACTAAAACAACCTGACAGCCAAAATAAAAAGAAGATAATATCCCTCCGATTAAGCCCATATCGTGATATGGTGGCAGCCAAGATAAACAGCTTTTGTCTTCGGGGTGTTGAAAGCACTCTGTAATCGATCGAGCATTTTGAATCAGGTTGGCGTGAGTGACCATCACCCCTTTAGGTTTGCCCGTAGAGCCGCTAGTATATTGTAAAAAAGCAATCTTATTTCGATCTGGGGAAAATTCTTGCCAGGAAGAAGCTAAATCGATTTCAATATTATCGGTAGCTAGATATTGAATTTCTCTGTTATCGACACTGGTAAAACGACCTTCAACGCGATCGAGCAATGCTGTAGTGGTTAAAGCGAATTTTGCTTCTGCATCGGAGACGATCGCTTGTAACCTTTCGATCGATCTGTTTGCTCTAGGTGGGTAAACGGGGGTTGCTATTACTCCTGCATAAAAGCAGCCCATAAATGCGGCAATAAACTCCAGACCTGGCGGATAGAGCAATAAAGCTCGTTCTCCTCGAGCGTTATATTCTTGTAGCAAAGTGGCGATCGCTCGAACTTTTCTTTCTAACTCGCGATAGCTAATCCGATCGGCAACTGTTTCTCCATCGGCCAAAAAAGTAAAAGCATTTTTATCTGGTTTATTTATCGATCTATCTTGTAATAGGTCTACGAAGTTACTGTGTTTCCGCAACATTTATCGATTTAGCTACTCCTGTGGTTGTTTTGGCTCGTCTTTGACGAATATTAAACGCTGACGAGATTTTTTTCGATACCTTGGGATATTATTTCCTTAGTTTACAGAAGAGGAGGAACGCCGAGTAAATTTAATCTTGCTGGCGATCGCTCCCGGGTAACTATTCCGATTTTGTTTTTTGCAACGCGAGTATTGGTTTTCAAGGTTTTTACTGATAATTTCCTTTCTTAGCTTAGCTAAAACTGGTCGAAACTGCCGATCTTTGATTTTTCTGAGGAAGTTTATCCTTTTTCAAGAGACTTCTTCCCATTTTTTGCTAATTTCAGTATTGTAAGCTGCTTTTGACGTTTTGTTTAGTGTATGTACGAAAACCAATCCCCCTCTTTACTTGCCAATTTTTTCAAATTTTTCTTTTTTTTCTTGCTGTTGTTGGGAGCTATTTTAGTTTTATCTCCTTTAATAATTGTTTTTCTGACTTCTTTTTCTTCTGGAAGTCTCGAGCTTTTTTCTCTATCTTCTTTGACTTTAGATAATTATTTTGAAGCTTGGCAGCGGGGTAAATTTTTCTTAGCTTTTTTCAATTCTACTTTGGTTGCTTTAGCCGTAACTGCCCTACAAATTTTGACTTCAGCTTTGGCTGGTTATGCTTTGGCTCGCTTGAAGTTTCCCGGAAGACAAACCCTTTTATTATTGTTTTTAGCCACTCTAGTCATTCCGTTTCAAGTTCTCGTCATTCCGATTTTTTTAGTTTTAAAATGGGGTAATTTAATTAATACTTACGGGGCTTTAATTTTGCCGACTGCGGCTAATGGTTTCGGAATTTTTTTGATGCGGCAATATTTTGCTAGCGTGCCGATCGAATTAGAAGAAGCTGCTAGTCTGGATGGGGCAAATCGGTTGCAAATTATTTGGCAAATTATGTTACCTTTATCTCGCCCGGCTTTAGTTACTTTATTTTTATTTACTTTTATCGGCGAGTGGAACGATTTATTTAAACCTTTAGTATTTGCTAACATTCCCGAATTGAGAACGGTTCAGTTGGCTTTGGCAGATTTTCAAGCTCAATTTACCGATAATTGGCCTCTTTTAATGGCTGCTGTGGTAATTGCTACTATTCCAGTTGTCTTGTTGTTTTTAATCGGTCAGCGTCAGTTTATTCAAGGGATCGGCTCGACTGGAATTAAAAATTAAATGAGAATTTACTAGATATTTATGAGTAATGATTAACGAGTAACGAGTAACGAGTAACGAGGGTTTAATTTTTAGATTTTTAATTATTCCTTGTTACCTGTTACCCAAAAATTTTGACTTCTTGGTTTCGCTAAATGCCGAACTAAATTCGGCGGCGCGAAATCCGCTTTTCACTTTTGACTTTTCAATTGTAATTAAATTTTAAAAACGATCGAAGCTAAAAATAAGAATTAGATCGATCGCTCTTTTTTGTCTGAAAGTAATATTAATTACGAAGAGCAATTATTACATTAATAACTACTAACTTCTTCCTTAACTTTTTGCCGATATTTTTGATTGGAAAAATAAGGTAATGCTGCAATATTTTTAGGCATTTTTAAAAAGTATATTAAAGCTGGAACTGCCATACAAATATTTACTATTCCATACCATAAAGAAAGAATTGTTATTTCTTCACTGCTCCTGGGTATGGATAAAGTATCTCTGAGAAAAAAATTAACAAAAAACAGAAAATTATTCAAAGCATGGGCAATTATTGGTACTAGCAAACTTCCAGTTTTTATATATAAAAGAGCGTAAATTATTCCACCGATCGAGATAGTAATAACAAAGATATTTAAATGAAGCAAGCCAAATACAAAAGAAGACATTAAAATCCCTGCAACAATACCCCATTTTGTCGACCATCGGTGTAAAATTGCCCCTCTAAATATGAATTCTTCGGTAATTGGAGCAACTATTACTGTCATAGTAAATAAAAGCAGCCAATAAATAAATTGTAAAAAGAAATTATCCCCGTTATAAATCATACTTTCATTAGTATTTTCTAAAGCATTTTTAACAAAATCTTGAGAAATAAGAGAAGCGCAAAAAAGAGTTATTTGAGTCACACCATAGCCTAAAATTCGATTGGCAAGAATTACAATAAAAATTGACAGCCATAATCTTTTTTTTAGAGAAAACTTACCAATAATAGGCTTTATTTTTATTTTGTTCGACTTCATTGTTCTCAACAACAGCCAACAAGTAACCCCAAAAGTAAAAGTATATGAGATTGCTACAAGAAAAAAAATATTTTTGTCAATCAATTGCTCGATAAATGTATCATCCTCGAAAAATAATTCTCCAAAAGCAGGATTAAATATAGATATTATTAAAGCTATTGTTCCACTGATATTGACTAAAGCAAATATAAACCCAAACAGCAACAAAAATAACTTAAGAAATATATGTCTAACCTTAAGTTTACTAAAAAGTTCTTTAGCTTGAATTTCGATACGATCGTGCATTGAAGTAATTTGAAAACGTATTTAACAACACAAATTTTAAGAGAGAAATTGATAATTATTGAAATCGATCGCAATTTATTTGGAATTAAATTTAAAAAAGGATCGAAATAAGAATTAGATCGATCGCTCTTTTTGTCTGAAAGGAATCTTAATTAAGAACGGCAATTATTACATTAATACCTACTAACTTCTTCTTTAACTTTTTGCCGACCTTTTTGATTGGTAAAATAAGGTAAATGCTCTACCTTACTGGTAAATTTCGACGATTTCAACCAATAACATAGCGGGATACTTGCCAGGAAAATAACTATCAATATTATTTTTAATGAATCTTCTGTTGCTGCTGTTGCGGAGTCGCTAGCTGTTGATATACTACCTCCCAGCATCGCTAGAAAAGCGAGAAAATTGTTAAAAGCATGAGCAATTATTGGCACTATTAAATTGCCAGTTTGTAGGTACAAAAAAGCTAAAAATACAGACCAAATTGCTAAATTGAGAAAAAAGATATTAAAGTGAATTAAACCAAAGCAAAAAGAAGATAATAAAATTGCCGGAACGACTCCCCATTTAGTTGCCCATCGGTGCAGAATTACACCTCTAAATAAAAATTCTTCAGCAATTGGAGCAACTATTACTACCGCAACAAAAATAAGTAGCCAATAAATTATTTTTAAGCCCAGATTATTGCCATCATAAATAAAAATTTGGTTTGCATTTTCTATTAAATTTGTAGCCGAATCTGGAAAAATTAAAGTAATAAAAAATCTTGTCAATACGCTAATTCCTATGAAAAAAAATTGACTGGCAAAAATTACGATCCAAACATCCGACCATTTTAGTTTCTTTAAAGGAAATTTACCCAAAATGTATTTTAAACTAATTCGATCGGCTTTCATTTTTTTAAAAACCAGCCAACAAATAACTCCGAATGAGATAATATAGACGATCGGGTCGAGCAAAAAAATATTTTCTCGGAAAATAAATTGCCAAAGATCTGGATTAAATATTCTTAATATGCGGCTAGTTAAAACTAAAACCAAAAACCAACCGAAGTTTATTAAAACTAAACCGAGAAATATATACCTAGCTTTAAGTTTACTAAAAATATTTTTGGGTTCAGTTTCGAGAGAATTATTCATTGCAGTAATTTGAAAGTATATTTAACAACACAAATTTTAAAAGATAAATTGCTAATTACTGAAATCGATCGCAATTTATTTGCAATTAAATTAAATTAAAATTTAAAAAAGATCGAAGCTAAAAATCAAGTAAATGCTCTTTTTAGAATGAAATAGCCTTGTTAGCTTCCCAATCTAAACAATTTTTTTTACCGCTGGGATGTACGCAGCAATTAAAGTAATTACCTCCATATATTTGTCCGTCAAAATATTTACAAGAATGACAATTTGAGCTTTCTACATTTATTAAAAAATCAGGCAAAGGAAGCAGTTGATTAAAATAGTTTAATCTTCGATCGGAGGCTTCTTTAGAATCGAATAAATTATTTTCAGCCAAATAAGAATTTACTGTCCTTCTTGCCTCAAACAAAATCAATCCACTGACTTTTAGATCTGGATTTATGTTAAGATAAAAGTCAAAATTATCTCCAACATAGAGATTATCTTTTTGTTCGAGCAAGCGAAAATATAGCGAAGATAAACTGAAAAAACTTTTTAAACTCAATAATTCTGGATATTCACTTTGAGAAATTAAAAAACTAGAAGCTGTTAAAAAAGACAAACTAGTATTGAGAAAATAAAAATTTGCTGAGTCACAAATACTTTGAGTTCGGATAACTGATAATATTTCTTCAGCTATCATTTTAGCAATATTCAAATCTTTTTTCTCTTTTAATCTCAGCATTAAATTTAATAAATTTTGTGAGTTTAATCTCATATCAATCCTCAATAATTGGTTTAATAAGATAATACAATCTGCAACGATATCTTACTCGAGAAGATTTTGGCATATAAAAAACTAATAAACTAAGGTAGATAGGTAATATTAGAAACTTCATCTTGACAACTTACCTCCCGATCGAGTCGATCTGGCAAAAATACCTCATAATTTAATTCCTTTGCCTTAACAGAGGTCTTATTATCCTCACCTACTGGCAACGCTCTTAATCCGAGAAACAACATAAGAATGGCAAAAAATAAAGTAGTAGATGAATCTATTTTTTGAAGTATTTTTTTCATCTTGGCAAGTTATTTATTTAATTTTTAAAAATCAAAAATTTTTAAAATTAATTTTAAAATTTTTAAAACAGATGACAACGGAAAAAATAATTACTTGATTTCGTAAGATAGCTAAAAACAATGAGATTAAGAATCGATTAATGATATTTAACACCATTAATCGAGCTTTAATGGGATTAATTAAGACCCCATTATTTGTAAAGCATTTCCTAAGAAAAAGACCCCAAAACTAACCAGAATAACTCCGATAATATTGAGAGTCAGCCCAGTTTTAGCCATAGTCGCGATCGAGAAGTAATTCTGAGAGTAAACGATCGCATTAGGGGGAGTAGCAACCGGAAACATAAAGGCACAAGAAGCCGATAGAGCAGCAGGCATCATTAATAATGCTGGGTCAACATCCAACAAGGGCGATATTGTCGCTAGAATAGGCATCATCAGGCTTGTCATAGCGGTATTGGAAGTTATCTCGGTTAAAAAACTAACAAAGACGCATAAAATCATAATCTCGACAATCACTGGCAATCCTTTTAAACCGAACTCGAGGTTGTGAGCAAAACTAGCAGATAGCCCACTGGCAACAATACCTTTTGATAAAGCGATACCGCCACCAAACAACAATAATATATCCCAAGGTATTTGTTTTGCCGTATCCCAGTCTAAAAGAGGAGTAATATTTCGATCTCGATCTCGAACGGTAATAGTAAATAAGGCCACGCAGATTAAAGCACCCACAGCAGTATCTTTAACAAACTTGGATAAACCTAGCGCAGAAGCCCATCCCGTAACCGTAAAACTTCCGAGGTTAATATCAGCTCTAGTCATCCAGAGTATAACTGCGATCGCAAATAAAACTCCGACTAACATTTCACCGCGACTCATCGGGCCATTATCTGGCAGCTTAAATTCTCTTTGTACTTTGAGATTGGGGATAGGATTAGTTTTAACCAAGTAAAACCAGGTTAAAGCGAGGAAGAAAAGAACGATCGGCAGTGCGATCGCCACCCAAGTAGCAAACGAAATCTCCCGAAGGGTAGGGAAAGATTCTTGAAGTACTCCCAAAAAGATTAAGTTCGGAGGAGAACCGATCGGAGTACCCATTCCGCCAATATTAGCCCCAAATGCGATCGCTAACATTAAAGCCGTACCGAATGCCTTTTTACCTTGTTGGAGTTGAGGCCCGATTGCTTTTAATACCGAAAGTCCGATCGGCAACATCATCAATGCTGTGGCAGTATTAGAAATAAAACAACTGATTGCCGCAGTACTGATTAAAAAGCCTCCTACTAACCTAGACGGAGAGAATCCAACCGTACTAATAATATAATTAGCAATTCGACGATGAAGTCCCCATTTCTCGATCGCCCTTGCAATAAAAAATCCGGTCATAAACAGCCAGATTATATTTGCCCCGTAAGCAGTAGCTACATCCTTTGAGGACATAATGCCGAGCATCGGCAATGCAAATAAAGGAATAATAGAGGTGGCAGCTAATGGAATCGCTTCACCCAACCAAAATATAGCCATTAATACGATTAAACCCACCATTTTTAGTGCCGTAGGTTCGACGTTTCCTAAACGGTCGGTAAAACAAGATGCTGCATAAAAGACAGCAAACATAAATAGGCCGAAGTAAAAGGTTTGTTTTTTCATTATCCTTAGTCATTTAATATAATACTTTTGTTTTACATTCGATTTATTTTGCTCAATAAAAATTATTTTAATAAAACACAACCTATATATATTGCATAAAAATGCACTACATACAGGTTGTCTTTGTGATATTGTCGTAGCTTATCGATCTATCTTCCCGATTAGATCTTGAAAAACGATCGAGCAGAAATTAAGATTATTAGGTCTGTTTCAAAAGAATTATTCATTGCCTTAATACAGATTTGCAAAGAGAACTTGCTAGTTACTGAAATCGATCGCCTTTTATTTGTAATTAAAAGCAGGTAACTTTTCAATCGAGATCGTCGCTGAGAATTTTCAAACGAATAGTGCGATCGCCCCCATCATCTAATTGAACTTCGAGAGTATCGTTAGTCAGAGATTCCAAACTATTAAGCATCGATCGCAAATGAGGATTGCTAGCCCCAGTATCGACATACAATCTATCCCAAGTACCCCCCAAACGTTTCCAAGTTAAAAAGAATTTACTAATAATTTGTTCGAGTTGAGTTGCTTGTTTTACTAAATCGGCAGCCACGTTTAAACAATCCAATCGCAAAGCTTCTTCTAAAGCCATTTCTAAATCGATAGGACTTTTTTTAAGGGTTTGAACTTGGGCCGCAGCATCGAGATATTTAGCTAAATTTTTAGCATCAGAAGTGAGCATTTTAACAGTATCCACATCGGGATTTTCTGCTACTTCTTGTTGGATAGCTTCTAAATGGGAATCGGGTAATTTTTCCATTTCTTTTACTAAAGGTGCTAAATGTCGTGGAGGTAGCGCACCCGTAGCAGCTTTTTCTTTAACTTCTTCTGGCAACAATTGAGAATTCATCGCCGTCCATTCATCAGCAATTTGTTTGACTTCGCGACGAGTAATGCGATCGCCTTTTTGTGCCGCTTCACTGACTAATTTTTGCACCTCGGGTTCGGCTTTAGCAGTTTCAACAAAAGCCCTTTTACTAAAATTATTAATACTGTCGGGATCTAATTGTCCTTCTGCTAATAAAGTATCGGCACTATTAGCTAATTGAATTAAAGCATAAGCTTGAGACTTAGTAATTTCTCGACCTTTAAGCCAGTTGAGAAAACCAGTACCCCTACCGTCACCGCCTTTTTTTTCGCGATCGCGCACCGCCCTTAAAACTCTACCGCGCCAAATATCAGTTTGTAAATCAAAGCGATCGCAAACTTTCCAAACAGCATCCAAACGCTGCTGAAATTCATCTTCTCTAAGATCTTCGTCTTCAGGATCTGGTAAATTAAAATCAAAGTCTACCGGAGTAGCAAGGGCTGCAGCTATTTCGTCAGCAGATACGGGAGTAAAAGTCATAATGGGCTGAAAAAATTATCGATCGCTCAATCGGAATATTATGACACGATTTTCTTTACTCGTCTCAGTTGGAGGTGAGTAAAATAAGGAAAAAGACTGAATCGATCGATCGATAGGTAAATAATAATAGGGGTTGCGGAGGAATAGAGATTGGACGAACTAAGATCGGCTTTAAACTTAGCTACAGAGGAAGAATTACAACAATTAACCCACATTCTTTTTTGTCGTCGCTTAAATCCGTTAGACTATTGGCAAACGCCACCACCGCAAGAAATTCAAAGTTTCGATCGCAATTCTTGGTTGGATGCGATCGAGTCTAGATTTCGCTATTTGGCTGCTGATGGTTTGACAGTATTGCGAGGAAAATCTCGAGAAGTAACTTATCGACAAGCATTGCTACGGGTTTGTCGCTATCTCAAAATCCCCTATTCTCAACAAATGTCAACTACAGATCTCGAAGCAGAAGTATTTCTATATTTGTTAGGAAAAGCTTGGAAACGTTTACCCGATCGCGAAAAACAATCTTTAACCAAAAAAATTCAAGAATCTCTCGTAAAATCTCCCCTCCCTCAACCCCTACCCGTACAATTACAACACAACCCCGTCAATTTACTCTTAAAAGGTAGCAGCGCGATCGCGGTTAATTCTGTAGTCAAACCATGGATTTTAGGTATTATTGCGCGTCAGTTTGCAATTCATTTTGCTACCTATCAAGTTGCTAAAAGTAGTTTAATCAAAGGTAGTGCGATCGCTGCTAAGGAATTTAGCAATTATGTAGCATTATCTACAGCAAAGCGGGGTATGGCAATTAATGCGGCTCGTTATGGGGCCACTAGAAGTATATTTGCTATTGTCGGGCCTTTATTATGGACTTGGTTTTTAGCCGATCTCGGTTGGCGGGCGATCGCAACTAACTATACTCGCATCATTCCTACTGTTTTCACCCTCGCACAAATTCGTCTCACTCGCAGCGATTGGGAATTTGTTTATTGAAGAAGGTAAAAGGCAATAGGCAATAGGCAATAGGCAACAGGCAACAGGTTTAAGTTGAGAATTGGGTTTAAAAATTTAATATTAATAGAACAAGTAAACTATTAGAACCTTTTACCCCTGACTTCTGACTTCTGACTTCTGACTTCTGACTTCTGACTTCTGACTTCTGACT
>CAYWIH010000027.1:0-40318 GCA_964458305.1 uncultured bacterium | reverse complement strand
AATGTAGTTCTGGTGCAACCTTAAACGCAGACTTTAATGCTGGGCGTAATCTCGCACTTTGGGATTATCGCACAACTCCGATAGATTTTGAAAAAGCTGTATCTGTAATGGGTACTGTCAATTTGTCGGATGGGGTCGTTGGCAGTCCCCCGAACTCCATGAACATCGTAAACGGGAGAGGAATTCAATTTCGTTTTGTTCGACAGTACCGCATACGAGACTAGACGGGAGAATCCAACGCGCTTTTAGCCGTTAGAGTGTCAATCTGGAGGCTTTAATTAATTGTCTTTAGGTAAAACTTCTTCGATTTCTCTATATTTACCATTTTCTTCTGAAGTTTCAACAAATCTCTGGTTACTTTCTATTTGCTGGGGTTCGAGAGAATATCTATCGATAACCAAGGTGGCTTTTTCTAAAGCTTCGAGGCGATCGCTGACTTGATTTTGTTTGGGGATAATGTCTAATACTCTCAAGCGTCTCAACCTGTTTTTTACTGAAGATGCCGCACCAACTATAAAGATTTCTCGGCGTTTTTCGCGAGCTTCTTTGACCATATTTTCGATCGCTAAAGCAGCAGTAACGTCTATTAATGGTACGTCGCTGAGATCGAGGATCAGCACTTCATAATTTTCGACGATCGCCATTTGTTGGGAAATTGATTTAGCCGCGCCAAAACTCATCGGCCCGCAAAGACGGAATAACATAACTTTCTCCCCTGCTTTTCTGAGAAAATGCTTTTCTTCTGGAGATAAAGGGGCTTCGTCGTCGGGAGATGTAACTGCTTTAATTTCTTTAATTTGTAAGTCGGTAAGGCTTTTAACTGTAAGTAGGTTAGCAACAAAAACCCCTACGGCTACGGCAGTAATTAAATCGACAAATACGGTTAGAAATACGACACCGTACATAATTGCTGCTGCACCCCAAGAAACTCGATGCGCTCTTTTAAGAAAACTCCAGTCAATAATATCGATTCCTACTTTAAGCAAAATACCTGCTAAA
The DNA here is from genome assembly GCA_964458305.1 of uncultured bacterium. Lineage (GTDB taxonomy): Bacteria > Cyanobacteriota > Cyanobacteriia > Cyanobacteriales > JASJDA01 > JASJDA01. Next base: position 39,319 of record CAYWIH010000027.1, on the reverse strand, counting down.
ACTGTATGGGGAATTAATTCTGCTAGTGGCCCTGCTTGAGTCACAATTAAAAACAAAACCATCCCGTGAACCATACCGGATAAAGCCGTTTTACCTCCAGCATGAACGTTAACTACTGTCCGCATTGTCGCTCCCGCGCCAGGTAGTCCGCCAAACAACCCAGAAACCATATTACCGATTCCTTGACCGATTAATTCTCGATTGGAGTCGTGTTGGGTGCGAGTAATGTTATCGGCTACTAAAGATGTTAACAAGGAATCGATCGATCCTAATGTTGCTAAAATTAACGCGTCAAAAATTACTTTAGAAAATCCAAATTCTTGAAAATTAATTGCCGGAAAGTGAAATGTTGGCAGCCCCGTCGGTATATTACCTATAATTGCTAAATCTCCAGGATCGGTAATGTAAATCGAGATTAAGGTACAAGCAATCAGTGCTACTAAAGGAGAAGGTACAATTTTATTTAATTTTGGTGGCGAGAAAAAGACGATCCCCAAGGTAATGACCCCTAATGTAGTTGCTTTGGGATCGGGATTGGCTAATAAATTAGGTAAATTTAAAAAAGATTCTACGACGCTGCCAGAGCCTTGATGTCCTAAAAATGGTGCTAGCTGCAGAATAATGATAATTATTCCAATACCGGACATGAAGCCGGATATTACTGTATATGGCATTAAGGTGATGTATTTACCTAGACGCAAAACACCAAATAAAATTTGAAATAAACCTCCTAAAATTACTACCGAAAAAGCCATCGCTAAGCCCGTTTCTGGGTTTTGGGCATTCATGGTAGTAAAAATTTCTGCCATTACCACTGTCATCGGCCCCGTAGGCCCGGAGATTTGAGAAGGCGTACCGCCAAATAAAGCGGCAAACAATCCCACGCAAACTGCTCCGTACAGTCCGGCTTCAGCTCCTGCTCCTGAAGAAACACCAAAAGCCAATGCTAAAGGCAAAGCAACGATCGCGGCTGTGATACCACCGAACATATCGCCACGTATATTATTGAAATGAAAATTATTTACAAGTCGCATTGTAAGTTTTACCAAAAAAAGTATGACGGATTGAAAACCAGTATTATTTCTATCTACTTAAACTTCAACGAATCGATCGCGGTTATTTTTGTTTGATTTGAGAATCCGAGCTTACGTGTTTTCACTTACTCTTACTTTCCATTTAATGAACTAATGGAGGAATTGCTGGTATTAATAAGAAAATTTTAATTATTCTCTATAAAAAACTTATTTATTTGCAGAGGATTTTAATTAATTAAATTTTTCTTACCTAGGAATCTTGCTTTTTTTTTGGGATAATTGCTACATATAAATCTTTTACGATCGGCGATCGATATCGCTATCTTTAACTAAAAAGTTCTGAAGTTAGCTTGTTTTAAAAATATATTTTTTTAAATTAATTTCTATTAACAAATCAAAAAAAAGCAAATTTTCTGCTATGTCAAATATTTTGAAAAAAATAATTAGTCTTTGTTGTTTTAATAACAATACAATTAAAGAAGAAAATAACTTTAGATCGATTGAGGAGAAAAGTCTATGCGAGTTTTACATACTATGTTGCGGGTTGGCAACTTAGAAGAATCTCTAAAATTCTATTGCGAGGTCTTGGGAATGAAGTTAATTCGTAAAAAAGACTATCCTGGAGGAGAATTTACTTTGGCATTTGTCGGCTACGGAGACGAATCTGAAAACGCCGTTATCGAATTAACATACAATTGGGGTACGGATAAATACGACCTCGGTAATGGATACGGTCATATCGCTTTGGGGGTAGATGATATTTATTCTACTTGTGAAAAAATTAAAGAGCAAGGTGGTAACGTAGTCAGAGAACCGGGGCCGATGAAACATGGTTCGACTGTAATTGCTTTCGTTCAAGATCCTGATGGATACAAAATAGAATTAATTCAAACAAAAGATCGCAATTCTGAAGCTAAAGAAGAAGCAACTGCAGGATCTAATACTAAGTAATTAATTAACTAATTAACTATTAACTTTCGTCGCCAGTTAGATTTTTCTAATTTGTCGATGAAAGTTTTTTATAATTTAGTATTGTTAGGGATTTGGCTGACAGCTAGCGATCGATTTTTACAAAAACGTATTTACATTGAAAGTAATTTTTATAATCTCGATCGAGACGAAAAGTATTTAATTCAATTTTATAATAAACGGATAATGGAAAAGGTTAAGGATCTGGGATTGAGATCTATCGATCTAGAATCTGGATCGAGGGGAGAAGAACTTGCTAAAAAATCTTTAAAATCGATCGAAATTTCGTAAATATCGATCGAGTTTAGTATAATTAAAAGCCGAACTTTTCTACATTTTTTTGTTCTCGATCGAAAAACTCTCGATCGCGCTTAGTTAATTGCAAACGTTTAATTAGAATTATCCCTCAGCTTGATGCTATAAAGTCTCAGTATTTACCACAGTATCGGCTCGTATCCAAGCGAGATTGGTAATGCGGGATTTACGGGCATAATCGCGAACTTCTTCGGGAGTGCGATCGCCGGTTTCAATTTCTACCCGTAACATTTCTGGAGATTTGCGGCGTAATTTTTGAGCGTAAATAAAAGCAGCAGCGATCGCCTCTTTTGTTTCGGGAACGACCAACCAATCGCTGGGGGTAGTTTGTTGGGGAAGTTTGGAACTAGAGAGCAAACAAGCGTGTAAATCCTCTATTTGGAGACAAAAACCGATACCGGGGAAACTTTTACCTTGAGGGTGATAAACCCCTAATAAGCGGTCGTAGCGTCCGCCGCGAGCTAAAATATCCCAACGAGTATCTTGATAAGAAACTGCTTCAAAAACGATTCCAGTGTAGTAATTAAAATCTTTGACCAAACTGAGATCTAAAATCAAAGGTAAAGGTTTAGAGCTGCTAGATTCGAGTAATTCTATTAAAGATTTGAGATTGTTAACTATTTCTTTTGCCGAATCGTCCAAATCGATGGTAGAGACTTTTTGGAGGACTTCGGTAGGATTGCCGCGCAAATCGAACAATAATAAAGCGCGATCGCGCATTGTTTCAGAAATATCGAGATTTTCGATGCTAACCCGATCCAAATTAGCGATACAATTGCGAACTTGTTTTTGTAAAGATGCTGGAATTGGGGATAATAAAGAGCGAGTCAGTTCGGCTTCGCCCATAATTAAATGCCATTTTTCGACACCCAGGAGATCGAGACAATCGGCTAAAAGGAGAATAATCTCGGCATCGGCTAACAAACCGCCAGCAAAGAGTAATTCTACACCGGCTTGGTAAAATTCTAACTGACGGCCGCGATCGCTTCTTTGAGGTGGATTGCGAAAGACATTAGCTCGATAACAAAGACGCTGGGGTATGGTATTATCTCCCATACGGGTAACTGCAGCGCGGGCGATCGAAGCTGTCAATTCTGGTCGTAAGCCGAGGGTTTCTGTCGATCGATCTTGTAATTGAATTATTGTCGAGTGTTCGATCGCTCCTCCAGCCAAGATCGTATCTAATTTTTCCAGAGTCGAAGTAACTATTCTGTGGTATCCCCACTGTTGAAATACTGATTGTATGCGATCGTTGATCCAACATTTTTGGGCTACTTCGAGAGGTAATAAATCTCTAGCTCCGGCTGGTGGTTGATAAATCATTGGCTGTTTATTGAGTCTGGATCTATTTGGCTTTTGCTATTTTAAGGCTAATTGTACTTTATAATTCGTTGTTTAATTTTACTTTTTCTTGCCGCCGAACAAGCCAAATAAGCCGCCGCGATTTTGAGATTTTCCGGCTGCTTTCTTTTTAGATGAGGAAGTAGTTTTGTTGGTTTGTTTTTTTCCGATCGCTCGCTCGAGCATTTCTTTGCATTTAATTACTGTGGGATCTTGGGGATTTGCTTGAGAAGCTTTGTTGATATAAATTTTTGCCATTGAGTTTTGTTTTTGATAGAGATAAATTAAACCTTTTAATGCATTTGCGGTGCTGTTACTCGGTTCTATTTTTAAAGCATCGTCTACTTCTATTCTGGCTTTTGTATAGTCATTTTTATCGATATATTCTTGAGCGCGGCGAAGGTAGGCTTCGGCTTTACTTTCTGGTTTTGGTGGTTCTGCTGGGGCTGCTTGTTCTGCTTTAGTTTCTTTGGGTTGTGCGGGTTTTGGTTTGCTTGGAGTGACAGATTTTGCTTTGCCTATTCCTTTACCGTTAGTAATAGTTAAATATACTGTATTTAATTCGCTCATTTGACCGATGCGAGTGACAATTTCTGCGAGGGATTCGTATTGTTCTGCGGCTAAAGCTTGGAAGATTCTTTGGTATATTATTTTGGCGTTTCCTTTAGCTTTATATAGTTTGGCGATCGCATCGTTAGTAATGGTTATTTTTGCTTCTTGTTCTGCCAATCTTTGGGATGTTTGTTGCAGTACTATTTGATGTTCGAGTCGGGAATTTTTCTTATATAAATTTTCGTAAGCGGGATTAACTAATTTCGATAAAATTTGACTGGCTTGATGTTTCTCGCTGTCATTTTTTGCTTTACAACTGTCGGGGTGGAGTTTTCTAGCTACGTAAAGATATCGCTTGCGTATTTCTTTTTCATCCGCACCGATCGGTACGCCTAAGATCGCATGGTAATCGTTTAGTTCGAGCTTGAAAAGTCCTTGTTTGAGGTCAAAAGTAGTAAAAGTTTGTTTCATTGCTAGTGCCGAAAGCCTTTTTTTCTAGTATGTCCTACGTTTTTTCTAGTTACAAACTATTACTTTTAGATCGTTAAGTTTTTTCGGCTTATTTAGCAGTGTTTTTAGTTACGATCGATCCCATTTTCCTAGGGAGGGAGTTTCTTTTAAAGCTTTGCTCAGACTCGAATGGAGGTGTCCGTTGGTTGCTAAAATTCTCCCGGAAGCTAAATTGACAGGACTGCCATCATATGCTGTAACTTTTCCGCCAGCTTCTTGCACTATTATTATCCCGGCAACCACATCCCAAGGACTAATTCCCCTTTCCCAGTAGCCATCGAGCCTTCCCGAAGCGACATTCACCAGATCTAAAGCTGCAGAACCCGAGCGACGCACTCCTTGGGTAAGATGGGTGAGGTGACAAAATTCGGCATAATTATTATCTTTAGTTTCGCGGCGATCGTAAGCAAAACCAGTTACTAATAAACTTTTACTGAGTTCTTTGGTTTGAGAAACTTGAATGCTGCTACGGTTGCAAGTAGCTCCACCTCCAACAGCGGCCCGAAATAATTCGTTACGAAACGGGTCGTAAACTGCTCCAACTGCTGGAATACCGTCAATTAACAATCCCGCCGAAACTGCCGCAACTGGATAACCATGAGCGTAGTTAGTCGTACCGTCGAGGGGATCGATCGCCCAGAGATATTTTTGTTGCGTGCTGAGTTTTTCTAGTTTGCCCGATTCTTCGGCTAAAATTGCGTGTTGGGGAAAATGGCGATCGAGGATCGCTAAAATAGCTTTTTCGGCGAGTCGATCGGCTTCGGTAACTAGATCTCCGGGTCTTCCTTTTTCTTCGATCTCGCTTAAATTTCCCCAATGCTGCTGCAAAATAGCTCCGGCGGTCATTACTGCTTCAGTAGCAATATCGAGAAATACTGCCAGATCTCGATCTTTTTCGTCGATCATTATTTTTTTTACCCGGACTATACTTCGAGAAAATTTTACTACAGCCGAGTACTAATCTCAGTTAATCTTCTTCGATCGGGATACCGAAGCGAACTTTACCTTTACCAAAATAGCGGCCGAATTGAAGTTCGTAAACTTCGTCCTCATCTTGAGTTTCGACGACAAGATCCGATCTCGGGTAGCTGACGCATAGCAGACTGTAACCTTTTGCTTTTAGCTCGTTAGACAGTCCCATTGCTTCGGGCTGATATACTTCTCCCGATAGGATGCGAACCGCGCAGGTAGTGCAAGCTCCGTTACGACAAGAAAATGGTAATCGATCTTTAAATTCTTCGACGCTTTGTAAGATATAGCGATCGTCCGGTATTTCAAAAGTTTGATGAGTGCCTGCTTGACGGTTGTGAATTTTTATGCTGTAAAAATTAGTCATAAATTTTATCCCAAAAAAGAGTCACCAACTCGATCGCGTTTCAGTATAGCCTGGAACTCTTATCTCGGCAGGAAAAATAATATAATTTCTAGTTTTTCAAAAAAATTTTGCTATTTTTTGATTTTTGATGTACGATAAGTAACTGCAGCTCGTGGAGAGGTGGCCGAGTGGTCGAAGGCGCAGCACTGGAAATGCTGTGTGGCGCAAGTCACCGAGGGTTCGAATCCCTCCCTCTCCGTTTAAAATTAAGAGGGGAATAATTGCAAGCGGTTAAATTATATGGATTACGCCCAACCAAAACTAAAATTCATTCCTCCACAATTTAATTTATTAATTACAAAAATCGTCCACTATTGCCTCGGTATAATACTGAGATTTAGGCTTAATTCTTCACTGATAGCGGGAATTACAGAAATTGAAGTAGAAAATGTCGAAACTTTGGTAGATCTTTATTCGCGCTTTCAGGCTGGTAAAGTTCGCTTGACGATAGCAGTGCGTCACAGCGAGTTAGACGATCCTTTTTTGACTTTATATTTGGTTTCCCGCATCTTACCGCGAAAAGCTCGCCAAATGGGGGTTAAGTTAAAAGGCCCGATTCACTCTCATTTCGTTTACGATCGCGGAATTGCTCTTTGGGGTGGTAAATGGCTGGGGTGGTTATTCTCGAAAATGGGAGGAATTCCAGTACGTCGCGGAAACTCTCGCGATTTAAAGGCGATGCGAACCTTAAGGGATATATTAGTTAACGGTCAGTTTCCCCTCGGTGTTGCCCCTGAAGGAGGGATTAACGGCTATAGCGAGCGGGTAAGTGCTTTAGAACCGGGTACGGCACAACTGGCATTTTGGTGCGCTGAAGATTTACAAAAAGCCGATCGCGATGAAGAGGTTTATGTTCTACCCCTGGGAATTCAATATACTTATTTAGATCCTGATTGGGAGAAGATCGACGAGTTATTATCGGAATTAGAAGCTAAAAGCGGTTTAAAGTCGGATTTGCGTAAATCAGATTTTGAAGAGCCAGAAAAATTTTACTATCAGCGTTTGTTTGAGATCGGGGAACATTTACTGAAGCAGATGGAAGATTTTTATCAGAACTTTTATCATCGTAAATTAGCCCGACCGATTCAAGAAGAAGCGATTACTCCCAACCAAATTTTAAACGAAAGATTGCAAATTTTATTAAACGAAGCTTTACAAGTAGCTGAAGAATTTTTCGCGCTCAAGGGTAGAGGAAGTATAATCGAACGCTGTCGTACTCTCGAAGAGGCGGCTTGGAATTGTATATATCGCGAAGATATCGAGGATTTTGATAAGTTGTCGGCGGTAGAGCGCAATTTAGCTAATTTGGTGGCAACAGAAGCTAAACTGAGGATGCAACATATGCGTCTGGTGGAAAACTTTGCTAACTTCAAGGCAACTTACGTATTGGAAAAACCAAGTTTCGATCGCTTTGCGGAAACGAGTTTATTGTTATTTAGTTCGATCGCCAGAATACAAGGAGATAAAGCTCCAGCTCGTCCTCAATTAGCCAAGCGTAAGGCAAAATTGATAGTAACCGAACCGATCTCAGTTACCCAAAGACTATCGACTTATCAGCAAAACCGCAGAGCTGCCAAACAAGCTGTATTAGATTTAACAGAAGATATTAAAAAATCTTTAAAAAATACTATTGCTTAAAAGCGATCGGGAAAAAAATGCAAATATTAACGGGATTTGGATTGTTAACCGGGGCCACTTATCCATTAAGAACTTTGAGGCTTTTTTGGCGCAACCCCAATTTATGGGGATATTTATTCGTACCAATTTTAATCAATCTAATTGTAGCGATATTGCTCTATGCTGGATTGTTGTTTTTTGGTTGGGACTTGCTCGGCAATATTTTAAATTATTTTGCTAATTGGTTGGATAATTTACAAGCAAATTTACCGAGTTGGTTGGGAATTTTAGATTATTTTATCGTTATTTTGGGCTTATTGCTGCGTTTAATTTTAATTGTAGTCTTATTTATTTTAACTGGATTTTTGTTGGTACAATTCGGTACTTTATTGGGCGCGCCTTGGTACGGCAAACTTTCAGAAAAATTAGAGCAAATTCGTACTGGAAAATTAGATATTGTTGAAGTGGGTGCGGTGCGAGATATTTGGCGGGCGATCGCTTTTGAATTAAAAAAAATAGTGCTGACAATTACGATCGGATTGCCTTTGCTGCTTTGTAATTTTATACCTGGTTTTGGCACGATCGTAGCGAGTTTAGGAAGTCTGAGTTTAACAGCTACTATTGTTTGTTTGGATTTTTTTGATGCTTTTTTGGAGCGTCGTCGGCTCAAATTTCGATCTAAATTAAAAATTGTTTGGACTAGTTTGCCAGCTAGTGGTAGTTTTAGTTTAGTTTGTTTATTTTTAATTAGTATTCCTTTGTTAAACTTATTTACCGTTCCTTTGTGCGTAGCATCGGGAACTTTGTTTTGCTGCGATCGAGTTTTACCGAGACTGTCGCGATCGGTTTGAAGTAGGCTGTTCTTTTTGATGATATGAATGCTCTTTTATCTGCTATAGTTCCGGTTTGGTCGATCGTTTTGATTGGTTTTATTGCCAGTCATACTTTAACTTTAGAAAATAAAACTCTAGCTCAATTAACTTTGTACGTTCTCGTACCAGCTTTAATTATTGATAGTTTGTATAGCACGAGTTTATCTTTTAACAATGCCGTTCGCTTGCTGGCGGGTTTGTATATTACCTCTTTAATACTTTACCTGCTAGTCTGGGTAGGGAGTAAAATTTTAAATTTTCCAGCCACCCTACAACAGAGTTTAGTCGCTACTACCTTATTTCCCAACAATGGCAATATGGGTATTCCGGTAGTTACTTTTGCTTTGGGAACGATGGGGCTAGAAAGAGGTCTGATCTATACGATCGGCTCGAGCATTCTTTTATTTGGTTTCGGCCCGGCATTGCTTAAAGGTGGTGGAATTGGTACGGGAATAAATACAATTTTAAAAACACCCTTATTATGGGCGACGATCGCTGGATTGGGTTTGCGTTTTTTGCCGAATCAGCAATTACCCCTCAACCTCGATAGTTCTCTAGAATTGTTAGGTAAAGCTTCAATTCCGGTGGCTTTAATTATTTTAGGAATGCAACTGGCTACTACTCGCTTTGAAGTCGGGGTAACCGAATCTTTTGCTGCGATGATGCGTTTGTTAATTGCCCCGACGATCGCCTTTTTTGTGGGTTACTTTTTGAGGTTGGAAACTTTGGACTGGCAGGTCTTAATTTTACAGAGTGGAATGCCAACAGCAGTCAACGCTTATATTTTATCTACTGAATTTGGGGGCGATTCTCCTTGGGTTGCCAGAACTATTTTCATTTCGACGATTATGAGTTTTGCGACGATCGCCTCGATTTTATGGATATTTAGTTTTTTTTAGGTTTTCTATCTTTGGGCGATAATTTGAGATTTGATCGCTCGTTCGACGGTGTCGATGAGTTTATTAGGATCGCAGGGTTTTGTCAAATAATCGACAACACCGATAATTTTGGAGCGAATTTTATCGATTGCGGTATTTCTTCCCGTTAACATGATGATGGGAATACCTTTAAGTTGTCTGGATTTTCTGAGCATTTGACATAATTGATAGCCGTCAATTTCGGGCATATTAATATCTAGTAAGATTAATACTGGTTTTTCTTGAACTACTGTTTTGAGACTTTGAGCGGGATCGGTAATGCCAACGACGCTATAGCCGGCCGATTCTAAAGTTATTTTTACTTGTTTTTGTACCGTTTTGCTGTCGTCAATACAAGCGATCGTGGGGCGGATCGGGGCTGGTTGATATTGTTTTATCACCTGATTGGGATTGCGTCCGTAAGGCAATACTTCGATCGTTTTGTATTTTGTAAATGTTTGTAATTGACGGGCTAAATGTAGGGGATTGAGGTTAACTTTTGTGCCTAATTCGTAGATAGAATATTTTTTCGGCAGAGACATCAACCAAAAGGATAGTTTTTGTTCGCGAAAACAATTATCCCAACCGACTTCGCGATCGATTTTTTTCCAGAGACTAAAAAATAAGGGGACTTTTTTCTCGTTCAAATAAAGGCGAGCAAAAGCAGAATGGATATTAGGGCGAATTTTGTGCCAATGATGGTTTAAATGTTCCGATATTTCCCATAACTCTTGCCAGTAGTAGTCGATAAAAAGGGGATTTCGTTCTGTTTCGGGATAAAATTCTACTTGAGTCGATTCGAAGGAAATTACCTGTCCTAATGCTTCTTGAGTTAAGTTAATAATTAGTTTTCTCAAGCCCGCTTCTGGCAGTTTTTTACTAATCCACCAGCTACACAATTGTTTGTATTCGCATTGTCCTGAAGTTATTTTAGGTAGAGGTAAGTCTAACTGTTGTTGTTGCCACAAACAGCTCAATCTTTCTTTTTGACCGTTGGCACTAGTTGCGTAGTATAGTTTTTCTTGGTTTAAATATATTTTCCAAACAATAGACTTATCTCTAGGATCGGTAATAAAAATATATCCAGATAGTTTTTTCTGGGCTATTTCTTCTAAAAATTGAAAAGGAGTAGTATATTTACTATGCATATCGTTAATTTTATATTTAAAACCTAGCTTTAGCTCAAAAAATTAGTTTTTTGATTATTACTGTTAATGTTTCTTTTACCTTTATTCTCTTGTTTGCAATGAGATTGGTAGTTTAGTCGCTTGATATACTGTAGAGCCAGTATTTAATTTTACTTTGAGATGAATAAAGATTAAATTATGTCTCTGGTCAATTTTAGCACAGACAATTTCGAAAAATTAGTAGCCCTAGATTGGCGAAATTATAAATATAAAGGGGTGTTAAGAATTTAATTCGATAGTATTACTGAAAATGTCTCGACGTTTGAAATTATAATTAAATACGTACATAGCCGGCTAGTCTGGCAAATTAAGTAGCACAGAAAATTTTAAAGAGAGGGAACACTTTGGCACATACAATTGTTACTGAAACTTGTGAAGGTGTAGCCGATTGCGTCGATGCTTGTCCTGTTGCTTGCATTCATCAAGGGCCGGGTAAAAACGTCAAAGGTACTGATTGGTATTGGATCGACTTTACAACCTGTATCGATTGTGGCATTTGCCTTCAAGTTTGTCCGGTTGAAGGGGCGATCGTGGCTGAAGAAAGACCGGACTTACAAAAAACACCGCAATAATATTTTTTAATGGAACATATCTTAGAAGTTCGAGATGTCTATGCTGGCTACATCCAAGGTTTAAATATTCTCCAAGGAATTAACTTTGCTATAGCACCTCGAGAGTTAGTCGCAGTAATCGGCCCTAATGGAGCAGGAAAGTCAACTTTAGCAAAAACTATTTTTGGATTGTTAAGGCCGAATCGAGGAGATATTTATTTTAAAGGCAAAAATATTGCTGGTTTTAACTCCGATCGCATTGTCAGACTGGGAATGTCTTACGTACCGCAAATTTCTAACGTATTTGCCAGTCTTTCGATCGAAGAAAATTTGGAAATGGGGGCTTTTATCTCTAAGGGATCGCTGAAGGCTCAAAAGGATAAAATCTATACTATGTTCCCTAAATTGGCAAGTAGAAGCAAGCAAAAAGCTGGTACTCTTTCAGGAGGAGAGCGGCAAATGTTGGCGATGGGTCGCGCTCTGATGCTCGATCCGGATCTGTTGATTTTGGACGAACCTACTGCTGCTTTATCTCCTATTTTAGTTCGAGATGTGTTCGATCGCATTAAAGCAATTCAAGAAAATGGCAAAGCGATCGTTTTAGTCGAACAAAATGCTAAAAAGGCTTTGGCGATCGCCGATCGAGGTTACGTCTTGGAAAACGGATGCGATCGCTTTTGTAAGAGCGGCCAGGAATTATTAAACGATCCTAATGTGGCTAAATTATATTTAGGTGCTGCTTATAAAGATGATTAATTGAAAAACTCAGAGGTATTATGACCTTCTGAGTCTTATTGCGATCGAGATTTATTCGTCTGTTGTCGATACTTCTTTAGCAATTAATACTGGTCGATTAGTATATTCTGCTTCGATCTCTTTTTTTAAGTCTAAATCCCAAGTTAAATTATAGGATCTTTCGAAGTTAGCCATCGTAAAAGGGCGTAACATACCAGTTACTATCACTTCGTTATTTTCTCGAGGCATTTGTACGCCATAGGGAAGGATTACTAATAAATCTCTGCCCCCAAAAATTGCATTTTCTTCGAGGGTGAATACTCCGTATCCTTTAATATCTTCTACTTCTGCTTTTACGGCAACAGTTTTATAATAATAATCTTCTGGTTCTTTACTAATTTCGCCGGGAGAGGGAGATAAAACAACCCGATCTGCATAAATTACCGGTCGATTTTCGTATTGTATAAATTCATTTCTTGGCAGATCTAAATTATATTTACTAACCGCATCAAACCAATTAAATCTGCTTACTTCTCCGCTTACTTGTAAAATAGTATCTTCTCCTTCAGGTAGTTTGGGTAAGCTTTTACCGGAGCGATCGATAACTAGTATTTCTTCAGTATTGAAAATTGCTTCGTCTTTGATTTTAAAGGCTAAACTAGATTCTAATTTTTCTATTTCTCCTCGAACTGTGACTCGCTCGTTCGTCAAGCGGCTCGTATTTTCTAGCACTTCTTCTGGGGTAAGGTTATTAATATTTTCTTGAGGGTTAGCTATGGTTCGATCGTTATTTTTAATGGAGAAAATTGCCGTCGTTAATGCTATTGCTGTTAGCGCGTTCGCACCGAGCATTTTGATATAAGACATAAACTTGTTATTACCTCAATTTATCATTTCTTATTTAAATAAAAATATTGTTTAAATTCTTCTTCCAAAGGTGTTAAGTAGATTTCTATCTTAAGGAAGAAGATTAAATATTTCTAATAAAAATAGAAATATTTACAATGAAGTGATAAGCAAAAAAATAAAGATCTATGAGAGAGAATTTATTAAAAAATATAAATTAAATAGGAACGAGACGAGAGAAAATCAAGAAGAGATTGGCGATTGAAACTCGGTAGGCTGTGGGTTTAGTGGCGATCGAGCTAGTTTTGAGAAAAATTACCTTGCTGCTATACTAACAAGAATGTAATTAAATTTGAACTAGTAGGTAACGAGACTTGACCGATGTAAAATAAGAAAATAGGTGTTGAGTTGGCCTGGTTTTTTTTGTCAAGAAAAAGTTGATATCGATCTCCTCAAATTACAGAGCGAAACAAAGCGGTAAAATAACTTAATTTTCGATAAGGATGGCAAGAACCTTTAAAAGTTAAGTGAATAAATTAGGAGTAGTTTAAATTTATAATGGTCGAAGTTGGACGAGGGATTTTTAAAAAGCAAGAGCGAGTTGCAAGACATAAAAAAAATTTTAAATTTAAATGCGTCAGGAACACAACAAACTAGTAAGAGATAATATCCCAGAAATTATCGAAAGAGAGGAAAAAAAATATAAATGTAAAATTCTTTCGCAATCAGAATTTATCGCAGCACTAAAGAGTAAAATAATTGAAGAAGCGCAAGAAATAGCAGCATCTAGCGATCGAGAAGAATTAATTCAAGAAGTAGCAGATCTCTACGAAGCGGTCGATACCTTATTATCGGCCAAACAAATCGAACGGGAAAAAATTATTAAAGCGAAACAAGAAAAACAAAAAGCAAAAGGCGGATTTCAAAAGCGGATAAAATTGATTTGGACTGAAGAGTAAAGGCAGCTAAATTTCAAAATCTAAAGAATATTTATCTCAAAAAAAACCGATTAAATATCACCAACCTAAAGATAAAATGCAATTACAAGTCAGCTTACCTACCAACAAACAACAAACATTATTGAAAGTAGCCGAAGATTATCTTCGAGAAAAAGTAGCACCAACAGCAGAAAAGATAGATCGAGATCCAGAAGCATTAAAAGAAGCATTAAAAAGAATGGGCGATCGCTGTTTGTTGGCTTTGAGAGTACCGAAAAATTGGGGAGGGGCCGAATTTAGCGAATTAGACTATCGTCGCTTTCAAATGTCGATCGCTAGATATTCCGGTGCTTTAGCCTTTTTACAAACTCAACATCAAAGTGCTGCTAACTTTATAGTCAACTGCGATAATAAATCGCTTCAGCAAGAATACTTACCTCACATGGGTAAAGGTGAGGTATTAGTTGGGGTGGGGTTTTCTCAGTTACGTCGTCACGGAGAACCGATTTTGCAAGCAACCCCAGTTACCGGAGGTTATTTGCTCGAGGGAGACGTTCCCTGGATCACAGGTTACGGTTTCTTTGACGATTTTATTGTAGGCGCAACTTTACCCGAAGGCCAAGAACTTTATGGGATAGTTCCTTTACACTGCATAGAAAATAAATTCAATATTTCGCGGTTGATGGAACTGGCCGTCATGGGTTCTACTAATACTGTAAGTGCCAAGTTTAACGGTTACTTTTTAGGTTGCGATCGGGTTTTGTCGATCGAATCTCCAAGATCGATCGATCTTTACAGCCAACGAAACGTACTCCATCACGGTTTTTTTGCTTTGGGTTGCGCTCGAGCTGCTTTAGATCTAATCGAGCAAGCTTATTACAAAAAAGAGCTAATTTTTATCAAAGACGCTTACAACAAACTCGAAAACCAATTAATCGATTGCAGTCAAACCATGTTTGATGCTATTATTTCCAAAAATTATAATTACACGGCAAAATTAGAATTGCGCGCGCGATCGATCTCTCTAGCAGGGCGTTGTAGCCAAGCAGCAATAGTAGCTGCTGGTGGTGCGGCTAATAGTATCTATCATCCGGCTCAGCGAGTTTATCGAGAAGCTTTACTGTATCATGTTTCAGCCCAAACTACTGCTGTGATGAAAGCAACTTTGACTGCTCTTTGTTAGTAATTTCTCGGATCTGGAGATGGTAATTTTGCCCCAAATATTATTTTAGTTAGTTTAAGATATGAGTAAAACTAATTAAGTGCTAACTATGTTTTTTTTCTGGGGCAATCCTTACTGCTCTTCTCAATCTCGCAGAGAAATGAGAAAGCAAAAACTTAAATTTCTTAAATCGATGAGAGACGATCTAGAAGCTAAATTGTCGGGACTTAATGCTTCGATCGACACTATCGAACGTCAATTAAGGGAAGAAGAAGATCGAAGGGATAGTTAATTATTATCATCCTCCGTTTCTAAACGAGTCAAAAACAAGCAAAAGCCCTATTAATTCAGGGCTTTTAAATATCTATTTAATTGTGAGAAATTCTCTTTAGCTGTCTAATTGCTTTCAGGAACGTCGCAAGTTAGAGGACAAGAAGCATAAACAGTAGTGTATTGAGGTTCTGCTTCTCCGTGTAACCAACTCAACCATTTAACATCTTGAGGATTGATTCCTTTAATAGTTAATGCTGCTGCGCCTACTAATACTACTAAAACGTTAAGAGCTAAAATAAGACCGACCACAAACAATACCGAACTAACTGGCATGACTGCGTGAAGTACGATTGTCATTAAGACTCCGATTGCTGCTAAGACGAAACCAGCAGGAAATCCTACGACTAAGAAACAGACAGTTAAAGTAAAGCTCCAGATTAAAAAGCTTTTGATGCTTGCTGGGAGGGAACTTTTTTTAGAGTATTTGGGTTGAGTAGTTAATTGCATTATTTTTTCTCCAGTATTTATTTAGAACAACAATCGAATCGATCTTGGTTTCGGTACGGTTTTCAAATATACCGAGCTGTTAATAAACAGTATAGTCATTTTTACTTAAGTGTGAAACAAACTTTACATATGTTTACTAGATTTCAGGCTCGGTAGTTTTAAGGTCTCGATCTTTCGTCCTGCATGTGTATTTACGTAAAATTAACCGATTAAAATTCCACAATTTATTATCTATAGTTATATTCTGTATTGCAAATCACTATAAAATAACTAATCTTAATTAATAAATAATAATTTTCTTATAGGTAACCGTGGCAAGATAGTAGCGCGATTAATTGCGACCTTGCAGCTAGTTCCAATTAGATCTAATATTTATAGCTGAGCCTTATTTAAAGTTTTGAAATTCAACAAAAGTAGATTGGCTTAATTTGAGTTTATATAATCGAAGGGAATAACTAATAAAGCGAGCTGCAAATTTCTATACATTTCTTTAATTTTGTTTTCAGCACTATGGCCTTTTTCTTGTTAGTATGACTGTATCCAGTATTTTATTTTATATTTCTTTCAGGCGATATTGAAACCAGAGATCGTCTGATTTTTTTTAGGAAAATATTCTCAAAGCGGTATATATTAAAATTAGCTTTTGAAAAGAATAAAATTAATAAATTGATAAGATTTCAAAAAGAGGGATTATTGAACTTTTTTTTCTGAGACGATCGGTCTTTCGCGTTCGTACCAAATAGTAGCAAAATGTTCTTGCAACAAGCGATGAGAGAAACGATATCCCCCTGCGACTCTTTGAATTATACCGCGATCGCAGCAGGACTCGATAAATCCGATATAGTTCCAAGGAGCACAACCGCTCAACCAAAGAACTATTCTAATAGTAGATTTTTGAATGACCCGAAAAGCACTCAACCAAATAAATCCTGTAATTGCTATTGCCTCAAAAGACTGAATTAAGCGATTGAATCGAACCGGATCTATATAATCTACCAAGCCGGGAAATATCCGAACGATAAGTAACAATAATAAAGTCAAAAATAGACTTGAAATAGAACTTAGTTTGATAATTTTTTTAGCTATTTTTCTAAAATTTAGATTCAAATATTTTTTAATCGGTACTTTTTTAATTTTTAGATTGACGATCCATTCTTCGACGGGCCTGCCAACTAAACCGGCGATCGTACCAACGATCGCACCTTTTCCAACTAAGCCAACGATCGTACCGATAATTATCCCAACAATTATCCCAACAATTAAACCGCCGAGGGATTCTCCTGCAATTAATTCTTTGATTATGACAATCAGAAGCTTGCGAGGTTTTATATCGACCGTTTTTTGTAAAGTTTTAACGCGGAGTCCTCCAGTTAAAGCATAAATCAAACCGACGAGCGAACCGATAATTAAAGCAATAACTATCCTAACAATAACTCCGATAATTAACATAATAATTAAACCGATAATAACACCGCAAATCAAACCATAAATGAATTTTTTATTTTTCGGACTTAACCAATAAGATTGAATTTTATCTTTTAAAAATTCCGTTTCGCTTTTATCTATTAATTGAACTGACAAATAGGATAGCCAATCAATAGCAACTTGTGGTTTTGGCTCGGATTGTTTGAAGAGAAATCTGAATTTTGTATTTTTTAGATCTGAGGTATTAGCTAAAGGTCGAGCTAAAATTGATTTAATATAAATATCTAATAAATAGCTAATTTTTTGGTCGCGATCGGACAAATTTTGCCATTGAGAACGCAATATTTTTTGACGAGATTCAAGCCAGATATTAAGGATTAAAGGAGTTTTAATTAATTCTAGTAAATCTCGATCGGTTTTAATGTTTTTCCAGACTAAACCGCGAGACACTTTTAATAAATACTCTTGAATTTGTTCTTCTCTCAAAGGTTCTAAAACGATCGAATTATTTAATTTTAATAGTTCTCCTGTTTTTTGATATGCTTCAATGCGACAGCAAACTACAATTTTAGCGACGCGACTGTAGCTATTTAAAAACTGATTAATTTTTTGAACGCATAATTTTTGTCTGCTTACTTTTACTTCATCAAGTCCATCTAATAAAGGAATAATAGCTCTGTTTTGCAGCAATTTTTTGCCAAGAGATTTACTAACTCCATATTTTAATTTAAGGTCTTCAACCAGCCAACTATCGATCTCTTGTCGCTCTTCATGCCAAGAAGATAAATTTAATAAGATGGGAATGGGATGAAGGGAATTAGAATAAGCTCGATCGATTAAAATTCGTGTAAGCTGCAATAAAGTGGTGGTCGTTCCAGAACCAGTAGAACCTAAAATTAAAAGTCTACCGTTAATATTTACTCGATCGTAAATTTTAATAATGCTAGTTTGTGAAGCTAATTTTCTGGGGGGTAAATTAATAATTGTGACATCATCATTAGCTCCCCAGTAATTAACTTTATTGCGATCTTCAATCTTATCTAAAATGAGATAAGAACGTTGGACTAATAATTGTTTTAATCTGCCGATTACTTCGCAATTAACTTGTTTTAATAAGTCTTTTTTATAAGGCGAACGACCGTTAAATTGTAAGCGATCTAAATCGTATATTTTCAGCAATCGATCGAGCAGTTTATTTTGACTCGCTTCGAGGTATTTCTGTTGTTTTAAATTGCGTAAAAATACTTCTAGTGCAAATTCTCCGCTTTCTATTCTACCGTATTTTAATAAGTAGTTAACAATCGAGCGAACGGCTATATAAGTATCTCCAGAAAAATTAATTTTAGCTACAAATTCATTCAAGCCAGCTTCTTTGAGACTGTGCTGAAGCAAAGAGTGCGATCGCATTTCTGGTATTGAGGTTAAAAGATCGATTAATGCTTGATAATCTTTTCGATCGAGTTGAATCATTTGCTGTTGTCAATTGTTTAGTTTGAGGTCAAAGTAGCGATCGAGACTAAAAAGATTTATGAATTGGCTCGGGCTATTTTTGTAGGAAATATCTAATTTTTTTTGTGATTCGATCGAGAAAATAGTTTGTTAGTCATTGAGTATAATCGATAAATTACCTCGAAAAAGCTTATTGTAATTCTTAAGGATTGTATATTTTAAATTTTAGACTGTGAAATCGAGAAAATAACATATTTTTGTTGTTTATCGCTGCTCTAGTAACAAGCTCGACCTATTATTATTATCTTCAATTTATATCTGTTTGTAGGTGTAGAAATTGACAGGATTAAAACTGCAAACTAAGTTTACCAAGATTTATGCTACTTTAATCTAAGTACGTCTGTAATTCCAATAAAATCGAGTATTACAGCAGAAATTCGATTCCTGTTTTTCTGGTTATTTTAAAACTTCTCGGAACAATTACGCTGGCATTGCTGTCAAAAACGCTCGAATCTTTAGATCGATGTTAGGAGTGCAAAAAGCTTGGCGATCGTAATTATTATTCCATTCTTAATTAATTATACTTTCAGAGGATTTTAAATAAGTTTTTTGATAAGAGCGAAGCATTGCTTTACAATACTTAATCAAAATCAAGATATAATAAGTAAAAATTATAAAAACAATCAGATACTTTTGGGGGAATCCAAATAAGTAAGTATAAAGTAGTAAAAGTTTAAAAAAATACAAGATTAATAAAAATAATTCTGATGAATCAAAATAATACAATACCTAAAATTGCTCAGCTCGATCGCAATAAAATAAGACAAAAAGGCTCAATTATTTATATTGATGATAAACCTTCGAACCGCGAATTAATTAAAGAAAGAATTGAGAAAGCAGGATACCGAATTAAAATTATTCAAGAAATATTAGAAGTCATTCCAATTTTAAGTTTGCCTACTATCAATGCAGATTTGATCTTTCTAAATATGAATATGCTGGCAGTCAATGGTTACCAAATTTTAAATCAATTGAACGATTTTTCTCATTTACAAAATACAAAAATCATCGCTCTGGTTCAGAATAAATCGATCGGCAATTTACTGAAAGCTAAACAGCCGCTTATTTCTGACTTTTTAATTAAGCCTTTTACTCCAGAACAAATTTATTTTCAAACGGCCAAATATTTTTTGACTTATTCTAAGCGTAACCAACAAATCGATCGAGCCGACAAGAGTATTAAGAAAAAAATCAATCCACAAATAACAGTTTTTCCTAATTCTAATTCCAGCAAAAAATCTAACTTTCAATCTTCTCCACAGTATTTAAAGCAAAAATTTATTACCCTTTGTCAACAAGAATTATTGAAATTTATCGGCCCGATAGCGACAATTGTTTGTCAAGAAATTTTAGCAAACAACCCCCATATTAATGCCAAGGAATTTATTAATAAACTTAAACTACAAATTCCCAACCCGAAAAAAGCACGCCAATTTGAAGAAAATTTATTAATATATTTTTTACCTACCATTGATAACACTGATTAAAAATTTGGACTCTTCAAATTGTCAGATTGTAACTTTTTTACTCGATCGCATCTTGAGACCTTTCTTGGTTTCTCAATTATTTTTTACTAGCTCTGTGGCAAAAGTTAGCTAGAGTAGTTATAAAGATTAGATTAGGTGCAAATCACAGCAAATAATGAAGATTTATTTTGATAAAATAAATTATTATTGAAGTGGAAATTTACTTGGAGAATTAGTTTTTAGAATTGCTCCGCCTTCGATTAACTTAAGTCTGGTTTTTTGAGAAATTTCTTGATGATAGCCAAAGAAAGTCCCTTCGATGTTAACATCATCAAATTGGCATTGACTTAAATCCGCATCATTTAAATTAAAGATGTTTTGCCAGCCGATGGGATAAAATAGATTGCTATCATTTTTATCTGCACCTCGGAGAATAGCACTGCGAAGATCTAGCCCATTAAGCTTAGCGGCCGAAAGATTTGCCCCAGTTAAAATAGCATAAGTTAAGTCAGCTTTACTCAAATTAGCACCGCTTAGATCGGCACCACTAAGAATTGCGCCGTGTAATTGTGCGTTAGTTAAATCGGCAGAATCTAATTTAGTGTTGCGAAGATCGGCCCCGGTTAAATTAGCGTTGCTAAGATCGGCCCCACTAAGTTGAGCTGCACCGAGTTTGGCGTAACTCAGATTAGCATTTCGCAAATCGATATCGCAAAGATTAGTGTAACGCAAATCGCTACTTTGAAGGTTAACTGCACGAAGATCGGCTGCTGTAAGGCTTGCATCGTAAAGCTTCACTCCTTTGAGATTTGCACCAAATACGTCAGCAGCAATAAGTGAAGTATTGAAAAGTTGAGCGTAGCTGAGATCGACATCGCGCAAATCTGCATCGCGCAAATTAGCATAGCTTAAATTAGCTTCGGTTAAATTTGCCCCAATTAAAGAACAACCCATAAAGCTAACACCACGCAAAATAGTGTTCCTGAAGTTAGCCCCGTCGAGGTTTAAACCACTGAGATCGAAGTTGCTCAAATCTAAGTAACTTAGATCGATCTTAGTAGAATTTGGATCGATTTTTCGTTCGTTGATAATTGCAGCGATTAAAGCAGTTTTATTGACAAAATCAGATCGGTCGAAATTAATCTTTTTAATTATTTTAGATTTCATTGGATATCTCTAAACAGACGAATTCATTATATTCAATTCAAAAAAAGAGAAAAACTTCGATATAACTAAAAAATAATTATTGTTATAGAGATTAAATTGAGTCCAATTTAAAGATATAATTTTAATCAAAAATTAATTTATTTGTGAAGAAAATTATCTTTTTATCTAAAAATGTTTAATGCTAAATCCGTCACTAATACAATTTCGTGAAAAAACAGGCTATGGTTCAAGAACTTAGCGATCGCTAACTGTAGTAATATTAAACAAAAAGGCTATAAAAAGTCTTCAGACCAACCGTCGTCGCAGCAAGATCTTCTGACTTTTACCCTCCATTTTTATGTACTTTATAGCCAATAATATCTTAATAATTGAGAGCGAATTTGTTACAAAAAGGGATCGATCGCTACGATCGAACGAAACAATCCCTCAAACAGAATTATAAAGTAAAGAAGTGGATTAATTATTTGCTTTAAAATCCTGAATTACTTTAGGATTGGGATGTTTTTTGCGGCGACTAAATTGCTTGAATAGAGCTTGGTAATCTCTCAAACTAAAAGGACATCCGCTAATGCAAATTCCGCAACCGTAATCATCTTGAAAAGCTGTAGCGCAAGCTTCATAATCGATATAAATTGGTTTACCAAATGCATTTTTCTTCGGTTCAAAATAAATTGCATCTGGGGGACATTTTCGGGCGCATTTATAGCAACCTTGGCAAAAGTCCCAAATCCATTTGTCGTTATTAGTACCGTCAGTAAACGGTAAATTCTCGATACTAGTAAAAATTGCCGCAATTCTAAAAGAAGCCCCCAATTTATTCGAGATTAAACAGCCATGAAGCCCAACTTGGCCAAAACCTGCTCGCTCAGCCAAACGAGTATAATCTACTAACCCGCCAAAAGCTGGTGCTGCTTGCGCCCCATAGCCCCGATCGCGCAGCCAATTGGTAATTTCGATTGCTATATCCCCTAAGTCGGCATACACTTGTAAAACGCTGTCAAAAGCCTCGAAGCTTGGGGCCGATCGAAACTTGTCCTTATCCATACGCTGGCCGATGACGATCGCATTGTCAAAAAGTATCGATTTACCTTCAAAAATTAGTTCGGGCGGTACTTTTGTATAACCAATTTGTTCGACACCCATTTTAACTAGTTTTTTTTCTAGTTCTTGAATTAAATTTATGTCTGTTTCCGTGCGGGGAGAACTAGGGTTTTTTGCTGCATTTTTAACCGAATTTACTTGACCGAATACGGAACGCTTTACATTAGGAAATACTTCGCGAAAAAAGCGGAATTTCTCCTGAAGGTCTTTCATTTTAAAAAAAGATTTTATTGTTGGATTTCTGGGTTTTGAAGCGGCAGAAGACTGAATGCTTCCTGGTATTTGCGATAATTTTGTTTCTAAATTATTCAGAACTCGATTTCTTTGCTTTATTATCGTATTCATTATTAACTTAAACATCTTTCTATCTTTGTTTTGAAATTAACTTGATTTACTTTTTTTGAAATTTTTGGATAGCTCAATTCTTGAGGAGGATAGAGTAATAATCTCTACCAAATTTTTTTTACTAAACACCTTATGAATGTTCGATCGCAGTAATTTAAAAAACTATCTAATATAAAATCCGGGTAAATAGTTAAAGATCGATCGGGGAAACGGGCGGAAAAAATTCATTTTATAATCGATCTAATAAATCCTAAAAGTGTTGATATCGCTTCAATTTGGATCTTCAAATCCCCTATTCTTCTGATACCATAACTAATTAAGCAGATTTTTATAAAGTTGAAGCACTGCAAAAAAACTGAGAAAAGCAGCAAGGCGATCGCCGATCTAGTCGTACAAAATTAGATTAGGACAAGTAACGGGCAAAATCAAAAAATGTCTTAATAATTTTGCATATTGCTATATATTTTGTGACGCGATCGAGCTGCTTTTTTTATAATAATTAATTAGGAATGGCTTTAATTTTTGATTCGATAATATCGGCGGCTAATTTACAGCCATTTTGCATCGCGGGTAATTGAGAAAATTCGATCGCTTTTTGTTGGTATTTTGAATCGTTTAAAATTGCTTTTACTCCCTCGCGAATCGATGAAACAGTTAGATTTTTTGCGAGAATAAATTCACCCGCACCAACATATTTAATTCTCGCTGCAACCCCCGGCTGATCTGCCATTTGCGGTAATGCAAGCATGGGAACGCCAGCTTTTAAAGATTCTAAAGTGCTGTTCATTCCTGCATGAGTAATAAACAATTTTGCCTTTTCTAAAATCTCTAATTGAGGTGCAAATCTTACTATTAAATGTTCTCCTGGGATAGCATCGATTTCTTCTTGACTGAGGCGATCGCCAACTGACATAATTAATTGGGCTTCTATGTTTTCAAAAGCGATCGCAATCTGCTTAAATACTTCTGGCTTATTATTAGCTACCGTTCCTAAAGAAGCATAAACAATTGGTTTACCGTTTAGTTTTTCCCAAGGAAAATTAGAGCTGTTTTTTCTAACTAAATTTTCAACAAAAGGGCCGCTATAATAAACATTTTTAGGTAAATTTTGCGGATAATCAAATCGAGCAGGAATTTGGGTTATGTAAGCTAAATAATTTCTCTTTCCTCCATCAAAAGCTTCAAGTTTAGGAATGTTATTTTTTTTAGCGTATTTGTTAGTTGTAGTGCGATTAAATTCGAGAAATTTATTAAAAGCATAATTGGCAATTCTATTTTTGAATTTACTAAAAAGACTGCGATCTAATTCCCAAGATATGAAGATCGGCGGTATATTAGCATCGAAACCCATCGGAAAACTTGTCGATACTATAAAGTAAGGAATTTGATACTTTTCGCTAACTACAATACTTGCAGGTTGTAAATTATCAATTAGTAAAAGATTGGGTTTTTCTTTGCTAATAAATTCTGCAATATCTTCTATTTCGCTTTTAGCTACATTATTCATAGTATTAAAAGCATGAAATAAGCCTTTAATCCCGCTACTATTCTTCATCATTATTGAATTAAAAAATCCTTTAGGAGCGATATTTTTGGCAAAAGGATAAAATTTAAAACCAGCCGCTTCTATTTTTTCTTGTCCGTCTAAATGAGAGCAAATTATAATTTCTCGATCGCTCGATTTTAGTTGGTTCGCTAAAGATAACATCGGGAAAATATGGCCGGAAGAACCAGTAACGATCGATCCAATTTTCATGTTTTTTAACTCCTAATAAACTAAATTAAAAATCTATTTGTAGAGAGCAATTTGATAAATTTATTTTGCAACTAATGCGATATCTTTTTAGGCTAGACCTCGATCGCAAACAAAATTTTTTACAATGATATCTTGAAATTATTTGTGATATTTTAGCTCCTCTATCTCGTCTGCTAAATAGTTAAATGTCCTAACCTTTATTTCAACTGCTATAGCTAATTTTTCAATCGTATCTAGGATCGAGAATTAATTTTTGAGCAAATAAATTGTAAAATCTTAGTTCTGAGTGGGAATAAAATAGGTAATAGATCGCATTTCAGTGCCTTTTCCAGCACCCAAAATCATTAGTGCAATATGTTGTAACATACTTTCAAACTATTAACTGCTTTTTCTTGCTCTATACTAAACGGTACAGTTAAAAAATACAAGATCGAGTTAAATTAAAAAAAAGTTAAGAGCTGCTGCGATCGCCCTTAAAAATAAAAAGACATCCCCTAATTATTGCTAAGTAGGGAATTTGTGATATAATATGATTTTTCATAAATAAAACAATTAAAGTTTTGAATTTTCTTTTAGTTGAGCTTGAATTAAAATCTTATCGATCAATATTTTGGCTCGATCGGGGCA
Organism: uncultured bacterium; assembly: GCA_964458305.1. Taxonomy (GTDB): domain Bacteria; phylum Cyanobacteriota; class Cyanobacteriia; order Cyanobacteriales; family JASJDA01; genus JASJDA01. Next base: position 14,222 of record CAYWIH010000027.1, on the reverse strand, counting down.
AGATTTGAGATCGTCTTGTTGAAAATACGTAGATTTTAAAAGTTTGGCTTTAATAAGATCTCGAGACTCGTTTTGTCGGATGGCTTTTCTAGCGATAGATAAAGCGGCTAATTTCTCTACAATCGTTGTCATTGTTTCAACTTGAAAATAAAGATTTAATGGTTGTTAAATTAACAAAAGTTTTAAAAGGGGTTGCAGAGATTATAACACCAATACTTAACATTTAGAAACGATCGGGGACAATACTTAAGTAGATCTAAGTTAAAATTTCGCCACCACCCAATAACTTTTGATAGCGTCGATCTAACTCTTGTTGTAGAGAGGGTATATGTTCTAAAGATCGATCGCATATTAATTCTTCAGCAGCACCTCTAGCGATATTCAAGATATCTTCGTCTTCAACTAAACTAGCCAAAGCAAAATCTGGCAACCCAGACTGACGCTTGCCCAAAACTTCACCCGGGCCGCGAAGGCGCATATCCATTTCAGCAATAAAAAACCCGTCTGTATATTGTTCTAAGACACCCAAACGCTGACGCGCGTCGGGAGTTTTGCTATTAGTCATCAAAAAACAATAAGATTTGTGAGATCCGCGACCGACTCGACCCCGCAACTGGTGTAATTGAGACAGGCCAAAACGTTCGGCATTTTCGATTAACATTACCGTAGCGTTAGGAACGTCCACCCCCACTTCAATAACGGTAGTAGAGACGATAATTTGCGTTTTATTGTCGCGAAAATCGTTTAAAGCGGCATCTTTTTCCGCCGAACTCATGCGACCGTGTAACAAACCGATCTCGAAGTCCTTAAATATTTTATCTTGTAGTCTTTGATGTTCTTCTACTGCGGCCCTAACGTCTAATTTTTCCGATTCTTCAATTAAGGGAAATATGATATATACTTGTCTTTGCTGAGCGATTTCGCGGCGAATCAGATCGTAAACTTTAGTGCGCTCCCTACCCGTTACCACTTTAGTCTCGATCGCCTGTCTTCCGGGGGGTAACTCGTCTATTTTACTTACGTCTAAGTCTCCGTGTAAAGTTAGGGCTAGAGTTCGCGGAATGGGGGTTGCTGTCATGGTGAGGACGTGGGGGGCTTTTCCTTTAGCTAACAAGCGGGCCCTTTGTTCGACTCCGAAGCGATGTTGTTCGTCGATCGCCACTAGTCCTAGTTGTTTGAATTTTACCGGATCTTGAATTAAAGCGTGAGTTCCGACTAATAAAGGTAATTCTCCGGTGGTTAGTTGGGAATGTATTTCGCGACGCTTGGCGGTTTTGGTAGATCCTGTCAGTAATTCTACGGGTAAGTGTAACAGGCTGAACCAATTAAGTAATTTCCGGTAATGTTGTTCTGCTAAAACTTCGGTAGGGGCCATTAATGCTGCTTGATAGCCCGATTGAATTGCTGATAAAATTGCAAATACTGCAACTACGGTTTTACCGCTACCGACATCCCCTTGTACTAAACGATTCATCGAGTTATCGGAATTTACATCTTCGAGAATTTCGTTAACTACACGTTTTTGAGCGTTTGTCAAGGAAAAAGGCAATAACTTATTAAACTCTGCAATTAATTGACCTTGAGGACTAAAAATAGCACTTTTTTGCTTTTGTTGTTCTTGTTGGCGACGCTGTAAAAATCCTAATTGTAAATAGAAAAATTCATCGAAAACTAAACGCCTTCTAGCGTGCATTAAAGCATCGTTATTTTCGGGAAAATGGATATTTTTAATCGCTTCTTTTAAACCTACTAATAAATAGCGATCGCGCAAAAATTCGGGCAAAGGATCTTTAATTTTTTCTGCGGCTGGTAAGGCTGAAATTATTGCTTTTCTGATTGCATCTGCGGTGATACCTTCAGTTAAAGGATAAATTGGCAAAAGGCGACCGATTTTAATCGATTCGATATTATCTTCGCGACTCGATAATACTTCTATTTCGGGATTTTCTAAAGTAATGCCGTATTTATTTTGTTTTACCAAGCCAGAAGCAGCAACGATCGATCCGACTGGAAATTGTCTTTTTTGTTTGTTATGCCAGCCATAATTATTAAAGCGATTTCCCGCAAAAAAACGATTTAATTTAATTTTTCCGCTACTATCCGTTAAATGTAATTCAAATATAGTTAATTTCTTATTTTTCGGACTAGTAAAACAATTACATTTTTTGACGCTGCCGATAACAGTAACAGTTTCTCCGGCTACTAAATGAGCGATTTTTACTTGTCGAGCGTAATCGATATGCTCGCGGGGATAGTAAAATAAAATATCCCTAACTGTATGCAAATTCAAACGTTCTAAATGTTTGCTGCGATTGAGTCCTATTTCTGCTAACTGACTTAAAAGAGTATCGAGATCGATCGGCCGATTTCCTCGTTTGACAGTCTCGATCGCTTCTATTGAAGTAGTGCGAGGTAATTTAGGTTTTGGGGGTTCTTTTGAGGTTTCTAGACTCTCTTTTAGGCGATAGAGAAAGTTACGGGCATCGGTTACCAAACGCTTGCGCTGATTGTATTCTAAACTAGGATAAAGATCGAATTCTCGAGCCATTTCTTGCCACCGAATCCGATCGCTGGTAGTAATATCTTGTGGTGGCTTTTGACTGAAATTCATCGCGATAAAGTCGTGAAAGCGGTATTGATTTCCCATCAAATCGATATAACCGCGATCGGCTTCTACGTATAATGCTTTTTGCAGTCTGATCCAGTCTGGTTTATTGTTTCTCATACCAAGTCGATCGCCATGAGGCTTCAGCTTCAGCAATTAATAATTGTCTTTCTTTTTTGCGATATTGTTTTTTTAGTTTATTAATTTTAACTAAAATATTACGCATCTGATTGCCTAAGTTGCTTAGATTAGGATCTGAAAATTCTATTTCTGAAAGTCGCAAGCGAATTGCGGTTAGTTTAGTTATTTTTGTATCGTTTTCTTCGGAGTCATTTTCTGCTTCAATTAACATATTTAACATATTAGGATAGCCGCTGACTGCAGATTCGGTATTTTCTGCGGCGATCGCCATTTCCATTACTTTTTCTGGTAATTGATGGGGCAGAATTTTTGTTTCTTTCAATAATTTATTTGCTTGTTTAGAAATATTTTCAAAAGTTTTGCTAATGGTTTGTTGGTTTCTTTGATGCCATTCAATCCAGTATTCTGGGTTAGTTTTTGGCAAAGGTTCTAATCGTTCTAATTCTTCAAACTCTGCTAATTCTTCAAACCCTTCTATTTCTTCAAAACCTTCAAACCCTTCTATTTCTTCTGTTCGATCGCTATCTTCTGTTAAAGTTGAAATCAAGCAATCGCCCATTTCTTGCCCTAGTTTTCGGAGATTTTCTTGGAGATTTTCTCTTTTTTCTAAGGATAAATTCAAAAAAGCTTGAGGATATTCTTGAGTGCAAATCTGATAGCTGACTAATATTAATTGTTTTTGTGCCGAATTACTTAATGATTCGAGATATTTCTGATACAAATCCTGTAATTCGATCGCCAATACATTTACTACTTTTTCAAATTCTAATAGATCTTGTTTGATTTGCTGAGTAGATTTTGTCATAATTCCTATCCCCATAAGTTAGGAATGGCATCCATGGATGGATGCCAACTCAAATGTTTATATTTTACCGGGCAGTGCGATCGAATCTTGGTTTATTTTTGACCTGTTTGGGCTGCTACTTCTTCAGCGAAGTTCTTTTCTTCTTTTTCGATCCCTTCTCCTAAAACGAAGCGAGAAAAACGACGTACTTGGATATTTTCACCCAATTGAGTGACGCTTTTTTTAACTAACTCATCTACCGTAATGCTTTGATCTTTAATAAACGGCTGATCTAACAAACACATTTCCTTAACGCGCTTATCGATCCGACCTTGAACGATTTTTTCTTTAATGTTATCTGGTTTTTTGGCCAGATCTTCGCGGCCCATTTCAATTTCTTTTTCTTTGGCGATCGTGTCTTCTGGGACTTCGCTCGACCTAACATATTGTACGTTAGGATTAGCTGCGATTTGCATGGCAATATCTTTAACTAAAGCATGAAATTGTTCGCCACGGGCGACAAAGTCGGTTTCGCAGTTTACTTCTACTAAAACGCCAATTCTGCCACCAGTATGGATGTAGCTTTCAACTAATCCTTCAGAAGCAACGCGACCAGCTTTTTTATCTGCGGTTGATTCTCCTTTTTTCCGCAGCCATTCGATCGCTTTGGTCATATCACCATCGGATTCGGTGAGTGCTTTTTTGCACTTCATCATGCCAACGCCAGTTTTATCACGAAGTTCTTTGACCAGTTTTGCCGATATTTCTGCCATTTTGCTTATATTCCTACTTTTTAAAACTCCCCATCATAAAATTTAAAGACGAGGTTTATTGCTTAATTTTCCCAGAGACGAAGGCTTTTTTAAAAGTACGAGCCTAGTTTAAAACATTTTTGCTCGTACTACCATAAATATCTTCTCACATTCAGGGTCGAGCGATCGAGGGATTTATTTATTATTATTCTTCGCTATTGTCTTCGTCACTGGCTGAAGGAGCGTCGGCCCATTCACTGTTATCTTTTTCTTCGTCGCCATCTTCTTCGTAATCAGAACCTTCATCTAAAGCTTCTTCAAACTCTTCATAATCGACGTTATCTTGACCGTGACGACCTTCATAAATTGCATCTGCTAACTTACTAACGATCAACTTGATCGATCGAATTGCATCGTCGTTAGCGGGGATAGGCATATCTACCACGTCAGGATCGCAATTAGTATCTAACAGAGAAACGATCGGAATGCTTAATTTTTGGCATTCTTGAATGGCATTATATTCCCTTCTGGTATCGACAATTACCACGATATCGGGAACGCGGCGCATCATTTTCAAGCCACCGAGGTATTTTTGCAATTTACCCAATTCGCGACGCAATACGGATGCTTCTTTTTTCGGTCTTTTATCGAGGCCGCCACTTTCTTCTAACTGTTCTAATTCTTTGAGACGATTGATGCGAGTTTTAATCGTTTCCCAGTTGGTGAGCATTCCTCCCAACCAACGTTGATTGACATAATAAGATCCGCAGCGAGAAGCTTCTTGGGCGATAATTCCAGCAGCTTGGCGTTTAGTACCGACGAAGAGAACTTTTTTACCTTGTTCGGAACTGGTACGCATATAATCGTAAGCATCTTCCATCAATTGAGCGGTTTGCACCAGATCGATGATGTGAACGCCATTGCGGGCGGTATAAATATACTCGTCCATTTTCGGATTCCAGCGGCGAGTTTGGTGGCCGAAGTGAACTCCTGATTCCAATAATTCTGCTAGAGAAACAACTGACATTTTATTTTTTACTCCTGATTCGGGTTTATCCTCCGCCCGGTCTGGATTTCTGCGATCGAGAAACACCCGAAATACCGAGCGTGCGAAATTAAACAACTTTTCTAGGGTAGCATAAAACAATTAGAAATTTGCGGAGAATTTTTGTTATTATCTTTAATTTGGGCTTGAGCTGAGATACGCCCGAAACTGGCCACTACGAGCTACAGCTCTTATTTGAGGCATTTTCGTCGATTAAGGAGCGGATAGATCGCCCGATCTTAATTTTCTCCTTAAAGTTTGTCAATCATTTTTAAACTTTATCCAGCATTTTGAGCCAATTGTTTCAACCTTCTTTCTACTTCTTGAGGATTACGAACTCCGAGAAAACCGATCTCTTTACTGCGAATATCTCGATCGCTGTCTTTCCATCGCTTAACTTCAATCACCACATCCCCAATTCCATTACCTTTTTCTTTGCGGTATAGATCGTTTAATTGCTCTGGTGCATAACTCCTGATGGTCGTAGACAAACCCCTCTCAAACAAGATCGCACGAGATTCTGTAACTAGATAAACTGTTTTTTTGGCAGTCCACCAGCTCCAAATCGGACTCAACAGCATTGCAATACCGATTAAAACAAATGGTAGACCGAAAAGAGAAAACAGAGAACTCCCAAGTGATGCTCCCCACATCCAAAATATGGCGAAGCTTGTCCAGGGAATAGCAAATATAACTGTCACAATCGAAGATGCTGTAAAAAAACGAGGTACGGGCTGATAAATAGCTGTAATATTTTCGCCAGATCTTAACTCTTGTCTGATTTTTTGGCGCAGATCTTTTGGCAATTTGTATTTTTCTAACATTTTAAAGAAATTATCGATTTGATTTTTAGTTTTAGTTCAAATCAAAATTTTCCCGCGAACGATTTTGGATATCTTCAACCATTAGATAGATTTAATACGTAGCGCGATCGTCTCAATATAGATTATGAATATTTATAAAATCATTCTAATTTCCTAAAAAGATGTTAATAAATAGCAAACCTTCTCGATATCTATTATTAATGTTAATCTGTTTCTTCTTTAGATTAGATGCAGCAGTTGCCAATCCATCTAGTCATTTTAAACAGAATTTAATTTCACAATATTCAGAAGATATGAGTCAATATTTCGCCTCGCCAATTTTAGAGGATGCTATTCGCGAAAAACTCGGTCTTTCTGACTCTGAGCCATTGACACGCAAGCAATTATCGAAAATTACTTCTCTTAAAATAGATTTTACAAATTTATCTCGACTAGACGGGATTGAATATTTAACTAATTTAAAGAAACTAAATTTGTCTCATAACCAAATAAGCGATCTTACCCCTCTAGTTAAATTAACCAGCTTAATAGATTTAAAATTAGATTCAAATCAAATAAGCGATCTTTCTCCCTTAACACGATTAACTAATTTAAAATTACTGTGGTTAGCTTCAAATCAAATAAGAGATCTTTCTCCCTTAACACAATTGACTAATTTAAACTATCTAGGTTTATCGGATAACCAAATAAGCGATCTTACTAATATAGTAAAACTAAGCAATTTAACAGACCTACACTTATCGAATATTCAAATAAGTGACATTACTCCCTTAGCACAACTCAAAAATATAGTAAATCTAAATTTGACCAGAAATCAAATAAGCGACCTTACTCCCTTAGTAGAGCTAACCAATTTAGAAGTATTATTATTGTCAAGCAATCAAATAACCGATATTCCCCTCTTAGCTAAGTTAAATAATTTAAATACTTTATGGTTAGCAAACAATAAAATAACCGATATTTCTCCCTTAGCCAAATTGAATGATTCAAAAAGCTCATACTTCAGGCTATATTTATCGGATAACCAAATAAGCGACCTTAATCCCTTAGTAGAACTAACCAATTTAACCGATCTAAGGATATCGAATAATCAAATAAGTGAAATTACAGCTTTAGCTGAGTTGAGCAATTTAAAAAAGCTTGGATTGTCAGAAAATCAAATAAGCGACATTTCTCCTTTAGCTGAGTTGAGCAATTTAGAATTACTCTGGTTAGATTCAAATCAAATAAGCGATCTTTCTCCCTTAACACGATTAACTAATTTAAAATTACTGTGGTTAGCTTCAAATCAAATAAGCGATCTTTCTCCTTTAAGTAAATTAAATAATTTACGTTTCTTGAATTTAAAAAATAACTTAATTAAAAATTTTACTCCTGTCAGAAATATAGCGAAAGAATGTGTAGGCTGTGAAATTAGCGCACAAAAATTATAATAGATATTACTGCTGCGTGCTGGCAACCCCCGTTCTACGTAGCGAATAGCTCTATTTATGTCTCCTAAACTTTGAGATAATCCCTTAACTTGGTGAGACGAGAGTAGACTTTTTTATAGTTAGATATATCGCCTATTTGTCGATAGAGATCTGCCGCTTTTTGATAATCTTGAATCGCTCCAGATATATCTGCTAATTGCAAACAAAAATCGCCTCGATTAAAGTATGCCTGAGCGTAATTAGGATTAAGAGCGATCGCTTTAGTATAATCTTCTTTTGCAAGTCGATCGTCTGCCATCAAAGTATAAATAATAGCTCGATAAAAATACAAACTAGCATTGTCAGGATCTAAGTCGATCGATCTACTGTAATCTTCAATTGCTCCTAAATAATCATTAATTTTAGCTCGAGCTGCTGCGCGCCGATCGTAAGCATTTTTCAAGAAAGAATTTCCTGGTAATGATAATCGAATAAATTCAGTTAAATTTTCATCTGCTTCGCGATTTTTATTTAATCCAAAATAAGCGATACCTAAATAATAATAGACTTCAACTGAATTAGAATCTATTTTTAAAACTCGTTCAAAATCTTCGATTGCCAGATCGTATTTTCCTAAATTAAGATCGCATAAACCGCGATGGTAATAAGCCTCGGAAGAATTAGAATTTAGAGATATAACATTAGTAAAATCTGCGACTGCTTTTTCTAAATTGTTAGCTCTCATAGCAGTTAAACCAGCTAAATAGCGATCGAGTACCTCGATATTTTTATTTAACTCAGCATCTAAGCTATAATCGACGAAAACTTCTCGGAGTAAGTGCTGTAGCCCGTAGTGGCTGGTTTCAGGCGCATCTCGGCACAACCCCTTTTTTGAAATCTTCAAATAAAGGGATCTAAACAAGCGATCGCAAGAGATAATAGTTTAAACCCACCAAGGCTTAAAAGGCAATTTTATAGACAAGTCATGTCCGAGCCACGTATTACTATCTCTCCTTTGAACTTACTGTTATTAATATCTAGTGGACTGTTATTGGTGCTGTTATGGCAGCTCAGAAGTCTTTTATTAGTCTTGATGATTGCCACAGTCTTAGCCGCCAGTTTGGCCCCGATCATTGCTGCGGCTGAAAATTTGCGAGTTCCGCGCTGGCTGGCAGTATTGCTCGTTTATTTAACTTCGATCGCCCTGTTAACTGGGGCTGGCATTTTAATCGGCCCGACAGTAGTAGAACAAATCGAGCGTTTGTTTCGCAAACTTCCGGCATATTTAGATGTTTTAGCATCTTTAGCACAGGATTTAGTGATTCGTTTTGGTATCAGCGAACCCCAAGTAATCGATTTGATCGATCGAATGTTTGACCTGCAATCTCTGACTGGTTGGGCGATTCGCTCGAGTCAGTTATTATTAGTGCGCTCTTTAGGAGTCACCAGAGGCATTATCGACGGCGTTTTTACTTTAATTTTATCCCTGTTGCTGTCGGCTTATATGTTAGCGGGATCGAAAAAGTTAATTGAAGGTATTGTCAGTTTATTTCCCAAACCTTGGGACGAACGTTTGGCGGCCCAAGTAGCTCCAGTCAGTCAGAGGATGGGGGGGTACATTCAAGGAAGAGTAGTGGTTTCTGCTATTTTGGGGATTGTTATTAGTGTCGGGTTGAGATTTGCCGGGCTTTCTGAATTTGCTTTGGGTTTGGGGGTTATTGCCGGAATTACTAATTTAATTCCTTTTTTCGGCCCTGTTTTGGGGGCAATTCCTGCTTTAATTGTGGCGATCGCCCAAGGAGGATGGACTTTTTTGTGGGTGTTGCTATTGTTTATAGTCATTCAAAATTTAGAAACTTACGTTCTCGATCCGCTTTTAGTTGGCGGTTCGGTTAAAGTCGCCCCCATATATCAACTTTTGGCTGTTTTAGGCGGTACGATCGTTTTAGGTATCATCGGAGCTTTGATCGTTCCTCCTTGGGTGGCTGGTGCTTCGGTGATTCTCCAAAATCTTTACTTACAACCGAAGTTAGAGGCGGAAAAAAAAGCTAATTCCGAGCTTATTGCAGCCGAGGAAGGAATGTCGTCTTCTCCTGCGATATCTTTGAAAAGAGGGTTGAAAGAAGTCGGCAGCCAGAAGGATTTGAACCCAAAACTATAATTCGATATTGAATATTTTATTTTGCCAAAAACGACTTAAGGGCGATTTTTCGGTGAAAAGATATTTTTTGACCGATCGCATTTTGTCGAAGGAAAAGCGATGGGATGATTCGAGTAAGAGCATTTCTTTAATATTATTGACGATCGTATTGCAAATGAAGTCGAGTGGTAAATCGTTGGGATCTCTTCCGAAAGGTTCTTCAATTTCCGATCCGATTTCATTAATACTCAGCACTAGAAAACTAATAAACCCAACCACCGGAACTGTCAACATTCCCAAACTTTCTACCAATCCTAACGGCAAAACTAAAAAATAAACTACACACAAGATTTTGAGAGTAATGGTGTAAACCAAAGGTACTGGTGTTTTTAAAATTCTTTCGCAACCGCCTAAAATATCCACCATTTCGTTTGACATTTCTTGTAATGCTGTCAGTTGAAAGACATTTAAGCGATTTTTTTCGTACTGATTTTGTAAATAATCTCCGATCCAAAAAGCTATTTCTAAAGGAGGATGACCCGCATATTGCAGTTTATTGTACTGCCAGGGTAGCATGAAGGGTTCTAACTCGTAATTGACGGGTTCTTTGCGTAAATGCAATTTCATTGCAATGGGAAAAGCTGTTACCAGTCCGATCGCTACTTCTTTTTGGTATCTATCTTTTAAGTCGCATTCTTCAACGATAATCCAAATACTTCGAGATAAATTTCTGACAACATTAACCATGCTTCCCCATAGTTTACGACCTTCCCAAAATCTTTGATGTGCCGTATTTGTTCTAAATGCTAAGAGCAAACTTAAAACAATATTTAGGGTGACGATTAGTTTTGGTAAACTGTTAATTTCTTCCAAGCCCGATAAATAACCCGATCGCTCGATCGAAGCAATTATTAAAGCATACGCGCTCCAAATCGCAATCCCTGGTAAAATACCTCTAATTACCGAGCTTTTCAGCCGCAAAATTACTTGCAGCCAATGTAATTTTTCTCCGGTATAAGTCTGGAATTTTTCGCGACAAGATCTCGATTCTATTATCTTTTTGGTTAAAGCTTTTTCGGGATAATTAGAGTTTTGTTCGAGCTGTTTTCTTAAGACAAGCTTGTTTTGAATTAAATTAGATTTTTCATGCCGATAACGTTTAAAACTTAAATTAATTACTTCGATTAGGTTCACTTTTTTTGATTTCCACTTAACTTAACGTTTTGAATATTTAACCGATGTTAAAATACGATCGATCCATAAATTTCTCTCTAAACAAAATCCATTCCAACTAGGCAGCGATCGCATATAAATCTGTTATTTTATTTAGGAGTGACTGTATTAGTCAGTCTGAATTCTTGATTATTCAATTTTTCTTGAATTAATTTCTGTATTAATTCTGAGATAGTTTTTATAGTTTTGTCTTGACCTCTTTGGGCGACTAATTTTTGAAAATAAAGATCTTCTAAGAGTTTGTTTTTTACCGTATTAATAGAATCGCCTTTGCGTAAATATTTTTTGGCGATCGCTTCTATTCTTATTTTTTCTAAGGTATCAGGAATTATATCTCGTTCTTTTTGAACTATTCCTTCTTTTTTAGCTCCTGCTAACATTAGTTTGACAATCATTTTATAAGCTTGTCGCCAAGCAGCTTCTAATTCCCGATTCCATCGCTCTTTTAGAAAAGATTTTAATGTTTTAATTAATGTCTCTGCTAAAAAATCATAATGTTCTAAAGCTACTCCATATTTTAAATGCCTTTTCCCTAAATTGTTCAGCAGTTTCTCTAAATAAGCAAAATCGTGTAAATTGCCAATTGTCAATACAAATACTGTCATTATTTTTTTTTCTTGTTGTTCGATTTTTGTATTGGCAAATAATTTTTTTACTTCGGGATAATCCAGAAATAGATTTTGATAAAATACTCTCGTAAATTCTGGAGATTTTTTTTCTATTTCAGCGAAACTTTCTTGCAAAATTTTAGCGTTCATCGCATTTCTAGGCTTCAGCTCGAAAGATTTTTAGGGAATTAATTAGTTCAGATTGCAATTTTTGTTGTTATTTAATTTTTTTTCTACAATCCATCTTGAATTTAACATTACTTTGATAGGATAATATTGAAATTTTTTTTAAAATTAAATAAGAAGGTGTTTATTTTTATTGACAAAATACTTTGGCAAATAAATATTTATTGAGAAATATTACTGAATTAAAAATAAAAGAAGATCCCTCGAATTTGAAAAATCGGTTCTCACAAATAATTTAGTCAAAGATCGATCGGATTACGAGAAAAATAATCTTAAGAATAAAAAGACGATCGAACCGAGGCGATCGTCAGCTTTAATATAGCAGAAGGGAGAGATTATCCTTGACATTTAAGTCTGATGGCGATTCCAAGCGTGCTAAACTTTAGAAACCCTATTGTTTCGACCAAAGTTTATTTAAAAGATCGTAAAAAGGTTGCCAATTATTCTTGCGATCGATCTGTTCCCAAACAGACTCGATTACGGGACGAACTAAAGCAGTTTTTGGATTAGAAAAATGCAGGCGATCGCCGATTTTCTCCATCTCTTCTACAGGTAATAAATTTAAAAGTTTGTGATAATAATTGCGCCAATCTTCACTTACCAAATTACTAAAACTAGCATTTTCTAATATCAAATCCTTATTATCGCGCCAACCATAATTAAAACCTTCAGCCAACTCAACAAAAAAGCCATGATAACTAATATCGTTATTTCTTAAAAGCCTAACAGTCTCTTTCAATAATAACTGTTCCTCTGCTGGCGAAACATTTTCAAAACCCAACCTTTTCAGCATTAACTGATGATAACTTTCTTGATAATAGCCATCAAATTGAGCTAAACCAGCCTCCAAATCTCGAGCAGACATAACCAACGATAAAGGATCGCCGAGCATTTCTAAATTTAATTTGCAAATAAAAGGCTGATTTCCATAACTGTAACGTCCGCCATAATCAAAATAAGCAGCAGTAAACTGAGGATTATAAGTAGGAATAAAAGCATAAGGGCCGTAATCAAAACTTTCCCCAGTAATTGACATATTATCAGTATTTAAAACCCCGTGACAAAAACCAGCAGCCATCCATTGCGAGACCAGTTTAGCCACCCTTTCTACTAATTCTGCATAAAATTTAGCGTAGCGATCGGCATCGTCATTGGCAACATTCGGATAATAATTTAAAATAATGCGATCGAGCAGTTTTTTAATTAAATCCGGTCTTTTAAGATAATGCAACCTTTCAAAAGTACCGAAACGAACGTGAGACTTGCTAAAACGTATCATAACAGACGATCGAGTCGGAGAAGGTTCGTCACCTCGCCATAAACCCTCACCAGTTTCGATTAAACTCAAACAACGAGAAGTATTTACACCCAACTGATGCAGAGTTTCAGCAGCCAATACCTCCCTAACTCCCCCCTTAAGAGTCAGTCTACCATCGGCAGTGCGGGAATATGGAGTTCTCCCAGAGCCTTTCGTACCAAAATCGTACAATACCCCATCTTTACCCCTAACTTGTCCGTAGAGAAAGCCACGACCGTCCCCTAAAAAAGGATTATACTGGCCGAATTGATAGCCATGATAGCGCAAGGCTAAAAAAGGTCTTATCGCCTCAAATTTACCAAAAGCCTCAATAAAATGCTCGTCTGCAACCGAGTCTGGATCTAAATTTAGTAAAGGTAAAATGCGATCGTTACGAAACCGTAAAATATGTTGGGGAAACCTTGCTGCTGCTACTTCGTCGTAATATTCATCTCCCAAATCTTCTATTGATGTTTCGTAGTTCAGGTTTAAGAAAGGATTGGGTGTTATTTCACTCATCAGGCGATCGCTTTACTAGTTTTTTATTTAGTTTAGATCGGAGTAGAGTTTAGAAGTCAGAAGAGATGTACCATGGTACGTCTGTACAGGAGTCAGTTAGGAACGTACCATGGTACGTTCGTACAGGGGTTAGGATAATAGTTAAGGAGTATTTGAATAATTTATTTTTACTTTATTGGTAGCTTGTTTTTTGAGAATTGCTATTATTCATCTTTCTAGGTCTTTTAAAACATTCATAATTTTTAAATAACTAATAATATTATTTTCTTTTTGAAATAGTTGTGCGGCTATTTTTAAGTTTTCGATCGCTTTTTGTTTATTTCTTAATTCTGCGTAAACTAAGCCACGACCGTAATAAGCTTCAGTATAATTTGGCTCGAGATCGATCGCTTCATTGTAGTCATCTAAAGCTAATTGCCATTTTTTTTGTTGGTAATAAACTGAACCTCGACCCTGATAAGCTCTAACCAAAATCGGATCGATATCGAAATCTTTGTTTTAGTCATCTAAAGCTAATAGCCATTTTTTTTGTTGTTAATTATCTAATCCACGACCTTTATAAGCTCTAACAATATTCTGCTCAATTGCAATAGCTTTATTGTAGTCATCTAAAGCTAATCCCCATTTTTTTTGTTGGTAATAAACTGAACCTCGACCATAATAAGCAATAGCATCA
>CAYWIH010000026.1:31851-40555 GCA_964458305.1 uncultured bacterium | reverse complement strand
AGCCTTAAAAGGCCCGTGAATTTCACCAGGGGGACGACTTGCATAATAACCCGGCTCGAGCCACATTTGAAAAGCCTCATCATACAATCTTCCCGAAACAACAAAAATTTCTTCGGGGTAGTCGTGAATTTTCGGGCCGAAAGACTCGGTAGAATAGCCATCGACAAACTTGGTCAGTCTGGTATAGTCGCCAGTTTCAGAATCTTCTGCGATCGTAATTTGAGAAAGTTTACCATCCGATTCTGCAATAATTTCCCATTTTTCAGCAGAAGCAGGTGATAGGGGATTCCAATAAGTACGGGTACTTTTCATTATTGAGATTGTATTTTGTTTGTGTATTGTATCATCGAAGATAAGAATTGTTATTGAAGCTCTTGCGCGTGCTTCGCACCATTCACCACCCCTATACTCTGCTCGTTACTAAGTTGGAATATCTTTGGGGGTAAATTTTCGCATTTCTGTAGCCGGTAAATCATCTAAAACGATTCTGGTTTTAAGAGATCTGACCATTTTTTCATAAAGATTGCGAATATCTCTAGCATTGGCAAAATTCTGGGGCCGATCGCTGTAAAGGTTAGAAAATTTTTCCTGAAGTAAAAGATCGACATCTTCAGTCACGATCCAACCATCTTTAGCTGCCATACTGAGAAAAATTTGATGCAGTTGTTCGCCAGTATAGTCGGGGAATTCGATTTTATAAGCGATGCGAGATTCCAAACCCGAATTAGCGGCAATAAAAAATTGCATTTCCTGAGAATAGCCAGCAAAAATAACGATCAGACGATCGCGATATTTTTCCATTAAAGGTACTAGAGTGTCGATCGCTTCAGTTCCGTAACTGTCGAAATCGCCGTTACTCAAAGCGTAAGCTTCATCAACAAACAACACTCCATCTAAAGCTAATTCTACTGCTTGTTTGGTTCTAATCGCGGTTTGGCCTTGATATTGTGCGACGAGATTCGATCGATTTACTTCGTAGAAAGTACCTTTTTTGAGCAATCCTAAAGCTTTAAAAATCTTGCCGATCGATCTAGCTACTGTAGTTTTACCAGTTCCGGGGTTGCCAGTAAACAGCATATGTCTGGTTTCGGTATCTCTAACGTGATAGCCTGCTTTTAAGAGTTTTTGATTAGCTAGTTGAGTATGAACTAATTCGCCGATCGCATCTTTTACCGAGTCTAAACCGATTAAATCGTTTAATTCCCCCAACAAGCGCGACAAATTTTCTTTATCTACTTCGTTATTAGCAACGCGATATTCTGGCGGAATATCTTCTACAGCGAGGGTTAGCATTGCTGTTCCTGCTAAATTATCTTTAACGATGCGACTTTTTAGCCTTCTTACCATCGCCTCGAGCAAGTTACGGACTATTCTCGCATTGGCAAAATTTTCGTCGCGACTGTTGTAAATATTTTTAAATACTATAGATAGATAATCAAATAAATCCGAATTGCAAATCCAACCACTTGTTTGACACATAGAGGCAAAAATTTGCTGCATTTCTTCGGGAGTATAGTCGGGAAATTGTATTTGATAAGCGATGCGAGATTCTAAACCAGGATTGGCTGAGATTAATTTTTGCATTGCCAGGCCGTATCCTGCAAATATCACCACCAAACGCTGGCGATATTTTTCCATTAAAGAGATCAGAGTATTGACTGCTTCTGTGCCATATTCGTCTCGATCGCTTTGTATTAGGGCATAGGCTTCGTCGATAAAAAGCACCCCGTCTAAAGCCGATTTTACTACCGTAGCGGTGCGTTTTGCTGTATGTCCTTGATACTGACCTACGAGTATATCTCTTCTCGCTTCGACGAACTGTCCTTGTTTTAAAATGCCTAATTGTTGTAGTATTTCTGCGATTAAATTGGCTACTGTAGTTTTACCCGTTCCCGGATTGCCGATAAATACCATGTGACGGCTTTCTGCTTCGTCTACTTTCATTCCGGCCGCTCGCAACCGTTGATTGGCAATTTCGGTATCGATAATTTCGTTAACTACTCTTTTGAGATTCGACAAACCCACGAGGCGATCGACTTCTTCTCGCAAATAATGGATTGATTTACCGTCGATTATTTCGCATTTTTCGATCCAGGGATTGCTACCTTTTTCGATCGCAATTGGTAAGTCTTCGTTATCGCGAACGATACATTCTTCGATGATTCCTTTGCCACTTTTACTAATAGCTATACCGTTACTTTTATTTTGATATATAGTACATTTTTTTATTAAAGGATTACCTTCTGAGGTAATAGCTATACCTGGTTTTTGATTTCTGTATATTTCTGTTTTTTCAATAATTCCTTTGCCTTTTTCCGTAATCAAAATTCCGTAACTTTTGCCATCGTATATTTTGCAGTTACTGATTTTCGGATTTCCTTCTAAATTAATTGCTATACCTGGATAAGTATTATTATATATCGCGCAATCTTCGATTATTCCTTTGCCTTGTTCTGCGATCGAAATTCCGTTAGTGCCGTTATAGATCAGGCATTTTATTATTTTTGGATTGGCTCGAGCTGTAATTGCAATGCCCGGGTAACTATTTTGGTAGATTTCGCAGTTTTCGATCGTTCCTCCGCCATTATTAGTTACTAAAATACCGTTAGTTCCGTTATAAATTTGACAGTTTTTAATTCTTGGATTGCTGTATGATGTGATACCAATTCCCGGATAGGCATTATCATAAATTTGACAGTTTTCAATTAAAGGAGAGCTACGATCTGCAATCCAAATACCACTTTTTTTACTGCCATGTATTTGACATTTTCTGACGATCGTTTTCCCTTCTCCAGCAATAATTATATTGGAAGATTTATGATAGGAAACTTCACAATTTTCGATAATTCCTCCACCACCGCGAAGTATTTTGATACCCGCATCTTTTCCCCCGTAGATTTTACAGTTTTTAATTAAAGGAAAAGCCCCCTTACAAATTTTTATGCCGATGCCGATCGCGGTTGTGATTATACAATTTTCAATAATTAAATTACCGCGATAAATATCTACTGCAGCGCGAAAATTCGGCCCGCAATTAGCTCGATCTCCTTTTAAAGTTAGATTTTTAATTTTAGCTTCTGCTGCTTGCATATTAATACAATCAAAGCCAATCCCAGAAACGATCGTATCTCTAGCCCCACCCTCTCCCATAATTGTTACTGGTTTGTCGATGGTAATGCTTTCTTGATATAATCCCGATCGAACTAGGATAGTATCTCCTTCGTTGGCGAGAGCAAGTGCTTGACTAATTGTCTGAACGCGAGATCCTGTTTCTTTTGAGACAATTAGATCGAGAGGCACTTGACTGGAAAAAACTGGCATAATATCTTATTCCTCATACTATCCTGGGGGAAATTAGCTAAAAGTTATATTTTATTTTATTTAAAATTATAATTAAGTAATTTATTCTATTTGCAAGCACAATTGACGAAAGGTATCGCCGCGATGCTCGAAACTTTCAAATCGATCGAAACTAGCACAAGCAGGAGACAAGAGAACCACTTTAGCATCGCGCTCTTTTGCTAATTCTAAGGATCTTTTAACTGCATTGTCCATAGTTTCTGCTATTTCGTAGTCATGATAATTTTCTTTTGCCAAACGTCGTGCAAAAGCTGGAGCTGCTTCTCCAATTAATAATACCGTAGCAGCTTTAGCAACGATCGTATCGATCCAATGGCGATCGTCTCCTAGTTTAGCTTGCCCGCCAGCTATTAAGATAACTCGCTGTTCGATCGCTGCCAAACCGACTGTTGCTGCTTCATAATTAGTGGCTTTGCTATCGTTAATAAAATCGATTCCCTTATAGGTACGTATATGCTCTAAACGATGGGGTACTCCTGGAAAATTACCAATAGCTCGGGCGATCGCCTGTTTATTTATTCCGGCTAGTTGGGCTGCTGCTATAGCTAGCAAAAGGTTTTGTTGGTTATGAACTCCGATAGTTTTAAATAAAGACAGGGGTAAAATTAATTCTCCGAAAGCTTTGACCCAACCATCTTCTATATATACTCCCAAATCTGGAGAACCGAAAATTCTTGTTTTACCTAAAGTGCTAGTCCAATAAAGATTTTGCCACGATTCGATCGCCCCTAAATTCTGCAAATAAGGATCGTCACCATTAAAGATTTTTTTGTCGCAACGACGCAATAGAGAAGCTTTAATCTCGGCGTAATTTTCGAGGGTTTTGTGACGGTTGAGGTGATCGGGGCTAAAAGTAGTCCAAATTCCGATCTTCGGTGCGATCGTACTCGAAGATTCGATTTGATAGCTGCTAATTTCGGCTATTACCCAATCTGGTTTTCGCTCCGCTAGTGCCAATTCGCAAGCAGCATAACCGATATTGCCACAAGGGGGGGCATAAATTTCAGCAGCTTCAAATATTGCGGCTATCAGGGTTGTTGTGGTAGTTTTACCGTTAGTTCCGGTAATGGCGATCCAGGGTATATCTTTAAGGTAACGCCAGGCTAATTCCATTTCTCCGATCGTTTCGATGCCTAATTTTCTAGCTTCGATTAATGCAGGAACTTCCCAAGGAACTCCGGGACTGACTACAATTAAATCTGGTAAACGATCGCGATCGAGATCTAAATTTTGGCCTAGTTTTACTTTAATTCCTCGGGCAACTAATTCTTGTTGGGATTTGTTTAAGAGTTCGCCATTGGGACGAGCAGCTATCTTATCCTGGCTAGCAGAGTCGCTTAGAGTAACCTGCCAACCGCTTTTATTTAAGAGTTTCGCGGCAGCTATTCCCGATCTTCCCAATCCAATTACTTCAGCTTCAGACATTGATGTTATTAAATAATGCTAATTAAAGCATAATTATCCTAGCGTCGATCGAGGGCTGATTTCAAAGTTTTCAGTTGGTTAAACTCGAGTTGAGATTTTACTTGATTTTTTAGCGGATCTTATCAATCATGAAAAAAATAATGTTTGTCTGCAAAAAAAATTCCTGTCGATCGCAAATGGCCGAAGGATTTGCCAGGGAATTAGGCCCAAATAAAATAACTGTCAAAAGTTCTGGTTTAGAAGCATCTGCGGTCAATCCTACTGCGATCGAGGTGATGTTAGAGGTGGGTATCGATATTAATCATCAAACTTCGGATGCTTTAAAGGATTTTCGAGCTGAAGATTTTGATATTGTAATTTCTTTGTGCGGTTGTGGTGTAAATTTACCTGAAAATTGGTTGACAAGAGAAGTATTTCAAGATTGGCAATTAGAAGATCCCGCAGGCCAAGACATCGCAATTTTTCGCGAAGTTAGAGACGAAATTAAGCAAAGAGTAGAAAAGTTAATTTCAACTTTAAATTAAAATTTCGCTCGATTGCTAATTAATTTTCTTTAATTTGTTTGACTTCTTGTGTCAGAGATAAAACCAAGCGATCGGTTTGAATGTTTCTTTTAATTGAAGACCATAAATAAAAGGATAAACTTCCGGTAGCAAACATACCAACTAATAAAGTCATCAAGGAGTCATGTTCGGTATTGCGATAAAATTCTTCTTTAGGAAAAAAGATCAGCGACCATTCTTCTTGGCCGATATAAAGAGGTCGCAAACAAGCAGACCAACTCGGATCTCCAGGACAATAATTATGTCCGCTAGCTTCTCTTTGAGAAAGTAAAAATTGAGCTTCTTGAGAATTTTGGGTGACTTTTTTGGTATTGTGGTCGTAAAAAAGTACAAAATCAGAATCGTCGCGATCGGACTCTTTCAATAAAGAAGATTTTACTTGTTCGATCGGAGCGTTATAAAGATAAAAATCGATACTTTCTAGCCTCATTCCTTCGATCGCTTTGTCTACCATGATTGAGGGTTGAAATACTACGTAAACAACACCTCTAAAGAATTCAGTTTTTTTATTTAAGCGAGAAAATTCTGCTCTTGGTTCGTAAACGGGTTGATACATTACAAAATTATCGGTAGATTCGTGTCCTAAAAAAAAGTGGCGCACGAAAACTATTTCTTCTTCGTTTTTTGCCCGTTCGATCGCTTGTTTGTGCTGTTGTTCTGAAGCTAAATCGTAACCTATTAACCGTCTTATTGTTGAGTTACTTGATTCTATATTAGTAATAGGATAATATTCACCAGTTTCTCTTGCTGTTATTAATAATGCCCCTTTTTCGTCGTGTTCTTTAATTTCAAAAGTAGCAGAATTTTCGAGGGCCATTTTTTGCTCGTAAGCAACTCGCTCGCTTTGTTTTATTTGCGGAGACCAACCTACTGTTATTAATGCCGGATGTGCTGGTTTTATTTTACTAGTAAAGCGTTGAAATTCTTCTTGTTTTAGTTTTTCAGAAATTTCGTAAAGTCCGCCGAGTAATTTAGTTGCTAAAGCATAATTATCGAGATTATATTGTATGGCATGGGTGGTATTATCTATTTCTCTTTCAAATTCTATTTTTGTATTTCTTTGTTCCCAATTCCAAACAACTCCCGAAGCGATCGACGATAATAATAATCCTACTCCAAAGTTTACTATCACTGGAAAATAAGGATATTTTGCGATTTTTTTCGGCATTTTCATTATTAGTCCTCTTTAATTTTTTTCTCGCCACTGTTGGGCTAATTTTTGCATTTCTTCTAATTCTTCGGGGTCGATTTTTTTGAGATTGGCTAAAATCAAATTCATTCTACCAAGAGATTTTAATTTGTCTCGATGTCTTGTCAAAAAATCCCAATAAAAATAGTTAAAAGGACAAGCATTTTCTCCGGTTCTTTTGGTATGCTTGTATTTACATTTTTTGCAATAATCGCTCATTTTATTGATATAATTTGCCGAAGAAGCATAAGGTTTTGAGGCTAAAATTCCCCCGTCGGCAAATTGTCCCATACCAATGACATTTGTTTGCATTACCCAATCGTAAGCATCGATAAATGCTGAGTGAAACCAATTTTCTAATTCTTGGGGGGAAGTGCCGATAATTAAAGCAAAATTACTCAATAACATCAATCTTTGAATGTGGTGAGCGTAGCCTGTTTTTTCGACTTGGCTCAGAGTTTGTTGCAGACAATTTAAATCGGTTTTACTGCTATCCCAATAAAATTTGGGTAAAGATTGAGTATGCTCGAACCAATTTTTTTTAGCATAATCTGCATCGACATAATGATAAATTCCGTGCATATATTCCCGCCATCCCATTACCTGACGGATGAATCCTTCGAGGCTATTTAATGGCAATTCTTTATTTTTTTCTTTTGCTTTTGCTACTTTTTCTATTACTTCTTGAGGCTGCAATAATCCTAAATTTAAATAAGGTGAAATAAGAGAATGCCACATGGTTTCTTCTCCGATTACCATGGCATCTTGATAAGTACCGAAATTAGCTAAAGATTCGCCGATAAAATAATCTAGTACTTCTAAAGCTTCTTGGCGAGTTACACCCCAATTGAAAGGTTCAATTTCTCCGTATTTGGGAATATCTAAAGCGGCTACTTTTTCGATTACTTCTTGGGTTATTTTATCCGGCTCGAAAGATAATTTTGCTGGAGTGTCGAGGTTTTTTTTAGGTGGTTTGCGGTTTTCTTTATCGAAATTCCATTTATCGCCGATCGGCCGGTCACCGTCCATTAAAATATTAAAATCTTTACGTCCTTGACGATAAAAATCTTCCATTAACAAACGTTTGCGAGATTCAGCCCAATTTTTAAAGTCTTTTACGCTCCATAAAAAGAGATTGTTGTCAATAAAATTAATCGTACAATTTAATTTTAAGTTATTAATAAAATTAGCAAAAGTTCGATCGCTGGGTGTCATTATTAACAGCTCGCTAATATTATTGGAGTCGATCCATTCTTTTAATGGAGTTTGAAAATCTTCAGCTATTTTATAATCGATCGACCACCCTTCAGTGCGTAATTCTTCAGCAAAATGACGCATAGCAGACCAAACTAAAACTAGTTTTTGAGAATGATAGGGGCGTTGTTTGGCATAATTGAGGGATTCTATGAAAATTATCGGGGTATCTTGGCGATTTTCAGCACGATTTTGTAATGCTGCTTGTTGAAGGGATAATTGATCGCCTAAAACCCAAATACCTGTAGTCATATCAATTTTGATTTAGCGTTTATGTTTGCGATTAATATAAACTTTGGCATAAATTAGCTTTTTTCTCCCCTACCTCTTTACTATTTGCTAAATAGTCTTTTACCCACTGACAAGCATACATTAATTCTCGACCCTCGAAAATCGGGTTTAAATCCCAAATAACGATCCGAGATTGGTTGCTGAGGGAAATGATTTTTTTGCCACTGCTAGAGAAAACAACTTTTTCAACTCTGCCATCGTGCTTGGTCAAGTTAGCCAACATCGTACCGTCGGCTTTCCATAACTTTACCGTGAGATCGTCCGAACCAGAAACGATTAATTTCCCATCTGGGCTAAAAGCTACCGCATTAATAGCCCCTTGATGTCCTTTTAAACTATTTAGGTAAGTACCGTCAATTTTCCAGATCTTGATTGTCTTGTCTCTAGAAGCAGTGGCGATATATTTACCGTCGGGGCTAAAAGTGATAAACTGAATTCCAGCGATATGTCCGAAAGAGGTTTCTACTGAAGTACCGTCCCGTTTCCATAGCTTTACGGTGCGATCGTTAGAACCAGAAGCAACATATTGACCGTCAGGACTAAAAGCAACAAAATTGATTGTAGATCCGTGTCCGGTAAAAGTGTTTAATAAAGTGCCGTCAAGTTGCCATAATTTGATGCT
>CAYWIH010000026.1:0-31751 GCA_964458305.1 uncultured bacterium | reverse complement strand
CGTGTCCGGTAAAAGTGTTTAATAAAGTGCCGTCAAGTTGCCATAATTTGATGCTATTATCCCTCGAACCAGAGACAATATATTTGCCGTCGCCACTAAAAGCTATATGATTAATATCATCATCGTGTGCCGGGAAAGTTCGCAATAAAGTGCCGTCAAGTTGCCATAATTTGATGCTGTTATTTTCACAAACCGTCAGGATCAGTTTCTTTTGGGGATGATAGGCTATTGAATTAATATGGTTGTCCCCATCATTTAAAATTGTAATTAATCGGCCCGATCGAGTCCATATTTCTACTTGATGGGTATCTCGATGACAAAAAACGATCTCACCGTCGGGGCTAATATCGATTAATTTCGTCCAATTACAATGTCCGATGCTATTTTTTGCCAAAATTCCGTCGATTTTCCAAAGTCTGACAGTGCCATCTTCAGAAGCAGAAGCCATTGTATTGCCATCGGGCCCGATCGCCACTCCCCAAACAATAAAATCGTGACCTTTGAGGGTTTCGATCGATCTGCCGTCTTGATTCCATATTTTTACAGTACCATCCCCGGACGCAGAGGCAAAGAATGTTCCGTCTCGGTTAAAAACAATTTCCCTAATTCCGTTTTGATGTTCGTAAAGAGTTTTTAGTAAAGTTCCGTCAATTTTCCAAATTCTGACGATCCCATCCATCGATCCGGTGACGATCGTCTCTCCATCGGGACTAAAAGCAACTGCTCTGACTCGATCGCTGTGTTCAGGTAAAGTTCTAATTAAACTACCGTCGAGCCGCCATAATTTTACCATCTTGTCTCTAGATCCAGAAGCGATCGACTTGCCATCTGGGCTAAAAACGACCCTTCTGACTTTATTTTGATGGCCTTGTATAGTTTTAACTAAAGTACCGTCAAGTTGCCACAATTTTATTTTGCCATCGTCACCACCGGAAACGAGCAATTTTCCATCGGGACTAAAAGAGATCGATCTGACTCCTCGATCGTGGGCTGTTATAGTTTTTAATAGCTTTCCTTGACGATTCCATAATTTTATTGTCTCATCTTCGGATGCTGAAGCGATTAGTTTGCCATCGGGACTAAAAATAACTTCTGCGATCGAGTCTTGATGTGCTTGAATAGTTCTAATCAAACTACCTTCTTTACTCCAAATTTTGATCGTCCGATCCATCGAACTAGATACGATCGATTCTCCATCGGGACTAATATCTACTGCATAAACTACTGTTTTGTGACCTAAAAGTACGTTAGATTCGTTTTCTCCGTATATTACTCTTCTCAGGGCTAAATTTACTTCTCGCTCGAGTCGATCGGGTGCGATTTTAAGTTTATCTAATTCTTGTTTTGCTTTAATAGCTTTAATTGTTGCTCTTAATTTTTTATCGGAATCAAATCTTGCTTGAGAAGAAGATATTAATGCTTCGATTTGGCTAATTCTGGTTTCTTCTGCGCTAGTAATAGCTATTGTCCGGTGTTTTTCTGCGATCCGATATTGCCAAAATGCGGTAATTGCAAATAATCCGGTCAATAACAAGCCAAAACTGGTTACTTGTAAGAGTTTTTTTTGCAGCTTATAGTTTTCTTGAGTTTAATTTAATTGAATTTCTAACGATACTTTTCTTTCTGCTTCTAGGATTTTTTGTGTTTCTTGTCTTTCTAGTTCGATCGACGCATTTATATATTGATAATCTAAGTCGCTCAAACTTTTATCTCGCGCCCAATCTTGGGCATCTTTTAAGGCTTGACCTCGCAACAAACGAGACTTATCTCTTTTTTGGGATGCTACCCAAGCGGATAATGTTTGCCAGTAGGGGCGTAAAGAGTTTAATTGTTTTTCGATCCATTGTTGGTTAAATACTTGACGATATATTTCGTTTTTTACTCGCAATTTTCCTTTTTTTCCGATCGCTAAGCCGGATAAAATCAATTCTATTTGTTCGCGGCTATCGTCAGTTTCAACTCCAATTCCCAATCGAACTAATTGATATATACTTAAGAGCCTTCCCGCTTTGCATTCGTTAGATTTAATTCTGTTTCTAATTGTTTTTAAGTGTTCTGGTTCGTCCCGATTTTCCCAATTATTAATTATTTGTTCTGCTACTATATTTTTAACTAATTCAGCTTCGCATTTTTTATTTATATAAGGATTATTTTCGATATTTTCAGCTACGATTTTACAAATTTTTTGAGTTAAAAATGGCTGCCCACCAGTCCAAAATAAGATTTCTTTGAGAATTTTTTCTGGGTCGAGATTTATGCTCGCAAATCCTGCTATTAACGGTCGAGCTTCTGCAAAAGTAAAGCCAGTTAATTCTATTGCTTTGCCAATATTAAAAGGAGTTTTAGTTTTATCTCTAATTAAATCGGAAGGAGTTGCTACCCCAAAAATTGCAAAAGTAACGCGCCGATATTCCGCATCTGTTGCTCTGCGATTGAAACAAGATCTAATAAAAGTAAAAAAATTATCGGCAGAAAAATCTAAACTGAGAATACTATCAATTTCATCGATAAAAATAACTATTTGAGAATCGAATTCAGTCAATAAAACATCGACAATAAAGTGATTTAATTTTTGCAGTACTGCAATATCTTCCTGTTCGTTCCACCATTTTTTAAAATTCTTTTTTTTATAAAGTTTAAATCCCCGCCACAATTCAGCAAATATGCCCTTATACCATTGTTGAGGCTGAATATTATCGCTGCCGATCGCGCTGAGATCTATGGTGGCACAAACATATTTTTCTGCTTCTAATCGATGTCTTGTCTTAACTAATAAAGATGATTTTCCTACTTGCCGAGAATTAAGAACGTAACAAAATTCTCCCTGTTTTAAACCTTGATAAAGTTGCTCGTCAGCCGCCCTAGTAACGTAGGTAGGAGAATTATTATCTAAACTTCCACCTACTTGATATAAATTATTTTGATTTTCCGAAAAATCTATTGGTAGCGAATTAGTAACAAACATATTTTTTAAATTAGTATTTAATTGAAAATAAACATTAAAAATTATCCCGATCGACTGGGATTTAGGTAAAAAAAGTATTTTAAAAAGCCATTAAAAAGAAATATTAATTTGACTGATGCGATCGCGTCCGTTTCGTTTAGACTTGTATAGAGCTTTATCTGCTACTTGAACCAAAATTGTCGGCGAAACATTGGCATTGGGAACGATCGAAGTAACCCCAATACTAACAGTAACCACCTTTAAATTAACAGAAGAACGAGCGTGTTGGATCTCCAAAGCTTTAATTTTATTACTTATCTGTTCGGCAAGAAAAACAGCCCCTTTTAAGTCCGTTCCTGGTAAAATAACAGCAAACTCTTCCCCTCCGTAACGGGCCGCGAGATCTGCACCCCTTTTTAAACAACAATCGATAGTTTTAGCTACCGATCGCAAGCAAATATCTCCGGCTTGATGGCCGTAAGTATCGTTATAAAGTTTAAAATGATCTACATCTAATAAAATTAAAGATAAATTGCGATCTAATCTTGCCATTCTGCGCCATTCTTTGACTAATGATTCGTCGAAATAGCGGCGGTTAGCAATTTGAGTCAGGGAGTCGAGATAAATTAAATCTTTTAACTGTCTGTTTTCTCGTTCTAATTGTTCGATACGATTACTTTTAGTTACCAAATTAGAGGCTGTTTGTTGTTGGGAAAAATAGAGACGATACAATTGACAGGAAATTTTGGCGCGATCGCCTTCTAAGTTAACCAAACCCATGCTATTGAGTTTGTAAGCTGCGATCGGTTCTAGTTGCAAGCTTTGAGAAGATTTAGCGACTAATTTAATTGCCTTAGCTAATTCAGACTGTTTTTGTAATATTTCCCAGTGATTTCGCAATAAATTGCTATAAATTCCTGCTTGAGTTGCCCCTCGTGCTAATAATTGTTTTAAACTTGTTTTTCCTTCAGCAAGATGATATAAAGCCAATCTTACTAAATAAGGATGTCCCCCAACTAAGCTCTTTAATTGCTCTGCTTGGCTGTTTTCCCAGTTTAATTGATGTCTTCGAGCTAGATCGATAACTTGTTGTAAATTAAATTCTGGCAATTTTATCGGTAAACCGACATTAAAAGGAGATTGATTGATATCTAAAGGGACATAAATTTCTGTAGAATGAACTACTACCAAACGAAGTTTTTGAAAAGCTTCCGTTTGTTTGGCCGTTTCGTGCCAAAATCGCAGTAAAGGTAAAAATTCTTTAGCAATAGCAGGATACTCGAAAACTCGATTTACTTCATTTAATGCTAAAACGATCGGCTGTGATATTTTTTCTAATATATAACCCTCAAAATACATGGTACAGCTTACTTTGCTGCCCATATCTTCGTCCCAAAATTCATCCAAGTTAGGTTTCAAACCTAATTGACGGGCTACATTAGCACAAAACCAACGTAAAAATCGATCGGTATTGTTGTAAATTTTCTCGTCCGCTTCTTGAAAATCAATGCATACTGTTTTATATCCATTTTGTCTAGCAAAAGATATAATTCTTAAAAGTAAAGAACTTTTTCCCATCCTTCTCGGGGCTTTAATACGGAGGACGCTTCCAGGTTGAAGGACGTGATGGCAAGTTTTTGATTCGATCGGCGGTCGTTCGACATACAAACTAGAATCGATCGCGACTGCACCGCTAGGGAATTCCAGAGGTTTTTCTGGTCGTACTAAAAAAAGCATTATTGATTTATCGATTGCAAGGTTATCTAATATTAATTTCTAATGATTTTCTAGTTCTATTATTCCCGAATTTAACTATAGTTATCTTCAGACTATTTACTGAATAAATTGAGACTATATTTAAAACTCAATAATCTCAACCATAACTGCGGATAACTTTTTTCTAACCAAGGCTGGGATCGCTGCAAAAATTGGGGAAACCAACCTTTAAATAACAAGTTTTTAATGCCATCGAAACTGAAAGCTAAATAAGAACCGAACCAGCGCAACATATCTTTAGTTCCTGCCATTTCCCAAATCCACCAAATTAAAGCAGGATTTTGGCGAGCAGCTTTAATTGCTAATCGATTAAATGTCAGCCAATCGGTACGATCTTTAATAAAAGTATCGGCGACTTCTTCAGGTTCGTCTGCTAAAATACCGAAAAAAGTATTGAGCATGGCGTTAATTCTTTGGGGTGGTAAAATCTTGCCAGTCGGTACCATCATTCCTTTAGAAAAAAGCCAGGTAACCGCTATATTGCTTTGATAAGCGCGAATTTGATTTAAACGATCTGCTGTTAATAAATCGTGTCGCAAAGCAGTATCTAACAAAACCGTCATGCGATCGAGATTTCTGACTAAAGATCCGAACCCAGTAAATACCAAAGGAGACTGTAAAGAAGCTGCATCTCCAATCGCTAAAAGTCGATCGAAAGCAACTTGGCGATCGCTACTGCTGACGCTAAAATGACCGGGAATGTAGCCGAAAGTAGCTTTTTTCCAAACTAATTTTTCCATGTCGCAGCGTCGATATTCGGGCAAAATTGTAAAAAAATCTTCGTACATTTCCAACAAAGATCCGGGATTATCGGGATGGACTTGATGGTAATGAAATAAATAAATAGTTAGTTCGTCTTTTTCTGCCGGAAATAGTTCCCAAATTAACTGTCTTCCTCGAGAAATATCGCCGTGAGAATTGAGAACGTCCCCATAATCGCTATCCCATACTTCCGGTTCGAATCCACTTTCAACGATCGCGCCTACCGTAGGACAAACACTATCAAAAGTCCGATCGCCGTTTAGTTGCCAAGCAATTGGCGAAGCAGTTCCCATCGCATCTACTAACAACCTTCCGGTTACTTGTTGGTTTGTTTTTGTTTTTAAATCTACTAATTCTAAAGTTACTTCAGTCTCGGAAATATCTGCTTTAACAAATTCTGTTTCGTCCCTAATTTCTCCGCCAGCATTTTTCAATTTTTCGCCGCATAAATTTAGCAATTTTTCTGAATCTAAGGCGATATTTAATACTTTAGGCGTGTGTAAAACTTTAGCCCTTAATTGAGGAGGATTGTTACCGTCAAAAAACTTATTAAAACCGTCCAAATATTCCCTAGCAATTATTTTTTCAAATTCTGCTTCTGTAAATAAATTTAAATCGATTAAACTTTGAAATTCAGAGCGAGAAATATTCCATTCTCGATTCATTCTGCCAAATTTTAAACGTTCGACTACTAAAACTTTATAACCTTTAAGTGCCATTACTGCGGCGTGAATTACCCCTAAAGCACCACCGACATAAATTAAATCGTAAGTTGGTTTTGTCGCTGTTGTGGCTGCAGTTTTAAAAATTACTTCTTTTGGTTTTTGCGGGTTGCGGGTACTGTCTCGCCAGCGTTTTTCCCACCAATACACTCGATTGAGATCGTACTCTCCTTTAGGCATTTTTTTAAAAAAATGTACCGTTTGCGGATAATATGGCTCTAATGCCGCAAAAATCGATCGATCTTTGAGGTCGATTTCCGGTGGAGCAGGGTATTGTATGGGAAATCTTTTTCTTAACTGTTCTACTAATTGTTGCTGAATATTTTTACTCGCCGAGATTGCTTTTTTTCCCCATTGAAATACTTTTAAATAGGTAGTACGCTGCAACGACCATATAAATACAGACAGTTCCCTATGTTCGCTCGATCGTGAAAATTGAACCCGAACGCCATTTTTAGCGATCTTTTTTTCACCTTCGATCGGCTGCCATTCTTTTTGTAACCACTCTATAACTTCTTTGGTAGCTGGTGTTGGTATTTCTACATACAAAATTTCTTTCATCTTAAAAACCTATTTTCTAAAGCGCGATCGCGATCGAACTTAAAATAATTTAACGTTCTTCGGGCAAGGTAGAGGTTAGAAGGAATATATTTTCAACTCTTGTCAAGGGAGGCAATCGCCGACTAGATCCTCGAACAACGAAAAGTTTACCCTAAATTGCGGTTTTATTATTTACTTGAATTATTTTTCTAAAAGTTAAGAAAAATGTCGCTATTGTTAATTGTTTTTACTTTTGTAAATATTTACGATCGGATCGGAATAAAAGTCAATATAATCAAGCGAGAATCAATCACAAAATTTAGCAAGAGGTCAATAGATATGCCCTATACGGTAGAAGAAGGTGGAAGACTAAATAATTACGCCAAAGAACCAAAAATGTATGTAGCTCGAGAAGCTACACAAACTGAAAAACGCAATTATATTATTGTAGCTGCTTTAGGAGTCGCTTTAATCGGCGGTTTGATTGCTTTAGCTGCTATAGTCTCTTAAATTTAAGCTAAATCTTAAGATTACCTTGGTGCATCCTCTGACAGTTTAGGATAAAATTTTTGCGGGGATGCACTTGCAGCCAGAAAAAATTTTAAAAATATTCCTCGATCTTGGTAAGTTGTTAATATCTGGCCCGAAAGAGCAGATTTTGATTAACAAAAAATCGAGATAATGTCAATAGAGGCAAAATGTACAAATCTTTTATAGCAACCATTTTAATTATTTTTACTCTAGTTTTATACGGTTGCTCTAGCGGTGTTGGCGGACTGCAAAAATATGTTAATACGGCGAGAGGTTACGAATTTCTCTATCCTAACGGTTGGATCGGTGTCGACGTGCAGGGGGCCTCTGAAGGTGTCGATACGGTATATCGGGATCTAATCGAAGAAAGCGAAAATTTAAGCGTAATTATTAGCCGAGTACCTTCGGAGGAAACTCTAGAATCTTTAGGCGATCCGACCGAAGTGGGTTATCGTTTTATGAAAAAAGTCAATAATGCCGATGGGAGCGATCGCGAAGCTGAATTAATCGCAGCAGGGAAAAGAGAAGATCTCAATAAAGATTACTATCTCTTAGAATATCGCGTTAAATTGCCTGGCGATGTCACCAGACATAATTTAGCCAGCGTAGTGGTTAATAATGGTAAACTATACACTTTCAACATCTCGACTCGGGAAAATCGCTACAAAAAAGTTAAAAACACATTTAAAGCCGTTGCCGAGTCTTTTACTGTATACTAAGTAGGCTGTTAGCAGTTAATTGTTTGCTCGTTTGCTAGTTTATGAGCTTACCTCCTTTTGTATTAGCTTCTGCCTCTGTTGCGCGCCGTAAATTACTCCAAATGGTAGGTATAGATCCGATCGTCTGCCCGAGTAATTTTGACGAATCTCAAATTAAATCGACAGATCCCGCAATATTAGTCAAAACTTTAGCTTTGAAGAAGGCTGAAGCTGTCAGCGATCGATACCAAGATGCAATAATCATCGGTTGCGATTCGGTTTTAGCCATAGACGGTAAAATCTACGGCAAGCCAGATTCGACAGCAACGGCGATCGCTCGGTGGCAAGAAATGCGATCTCGATCGGGTATTTTATATACCGGCCATGCTTTAATCGATCGCCAAGCAAACAAGCAGATTTTACGCTGCGGTACTACTAAAGTATATTTTGCCAATCTCAGCGATCGGGAAATAACTGCTTACGTAGCTAGTCTTGAACCCCTTCAATGTGCTGGTAGCTTTGCTTTAGAAGGTAAGGGAGGTTTGTTTGTCGAAAAAATAGAAGGTTGCCACAGCAATGTAATTGGTTTGAGTCTGCCTCTATTGCGAGTAATGCTAGCTGAATTAGGATATTACGTTACTGATTTTTGGTAAATATTTTATTATATCTAATCTCCAAATACTTTTTAAAGAATATTTTCTGAATTTATTGTGCCATTAATTTGGATTTATGGTAAGAAACATGATATGATAGTTAATTCTTAGATTTTTAATTGAATGAAAAATATCGCGACAAATAAGAATTAGTAGATTAATATATATAGAGTAGAAAAAGCGGAAAGACGCAATAAAACCGCTACAGATAGCGTGGTGATGATTTATAATTTGACCTTGCTGTATCTGATAGTAGTTGGTAAATTTTTTTTGTCCTGAAAAATGCAACAAACCTTATCGACCGTAACCAACAAAGTAGAAAACAATGGCAAGATGCAGGCAATCGGACGGGATGGGTCGAGAAAACCCCTCGACATTGCGAAAATACGTGCCGTGGTCGATTGGGCAACTGCTGGATGGGACGTTAATGCCATTGCCTTAGAAGCGGGATTGAAAACTCGGTTGCGAGATGGAATTACCACCAGAGAAATTCAAGATAATTTAATAAACTGTGCCTTAGAAATGTGCAGTCCGACAGAACCAGATTGGCGTTACGTAGCGGGAAGGTTGCATTTATGGAGTTTGTGGAAAGATACGAAAGTAAGTCGGGGCTATACTTACGGAGACTACGAAAAAACGGTCAGGTTACAAATTGAGTCTGGTAGATACGATCGCAGAATTTTGACCTATTCCGAAAAAGAATTACAAACAGCTTCAACTTGGATCGATCCCGACTGGGATTTAGAATACGATTATGCCGGAGCGGTGTTATTAACGGCGAGATATCTTTTAGAAGATGAATTACCTCAAGAAGCTTTTTTAACTTGTGCTTTGATGTTGGCATCCTTAGAATCGCAAGAAGTAAGGATGAAGCGGGCTAAAGAATTTTACGAGTCGATCGCAACCAGAAAAATATCCCTGGCTACACCAATTTTAGCTAATTTGAGAAGCCCGGGAGGATCTTTAACTTCCTGTTTTATAACGGCGATCGAAGATAATTTAGAAAGTATTTTTGCAGAAATTACCAATACAGCAAGAATATCGAAAAATGGTGGTGGTGTCGGAGTTAACGTCAGTCGAATTCGGGCTACCGGAAGCGCGGTAATGGGCAAGGCCAATGCTTCGGGGGGAGTAATACCATGGATCAAAATACTCAACGACACTGCGATCGCGGTAAACCAAGGCGGTAGAAGGGCCGGGGCGGTAACCGTCAGCGTGGATATTTGGCATTTAGATGTCCCAGAATTTCTGGAAATGCAAACAGAAAACGGCGACCAAAGACGTAAAGCTTACGACATCTTTCCTCAATTAGTCATTACCGATGAATTTATGCGTCGGGTGGTTAATAAGGAAGCCTGGACTTTAGTCGATCCCTATGAAGTAAAAACAAAATTAGGCATAGAATTAGCAGGACTTTGGGGAGAAGAATTTGAAGCAAATTATAAAATTATTGAAGGCAAATTAGGGCAAGAAATTACTCTCTACAAACAAGTTTCGGCTCGAGAACTGTTTAAAAATATTATGCGCAGCCAGCTCGAGACGGGAATGCCTTATCTTTGGTTTAAAGATACTGTAAATCGAGCCAATCCTAACAAACACGACGGATATATACCTGGAGGAAACCTCTGTCAAGAAAGTTTTAGTAACGTAAAGCCAGGAGAATTAGCCCATAGCTGTAATTTGATCTCCCTCAACCTCGCTAACATCGCAGACGAAGAAATAGAAACAGTATCTCAAGTAGCAGTCAGAATTTTAGACAATACGATCGACCTAACCAACCCTCCTTTTCAAGAAGCAAAACACCACAACGATCGCTACAGAACGATCGGAGTCGGATGTATGGGTTTAGCCGACTGGTTGGCAAAAAGAAGACTTTCTTA
Organism: uncultured bacterium; assembly: GCA_964458305.1. Lineage (GTDB taxonomy): Bacteria > Cyanobacteriota > Cyanobacteriia > Cyanobacteriales > JASJDA01 > JASJDA01. The sequence goes on along the minus strand of CAYWIH010000026.1, from coordinate 21,245 downwards.
CCAAAATTTAGCTGAAATTAGCAAATTATTCGAAGAAATCGGTTACTGGTGTACTCGCAGTTCGATGGAACTAGCCAAAGAAAGAGGTGCTTACGAAGCTTTTGCTGGTAGCGAATGGAGTAAAGGAAAATTAATTGGTGCTAAGCCCGTAGAATGGTTTTTAGCAAACGCGAAAGACAAACCTCGTTGGCTCGAACTATCGGAAAATATCAAAAAATACGGCATTCGCAATTCTCATATCACCGCGATCGCCCCGAACACCTCTTCTTCTTTAGTTCAAGGGGTAAGTGCTAGCGTACTTCCGGTTTACAGTCGTTTCTTTTACGATAAATGGGCTAAAGGAACAGTTCCGATCGCCCCACCCTATATTAAAGACCGTTTTTGGTTCTATCAAGAAAATAAAAGCCTCCATCAAGATCGAGTAGTCGAAGCAATAGCAACTATTCAAGAGTGGATCGATACGGGTATTTCGATGGAATTATTATTTAATCTCAACCAAGGGGTTTATTTCCCCGAAAATCCCCAAAGAAGTCTCAATGCTAAAGATATCTTCGAGACTCTATTGATGGCTTGGGAAAAAGGCTGTAAAGCAGTTTATTACGTTCGCACCGTACAGCGCGATAGTTTCCAAGAAATCGATAACTCTTGTAGTGCTTGTACCAATTAATTTAGAAAAATAATGATAACTGACAACAAAATGCCCGTTAAAGCGATCTTCAACCCTACCGGAGACGACAGAGTAGAAAATCGTTCAATTTGGTTCGGCAACACTACCAATTTAATGCAGCTCAACGACGTGCGCTATTCTTGGGCCGTATTGCTTTACCAACAAATGCGCGAAAATTTTTGGATACCTCAAAAATTAGATCTGACTCAAGACGTAACCGATTATTGGAACTTAACCCCTTCCGAACAAAGAGCCTACGATGGCATTCTTTCTTATCTTACCTTCTTAGATTCGGTTCAGACTTGCAACATTCCCCATCTTAAAAGTAGCGTTACAGCTCCTGAAGTCAGTTTGTGCATGGCAGAGCAAATTTCTCAAGAAGCAATGCACAATCAAAGCTATCAATACATCATCGAGACGATTATACCAAGCGATCGCCGCAGTGCGGTGTATGATTTTTGGCGTACCGATTTAGTATTAGCCGATCGCTGTCAATTTATCGCTAAATTCTATCAAAACTACGTCGATCGTCCGACAGAGGAAAATTATTTTATTGCTTTGTTGGCGGATTATTTATTGGAAGGGCTGTATTTTTACAACGGCTTTATTTATTTTTACAATTTGGCTTCGAGAATGTTGATGCCGGGTTCTGCTGATATCTTTAAAACGATCAACCGCGACGAACTATCCCACGTCAGACTTTATCAACAGTTAATTCCCGAAGCGATGAAAGTCTTTCCTCACTCTGTCGAACAAATTTACGAAATGACTGACAATGCAGTCAGACAGGAGTGTCGTTGGACAAATCACATCGTCGGCGACAATATCTTAGGTATCACCGAAGCTAGCACCAAACACTACACTAAATACTTAGCCAATATTAGATTAAAAGCGATCGGTCTCAAACCCCTTTACCCAGAAGATAAGTATAGAAAGAGTCCTTACTCTCATTTAGAGCGTTTTTCCGATACCAAAAAAGAAGCGCACACTAAGGCTAATTTCTTTGAGGCTAGCGTAACTAGTTATGTCATGTCTTCTGGTGTAACTGGGTGGGATGAAATCTAGTTAATAGGGGCTTTTTAGCAAACATTAGACCTCGATTCGTTGTAGAGTTGTTTCTAAGCAAACTGCTCTACTTTTATGCTGGTTTGGAGCGGGGATTAAGCTAGATCGATCGATAAAATATCAGTCGATTTAATCTACGATTAAATTTATCTGGTTCTCAAAAAATTGCTTTTTATTAGTATTATTTATCAACTTAGATCCAATTCAAGAATATAGCGATCGAGCTTTTAGGTAAGATAACCTAAATCCGAACTCTTGCGGCTAAATTTATCTAACATTTATTTTCCTAGTTTTAAGCCCGATTTGCTTTTAATCAAAAATTTATATTTTTAATATTTGAGATCGATTTAAGATTAATGTCAGATTGGCAAAAGTATATTTACGATTTATTCTAATTGATAAATTTAACAAATTTATCTTAAATACCCTCAAAATTTACCAACAATCTTGGGTTGAAAATTTACATTTCCCATTGCAAAAAAAAATGGTAATTTAGATATATTGTTATTGCAATAATGCTTTTAAAACAATATTTTTTTTAAAATTGCTTTAATTACAACAATTTAAGTTTTAACTCTAATAATAAGCTCAAAAATAGCTTAAATAACAATACAATTTGCAGAATATTAATAGTTAAAATAGTTTTTTGGTTGAATATGACAAAAAAATAGACATTTTTTTACTGTTCATGTAAGATCGGATATGCTAACTATAAAAAATATAATTTTCATCTAATTATCTCGTGTTATTATGAATTTTATTGAAGGTACGACTAATAAACATAGAGATATATTTAACTGGGTTCGTAATAGAAAAGAGTTTAAATATACCAACAAGCAAATATCTAATTGGAGTGGTTTTGATGAGAGCAAATTAAGCCGTTTTTTTTCTGGCAAAAGAGATTTAAAAGCAGGTGAATTCTTTCATTTACTCGAGTCTATGCCGGAAAATTTTCAAGAATTATTTTGGAGTAGATACAATCCCAAAAAACAAACAACAAACTTAGATGCTATCGTAGCAGACCTAGATCTTAAGGGTTTAATTGCTCTGGTGAATTTAGTTGGGGAACAATTATCTAAAAAAAACAATTAGATAAAATCCTATTATTATATAATTAATTATTAAAGAGCAAAAAAAATCGGAAGTTTCTCTAAAAGCTAGATTATTTATTAGTTTTGCCTCGCAGTTAAATAACTTTTTTTTCGGAGCGTTTGAGTTCGAGCGACCCCTTTAAAAAATCAAATATTTAAAAACTTATTTTGGGCGACGCACGACGACCTTTTTGTTAGGATTTTGCTTCTTTATCCAGGATAAAAATTTTTGAATTTTCGGATCTTGTTGTAATTTAGCAAGAGTATTTAACTCTTTAGCTAACTGCTTGTTATCAAATAAAGCGTGTATTTGTTTGTGACAAGCAGAGCAAATATTAATAGTAGGGCCGATGTCTAATTTTTTTCTTTTACTGTATTGTCGGGGAATTAAATGATGGACGGTTAAATTGTCCATTTCCCTGCAACATAATTCACATTTCATAATTTATTTTCCAGGTCGATCGCGCCACAAATTTTTTAATTCTCGCAACAGAGGCGAACTAGCAGAAACAGAGGTAGGATTGGTAAGAATACCTTGAGTAGGACTAAATAAAAAAGCGATCGTAAACAATCCTGAAGCTACCAAGACAATTGCCGGGCCCGAAGGTAAATTATAAAAATAACTCAGATACATTCCAGTAATACTAGAAAATATGCCAACTCCTACGCCAACAAACATCATTTGATGCAATCTAGTAACTAACAAGTATGCTGTTGCTGCTGGAGTGATTAACAACGACAATACTAAGATTACTCCTACTGCTTTGAGGCTGGCTACAATAGTCAAACCGATTAACATCATCAAACCCAAATCCAACAAATGTACTGGTAAACCAATAGCCCTAGCCCCTAGTTTATCGAAACTATAAAATAATAATTCTTTATAGAAAAGAAAAACTACCAACAGCACGATCGCCGCTACAATTAAAGTATCGCGAACGTCTGCTAAAGTAACGCCGAGAATGTTGCCGAAGAGAAAATGATTGAGATCGATTTTGTTTTCTTTTTGAATTACCGTAATTAAAGTAATACCTAAAGCGAAGAAAGCCGAAAAAACAATCCCCATCGCCGCATCTTCTTTAATATTCGATCGCGATCTGATAATATTTATTAAAACAGTGCTAATTAAACCAGCAACAAACGCTCCCAAGTAAATATTAGCCCCGATCCAAAAAGCGATCGCCAAACCTGGTAAAACAGAATGGGAAATGGCATCTCCGAGTAAAGCCAGTCGCTGTACCATTAAATAACTACCGACTACAGCGCAGATAATACCGACGATAACAGCTTCTACAAGCGATCGCTGCATGAAACCGTATTGTAAGGGTTCAAAAATAGCTTCTAACATGAAAAATTTAAAATGTCGATAGCAACAATTGTAACAATTAATTGATTTTATGATAATATTGTTTGATATTGCAAAACTAGTCTAAAACTTCAGTTTCAAACTAGTTTTTATTATTTGTTTCAGTTTGGGATGAAGCGATCGTGAAAGGTTCGATCGTAAAATATAGAATCGTATTCCTACCAAGGACTGTAATTATTTTTTTTAGCAAAAATCTCTCTATTTCTAAATTAAAAATGCGATCGGAGTTTTTGGAGTTTGGCAGAAGAAGAACGACTTGAAATTTAAGCAACTAAAGATCTTGTTGAAAAAAAGTTAACCCTACCTCCATAAGCGCGATAAAGATTTTCTTCTGTTAAAACAACATCTCGCACTCCAGCAGCAATCAATTCTTTATTCAATAAAATCAGATCGTCAAAATTAGTAATCGACTCGCCAAGATCGTGATTTACCACCAAAACTATTTTTCCTTCTGCAGCTAATTCGTGAAAAATATCAAAAATAATATTTTCTGTTTTGCGATCGACTCCAGCAAATGGTTCGTCAAAAAAGAATATTTCTCCTTGTTGTGCCAAACTTCTTGCTAAAAATACTCGCTGTTGTTGTCCTCCAGAAAGCTGTCCGATCGGTCGGTTGCTATAGGCCGCCATTCCTACCCTTTCTAAAGCTTCTCTAGCCAGTCTGCGACTGACACCCGAAAAACGACGAAACCAACCCGTTTTTCTAACTCTACCCATCATGACAACATCCCACACAGTAGCAGGATAAGTCCAGTCTATTTGCGATCGCTGGGGTACGTATGCTACTAAATTTAATTGTTCTTCTAAAGGTTTATTATCGTATATTACAGATCCGCTTTGAGCTGAAATTAAGCCCAACATCGCTTTAATTAAGGTACTCTTTCCAGCACCATTCGGGCCGATGACTCCAGTTACCCTAGCCGATTTTACCTTCAGGTTAATGTTTTTTAAAGCCTCTAAATTACGGTAACACACTCCAAGATTATTTATATCGATCGCTGCTGTCATATCACTTAGATAAAAATTAGGTTGTATTTTTTTCTTATTCCAGCTTACCCTAAAAAATGAGAAGATTATGATAAAGATAACTTAAGATAGATGATGAAAAAAAACAATATCGGCGATCGCAGTTGGTTGAAAGTTGCAGGAATAGCAATAGCAGTGGCGATCGGAGGTTGTAACTCACCAAGTTCGATCGAAACAACAGAAGGGGAACAGAAACCTAGAGTCGTTTCTACTACGACAATAATCGCCGATTTTACCGAACGAGTTGGAGGAGATGAAATTGAACTTAAAAGTATTCTTAAAGCCGGAGACGATCCTCACATTTACGAACCAGTTCCTCAAGACTCGATCGCTTTAGAAAAAGCAGATTTAATTTTATATAATGGCTACAATTTAGAGCCTGGTATTATTAAACTAATTGAAGCTGCTGGAGTGAAGGGAAAAAAATTTGCCGTAGCAGAAGTTGTTAAACCTTTAGATTTCGAATATGAAGGTCAAAAAGTTCCCGATCCTCACGTTTGGGGCGACGCAGAAAATGCAATTCTAATGGTTAATGCTATTCGGGATGAGTTAATTGAAATTTCTCCAGAAGATCGAGAGGAATTTAACGAAAATGCTGCCGAACTTGTAAAAGAATTAAAGTTACTAGATACTTGGATTGAAACTCAGATAGAAACTATTCCCGAAAGCAATCGCAAATTAGTTACAACTCACGATGCTTTTGAGTATTATGCTAGTGCTTATGGTTTGGATATTCTTGGTACTTTAATTGGAATTAGTACCGAAGAACAACCAAGTGCAAAAACAGTTGAAAACTTAATAGAAGATGTTAAAAAAAGCGGCGTTCCGGCAATTTTTGCAGAAACAACGATTAATCCTCGTTTAATTACAGTGGTCTCTGAAGAAGCTGGCGTAAAATTAGCCTCTCAAGAGCTTTATGCCGATTCGATCGGCTCACCAGGAAGCGATGCCGATACTTATCTCAAAATGTTAGCAACTAATACTCGCACTATTGTCGAAGCTTTAGGTGGTAAATATACTCCTTTCGATCGCGCTCGTGTTGAGTCTAAGTTACAGGAATCTAATAAATAGTTTTATCTGCTATAGTTGACGATCGAAAATAGATCGGTATTTGGTTTAAGTTAGATATTTTTTTGGTGTGAGGCTGGTAAAATACCATTTTTATCAAATAATAAAATATTTAGTAAAAAAAGTCGTAATTCAGGAAAATAATTAACAAGTTTTAAAAGCAATCTCTCCGAGCTATGAAGTTATTTTTCAGAAATGGAATAAATTACATTATTTATTTTTATTATTTGCAGCGATCGAAGCAATTAGTATTTTTACTTGAAAAAAATACTAAACTTACTTAAACAGTAAAATTAAAGGTAGATCCTTATGGCTTACAACAAAGCTGCTTGACTTCTGAGTTCGCTAAATCTAACCATATTCATACCGTTTTTCAAAAGCGATCGAAGAGCTAATACCAGTAAAAAGGTTAGTCTGACTGGGTAAGAGGTCGGAATTATCAGCTTTTTCAACTTTTTTTATATTTTTAAATAAAATCGCTATATATTTTGCTATTTTTGAGAATTGGTATCCGCAGAAACGGTATCATCCTTGACGGACACAAAATTGTTTTTTATTTTTTACTCCCCAAGGAGGAGGTTATTAAGGAAATTTGCGCCGATCTTAGAAATTAAGAACTAGTTATTTGAAATTAATAGGATTGTCGATGATTGTTTTAAGCGCGGAAGAAATTAAATATTGTCAATTGAGCAAATCTCAATTAAAGTCTAAACAAATAGATCGAGCTATAACTTATCACGGTTTATTATTTGTTAAAGTCGCAGGCTTTGCATTAAACCAATTTCAAGACGCGATCGATATATGTCGCGAGCTTTTGGGGGAACGAGAACCAGTAGTCTCTATTGTTGTCAAAGAAAAAAACCAAATAAGCTTGTGGTCTGTGCCCCCCGATCGTTTGTTATAAAATACTTTGGTAGTTGTTTCTTCAATCCGGGTTAGAGCTACTTGCCAAACAACTACTAACAAACTTAATTTTGCGACAAACCTTCGATAAGTAAGCAAACTAGATCGGTGGGATTATCGATCTTCAACCATTATTTTCTTGAAAACAGATCCCTAAAATTGTAATTTTTTAACCTAACTCAATCTGAATATCTCGCTCGAAAATCGCTCCAACTCAATTATGGAGATATTTATAAACAATTAGGTTGCAAAAGCTTATATATATTTAGATAGATTATCCCAGTGTATTAGAATACTCTCATTTAAATCTGTTTTTGTCAAGTATTAATATTAAATAGGTCTTTTTTTGAGGTTTTTACTGTTCTTAAATCCAAGATTTATAGGGGCGATCGAATTAAATTTTGAGTAAAAAAATTGTAGATTGCCATCTAATTAAAACAAAAGTTGAGTTAATATTTTTAATTAGATCGCTCAAAACAATTTTCAAATTTATGGCAATAGTAAACTATTTAGCAATTATTGCAATTAAAGAACTAAAACTGAGATTAAACTAATTCCGACTGGAAAGTTAAATTAATTTTAACTGCGATCGCTCTAATTCTACTGGAGGAGATGCTTGCTCTTGAGAATGTTCGATCGCACCTTTTTTAGTAAAAGTTAAACTACTATCGAGGCAATCAACAGCAATCGTATCGCCTTCGCTGAAACTATTGTCTAATATTTTTAGTGCGATCGGATCTTCTAATTCTTTTTGGATGGCTCGCTTGATCGGACGCGCCCCGTTACTCGGATCGTAGCCAACATTTACGATATAATCTCGAGCTGGGTCGGAAAGTTCGAGGAATATTTTTTGCTCGGCTAAGAGTTTTTCGGTTCGTTTAATTTGTAAATTAACAATCTGACGCAATTCTTCGCGTTTGAGGGTGTGGAAAATAATTAAATCGTCGATGCGGGCCAGAAATTCGGGTCGAAAGCCTTTTCTTAGTTCTTGGAGAACTCTTTTACGCATTTTTTCGTAATCCGAATCATCTTCAGCCATTTCTAAAATGTACGCGCTGCCGATATTGCTGGTCATGACAATGATAGTATTGCGAAAGTCGATCGCTCTACCTTGAGAGTCGGTGATCCTGCCGTCGTCAAGTACTTGCAACAAAATGTTAAATACATCCGGGTGTGCTTTTTCCACCTCGTCTAACAATACTACCGAATAAGGACGGCGACGAACTGCTTCGGATAATTGTCCTCCAGACTCGTATCCTACATATCCTGGAGGTGCGCCGATCAGCCTAGAAACGGAGTGTTTTTCCATATATTCGGACATATCGATCCGCACCATGGCATCTTCGCTGTCGAAAAGAAATTGAGCGATCGCCCTGGCTAGTTCCGTTTTTCCTACTCCCGTAGGCCCCATAAAGAGAAAAGAACCGATCGGTCTTGAGGGATCTTTCATTCCAGCCCTAGCGCGACGAATAGCTGAAGATACGGCATTAACAGCTTCTTGCTGGCCGATAACTCTTTGATGGAGGTGTCCTTCTAATTGTAAGAGTTTTTGTCGTTCGGTTTCTAACAAACGATTTATTGGTATTCCAGTCCAACCTGCGACTATTTCGGCGATATCTGCTTCTGTAACTTCTTCTCTGAGCAAAGTATTGCCGCTTGCTTGAATTTCGATTAGTTTAGTTTCTTTTTCGTCGCGATCGCGCTGTAATTTTTCTTGTTCGTATTTTAAGCGATAAGCTTCGTTTTGATCGTATTCTCGAAATGCTTTTTCTACTTGATTTCTTAATTTCTCTTCTTCTTCTTTTAAATTATTAATCTCTTCTAAAAATTTTTTTTCTTGCAACCACTGCGAAGACAATTCTGTTTGTTTGCTTTCTAAACTTTCGATTTCTGCTTGAATGCGATCGATTCTTTCTTTTGAAGACAGATCCACTGTGAGCGGACTTTTTTCTTCCCCTTCGATCGACAGTTTTTCCATTTGCAACTGCATCAAACGGCGATCGACTGCTTCTAATTCTACTGGTTTAGAAGTGATTTCCATTTTCAATTTAGCGGCAGCTTCGTCTACCAAATCGATCGCTTTGTCCGGTAAAAATCTTTCGGTGATATAACGGTCGGAAAGAGAGGCTGCAGCAACTAATGCCGAATCAGTAATTTTAACGCCGTGATGGACTTCGTAACGCTCTTTTAGCCCTCTTAAAATGGATACCGTATCGTCTACTGAAGGCTGCTTGACATATACCTGTTGAAATCGTCTTTCTAAAGCGGCATCTTTTTCAATATGATTGCGATATTCATCCAAAGTTGTCGCCCCAATACAGCGCAACTCACCTCTTGCCAAAATTGGCTTGAGCAAGTTAGCCGCATCCATGTTACTATCCTTAGAACCAGCACCGACTACCGTGTGTAATTCGTCAATAAATAAAACGATTTGTCCGCCAGAGTCGATCGCTTCTTGCAATACTGTTTTAAGACGTTTTTCAAAGTCGCCGCGATATTTAGCCCCAGCGATCAAACTACCCATATCTAAAGAGATTAATTGGCGATTTTTGAGAGATTCCGGTACGTCTCCATTAACGATCCGTTGGGCCAATCCTTCAGCGATCGCGGTTTTTCCAACTCCAGGTTCGCCGATTAAAACTGGGTTATTTTTCGATCTGCGGGACAATACTTGTATGATGCGCCTTATTTCTTCGTCTCTGCCAATTACCGGATCTAATTGATTTTCTTTGGCTCTTTCTGTAAGATCGACTCCGTACTGTTGCAGTGCTTGTTTGTTTTCTTCTTCGGCTTTGTCTTTGAGATCCGATCCGCCTTGTAACGATCGCTCTTTTGCTTCTAAATCCCGATTTTTTACGCTTCGATCGCTCTGTCGAACTACTTCAATTACTTGTTCTATTTTCTGATAATCCGCACCTAAATTTCGCAAACATCTTTTACCGATATCATCTTCGGCAAAAGCTAAAACAATATGCTCTACGGCGATGCATTTTTCTTGCCAATTTTCTTTTATCTCTTCTGCTCGATCGAGCAATCCATCTAAACCTCTACCCAGATAAAGCTGAGATACGTTGGGGCTTTTTGGCTGTCTGGCCGTGTAGTTTTCTAATTGTTGTTTTAAACGATAAATATCTATATTTGCTTTATTTAAAATTTTTGCTGCTAGACCGTCTTGTTCTACCAGAGCGATAATTAGATGCTCTACTTCTAAGTTATAGTTTTTGAAACTACGGGCTACTTCTTGAGACTCTAAGATGGCATCCCAAACTTCATCGGTAAATTTACTAGGATCGGTTAGCTGCATTATTCAGTTTAAAAATCTACTTATTTTGTGTCAGTAATTATTTGATAGTATAGCGAGCTTAGTTTTAACTTGTTAGCGAGAAAATGAGAAAAATTTTCAACTTAAAGAATTTTAGGGGATGGTATCCCCACAATCTCGAGAAAATAGATTACCTCGAACTCAACTTAAACATTGCTGAGGAGCGATTATTTTGAGTTATTTAATTTACAGCTAGCAACTTACGTTTGCCAACCTTGTTTAACTTTTTCCCAAATATTGCCGACTGAAGTTTTCATTTCTTGTTTGAACTTCCAACTTTGGAAAGCTCTTTCGTAGCCCTCTCCTTTAGATTGGAAAGTTTTCCAAGTATCTAAGGATAATTTTAAGCCCCAGATTAGAAAAATATATAAAGCCCAAGAAACAGTTCCCGCACTTACCAAATTCAAGGATATTAAAAAAGTATTAACGATGCCAAAGCCGATCGCTTTTTCTTTAAGTCGATCTTTACGATAAATATCGAAAGCAACTCGTTGTAAATCGTTAGATTTTCTGACTAACCAAGCTTTTTCTGCTGCTTCGAGGCATTCTCCTTGAATATCAAGATCTTCTGCCATTTGCAAAAGTTCGGTTCTCGATAGTTCTTCGCTGTTGGGATTTTTATTGGCTAGAGCCAATTGTAGTATTTGTTGAACGTCTTCTTGAGTGTAAGATTCTGGACGTTGTAATTCAAAACCTGACATAATTTTTTTATGAATTTATTTTGAGCAATACAGAAGCTACTTATTTTATTATGCCTGACCTGATGCTGGTCTCAACCGAACTTTTAGGGGCGGATTTTTCTGCTTTAAAGCAAAATTTTTTATTTTAACGCTTCGTTACAATTTAGAGAAAGTGTAAAAAAGATTTTTTGGTAGCGATTATGAATGGTATTCGCGTAGGAAGTTTATTTGGGATTCCGTTTTACGTGAATCCTTCTTGGTTTTTTGTTTTAATACTAGTAACTTTAAGCTATGGAGCGCAATTAGCAAATCAATTTAGCTATCTCGGGCCGCTCGTACCCTGGATTTTGGGATTTATTGCGGCAATATTATTATTTGCTTCTGTTTTGGCTCACGAATTGGGTCATAGTTTTGTAGCTATAAATAACGAAATAGAAGTAAAATCGATTACTTTATTTATTTTTGGGGGTTTGGCAACTTTAGAAAAAGAAGCAAAAACACCTTTAGCATCATTTTATATTGCGATCGCCGGGCCGATAGTCAGTTTGGTATTGTTTGCAATGCTAACTGCGATCGGCATTACTATACCCCTACCGAATGCGGTTGCTGCAGTAGTTTCTTTACTGGCTTATATTAACCTGGTTTTAGGAATATTTAATTTAATTCCTGGTTTACCTTTAGACGGTGGCAATATTCTCAAAGCAATTGTTTGGAAAATTACAGGCAATCCTAATAAAGGCGTTTTATTTGCTTCGAGAGTAGGTCAGTTTTTTGGTTGGTTAGCTATCACTATAGGAGCGTTGGGAGTTTTAAATATTCTTCCGATAGGTAGTTTGTGGACTTTGTTAATTGGCTGGTTTTTACTGCAAAATGCCGGAGTTTCAGCCCAGTCGGCTAGAATTCAAGAGAAATTAAGCAGCTATACTGCCGAAGATGCCGTAATTCCAGACAGTCCGATCGTTTCTGGAGATTTAAATTTACGAGAGTTCGCTAACGAGTATATCATCGGTCAAACTAAGTGGAAAAAATTCTTAGTAGTTAACGAAACCGGACAATTATTAGGTTCGATCGCCGTCGATGACATGAAAAAAATTCCCACCTCTCAATGGACGGAGACTTTTGTTAAAGATTCGATTCGAAGCGAAGAAAAAATAGACATCATAGCAGGCGATCGCACTTTGTTAGAAGCAGTTAAAACTATTGAAGGCCAAAATCTGCAACAATTGACAGTAGTTAAAGAAGATGGTGTAGTTGTAGGATTGTTAGAAAAAGCTTCGATTATTAGCTTTTTACAAAAAGAAGCAAAAGCTAACGCTGCTTGAACCACTTATTACCCTTTAACATAGATAAAATCGTTTAAGAGTAAAAATTTTGGCTGAACAGATGCAACAGAATGATTTTTGGCAAAATGTTTCTCGCTACCCGCGATTTCTAATTACTATTTCTTTGGGCATATTTTTTGCTCTGTTTGAAAAAATCAAGCCAGTATTGCAAAATCCTTTGACAGTAATAGCTTTAATTGGTTTGCTCGTCGGTGGTTTTGCTTTCTTGTATTTCACCCTAGAAGCTATGCTCGGCTTGAATGCAGTCTGAATCTTAGCTATCTTTTTTAGAGTCGATCGGCTATCTTTTAAGAGCGGCAGACCGACAAAAGGTAAAAAAATCCGATCGCGACCGCAATTAATTTAAAATAGGGGGCGATGTATTATGGCTAATAGCCGGCGAGTTTCTCGCGTTTCCTCGGCGATCAAACGCGAAGTCAGCCAAATGTTAATTAACGGAATTAAAGACGATCGAGTTGGTGCTGGTATGGTCAGCATTACTCTAGTCGATGTTTCTGGCGACCTACAACACGCTAAAATATACGTAAGTATCTACGGAAGCGAAGCTGCTAAAGCAGAAACTATGGCAGGATTGATCTCTTCTGTTGGCTTCGTTCGTCGCGAATTAGGTCACAGAATGCGTTTGCGTCGCACCCCGGAAATAACATTTGTAGAAGATCGCTCCCTCGAACTAGGCGATCGCATCATAGAATCGATCGAGCGTATTTCTCGCCAAGATCGGGAAAAATACCAAAGATCGCCAAATTTTGAAGGATTAGATTAGTGCCAAACTAAGTTAAAGCCTAAGAGGAATTAACATTGAAGCAGGAGTTGTCTTTAAAAGAGGCGATCGGGCAAATGTTGGTGGTGCGAACCTCGGGTTATTTATTCGATAACCAAATTCGTTATCCTGCTTGGGAAGCTGATTTTTCCTCCCTCGATCGTTGGATAAAAGAATTGCATATTGGCGGTGTTATTTTATTGGGTGCTTCCGCACCAGAATTGTGGTTGAAGGTTCGCCAATTACAAGAAACTGCTAAAATACCTCTCTTCATAGCTGCCGATATCGAAGAAGGTGTCGGACAAAGATTTGCTGGAGCAACTTGGTTTCCCCCACCAATGGCCCTCGGCTCGATCGCTAAAGAAAATCTCGATCTGGCTACACAATTAGCCCGAGAACTAGGGGAAATAACTGCTTCTGAGGCTTCAGCACTAGGCATCAATTGGCTTTTAGCTCCGGTGGTCGATGTTAATAACAATCCCGATAACCCGGTTATTAACGTCCGCTCTTTTGGCGAAAATGCTGAGATAGTAGGCCAACTGGCTGCTGCTTTTATCGCTGGAGCAAAATCTTATCCCGTTTTAACTACCGCCAAACATTTTCCCGGGCACGGGGATACTAAAGTAGATTCTCATCTTAATTTGCCAGTAATAGATTGCGACGAGATTCGCCTGAAATCTTTAGAATTATTACCTTTTCAAAGGGCGATCGCTGCTGGTGTCGATAGCGTAATGACCGCTCATCTTTTAATTTCGGCTTGGGATAAACAACTTCCTGCTACTTTATCTAAAACTATTATTGAAGGTCAATTACTTCAAAATTTGGGTTTTACTGGTTTAGTTGTTACCGATGCTTTGATTATGGCAGGAGTTGCTAATTATGCCAGCCCCGAAGAAGTAGCAATAATGGCGATCGAAGCAGGAGCTGATATCTTGTTAATGCCACAAGATCCAGAGTTAACCATCGAAGCTATTTCTCAAGCCGTGCGATCGGGTCGTTTGAGCGCAGCTAGGATTAGAGAGTCTGCAGCAAAAATTAAAGCAGCTAAAAATAAAATTATCAGCTTTCCTTCCGCTCCGTCAAGCTTAGATCTCTTATCTAGTTTAAATCTAGATCGGGCTAGAGACTGCATCGATAATATCTTAAAGGCTTCAATTCAAACCGGAGGAACGATACCGATAACACCCGCTACCAAAGGAGGTCAAAATATTATTTTAGTCGACGATGCTACCAATTGCAGCGATTTTTTAGCCCGCCACACTCCAGCGATCGCCATACCGCAAAAACTAGGTTACTCTCCCAAACTGTTCGATCGTCACACTTTCGATCGTTACTTAGATCTCGATCGACCTACTTTATTGCAACTTTTTATCCGCGGCAATCCTTTTCAAGATACTTCCGATTTAGTTGCGATAACTAAAAATTTTCTTAAGAAAAGGTTAAAAAATAACGATCTTCAAGCTTTATTAATTTACGGTAGTCCTTATGTGTTGGAATATTTAAAAGCAGAAATTAAATCACCTTGGGTTTTTTGTTACGCTCAAATGCCGCAAGCCCAATCAATAGTCTGCCAGACAATATTCAATTTATCAAGTTTTGTCAACTTAAATAAAGAAACTTTTATGTGAGTATATATACTAGCATATTTTGTAATAAAATACCATAGTTAAGAACTTGAAAAACAGTAACTAAATATACAGCAGAAATTGTGTTCTTTATTCTAGTTATTCGACTATAGTAATTATAGAGATGTTTATTTGATTGGTGAGTTCTGATGAGTATTAAAACCTTAACCCCCCCTGCCAAGATTAATTATTCCCTCGAAACGATCCGAGATGAAGCCCGACAACTGATCGAACAGGGACTTGTAAGTCGGCAGCAACCAATATATGTGATGTGTCAATACATACCCAGTCGAGAATGGGTCGAAGTAGAATGCGAACTTGAAAGATGCGATTATTTGCTGCGCGATCGCATTGGAGATTTAGTTCCATCAGAAGTATGGAATGATGACTGAGTTAACAAGAAAATTTGAGCGAGTCAATTAATTGCATTCAAGTTGCAACTAAATGATTTAAAAAAAATAAAAACGACAATAAATAGTAGGATAAAATTTAGAATAGTGTAACAATATATACGACAGGAATTTTATTTCCGTAAAATCAAATATATCAACACACTACCATAAATTTGATTCACCTAGTTAAATATAAGAAGAGATTGAATATCATGAGTATCAATACTATATCATCCCCCAAAAGTTGCCTGAAATACTCGATCGAAATGATTCGCGACGAAGTACGTCAACTGTTGGAAAAAGGTACTGTCAGCCGCCAGCAACCAATATACGTACTCTGTAAATATATACCAGCCCGAGAATGGGTAGGTGTAGAATACGAATTAGAAAGATGGGAGTATCTATTACGCGATCGCATCGGCGATTTGATCGGAGCAGAAAACTGGGACAACGACTAAAATTAAAAATATTATACAGCGTAATTAGAAAATTGACATCGTACTCGGACAAAATTTTTTTTGTTGCAACTTTAAACTGAAGTCTGCGGGGAGCGATTAAAATTGAAAAAACTAATATTTTACTACTCGATCGATAGATTAGACTCAGGCAATTTGCTCTAAATATCGATCGAGATCTTCGATCGAGCGTGTAAGTTCTGCTTCGCTAGTAATCCTAATCCGATCGTCTTTAACGGTTACTAAAACTTTAGCAGCATAGGGACTAGGATAAATGTTCGGGTTACAAAAAAACTCTAGAAAAACTTCTCCGGTGTAGCGATATTCCATTGGTTTTTGCGGAGTAGGTATTCGAGAGATATTGTTTTTAGAATTAGCAACGGTTTTAAGATTGCGAACTAGTTGGGAAATCTCTTGTTTTAGGTTGCGGGCTGCTTCGGGAGTAAAATTAAAACTGACCGAACCTTGAATTAAATTAAGTGTAAGTTGCGTCATATTGTACGATAGTCAAATTAAGATTGTATTTAAGAGCTGCTGTGTGTGATGAGAGATAATCGCGCTCGAGTCCGATCGGTTTTAATCGTTACTTTGCTACTGAATATCTCAGTAATGGGATTGAAATTAATACTAGGGTTAATTACAGGTTCTTTGAGCTTGCAAGCAGATGCCTTACATAGTTTGACAGATAGTGCTAATAATGTTTTAGGTTTAATTGCCAATCAATTTGCTTCACCCTATCCCGATCGAGAACATCCTTACGGACATTCTAAATTTGAAGCAGTAGGAGCTTTAGCAATAGCCGCTTTTTTGGGGATAGCTTGTTTTGAAATTTTGAGTGGGGCGATCGAAACTATAATTAATGGTACTTCTCCCCTTAAAATTTCAGTTCCTCAATTGTGGTTGCTCTGCTTAGTTTTGGGCATAAATATTTTTGTAGCCTTTTACGAGCGCAGAGTAGGCAAAAAGATTGGCAGTGCGATCTTAATTGCTGACGCTCATCATACCATGAGTGATGTTTGGGTAACAATTACTGTTTTGGCCGGATTGATTGGAGTTTCGCAAGGACAGAATTTAGGTATATCTCAATTAGAATGGTTAGACGTAATTTTAGCTTTTCCGGTAGCTTTGCTGGTGTTTAAAAGTGGTTGGGAAGTACTCAAAGCTAATTTACCCTCCCTAGTCGATCGCATGGCGATCGCGCCAGAAAAAATACATCGCATAGTGATGGAAGTACCCGGAGTAATTAACTGTCACGATATTGCTTCTCGGGGTATTACTGGCAAACAAACCTTTATTGAGATGCATTTGGTGGTTAATACTGAGGATTTAGTTGCAGCTCACGACATTACGGAAAAGGTAGAAAAAACCTTAGAAAAGCATTTTAGTCCGGTGAGAATTGTGATTCACGTCGAACCATCTGACTATCGATCGAGCAATATTACTTTTGGCGGCGATCGTTAAAGTTCTTGGGGACAATCTACGCCTTAAAGTTACATAATGTTAAGTAAGACAAAAAAACTTTAATAATTAATTGAGGTCAAAATTTATGGTATTGTTTGGATTCGGTAAAAAGTCGAATATGCCCAGTCCCTCAGAAGCTTTACCTGGACGCAGCGAAAAAATGCAAGTTCCCAGCAGTCATTATGTTAATGGCAACCCGATCGAACCTCCTTTTCCAGAAACAATGCAAATGGCGATGTTTGGTATGGGGTGTTTTTGGGGAGCAGAAAGAAAGTTTTGGCAGCTTGAAGGGGTTTTTAGCACTGCTGTAGGATACGCAGCAGGATATACTCCAAATCCTACTTATCAAGAAGTTTGTAGCGGTTTGACGGGCCATAACGAAGTAGTTTTAGTTGTTTTCGATCCTAAAGTTGTTAGTTACGAGCAATTATTAAAAGTTTTTTGGGAAAGTCACAATCCGACTCAAGGTATGCGTCAAGGAAACGATACCGGTACTCAATATCGATCGGGTATCTATGTCTATTCTGACGAACAAAAAAAATTAGCTCAAGATTCTCTAAAAACTTATCAGGAAGCTCTCAAGAATAAGGGTTACGATAAAACAATCACTACTGAAATTATTCCCGCATCGGAATTTTACTATGCGGAAACTTATCACCAACAATATTTAGCTAAAAATCCTAACGGATATTGTGGTTTGGGCGGCACTAAAATCGAATATCCTCTAAAAGGATAATCAATATGAGGGTAGGAAGCGGAGAATGTTGTCAAAAAAGCGATCGATTTTAATAAGTTTTTGATAATTTATAAATTTAGAAAGATTGCAAAATTAATTTTTTTTTGCTTCAGTCTCCGTTCTACCTACTACTAACATTAAGTTACTATTGTTTTTTTATTTTCATCGTTATTAAAGAGCATTTTATCTATGAGAGCTTGATTTAACATTTGTCCTGGTTTTAAGATTTTTTGTAGGGCAAGGCGAGAAAATTTATAATATTTAATAGTGGTAGCATCGCCCAAAGTAATTACATCTCCTATTTTTAGTTTGCGAGATAAGCATTGTTTGCTGTTAATTAACAGTCCGTTAGTGCTTCTTTTTCCTTTTAGATCGCCATCGATCAACCAAAAAGAATATTTTTTAGTTCGCATATCTTGTTTTCGCACTAAAGTTGCATGATAGCGAGATACTTGACGATCGTAAATAACAATGCCGTTTTTTGAAGCTCGACCTAAAGTATATACATTTTTTTCCAGGGTAACTATTCTGCGACCTTTGCGATCTTTAAGAACTAAAATATGTTCGAATTGTTGTTGTAGAGTACTCACAGTTCTCTAACCAGCTCAAAAAAAGATTATTCATCTTTTATATTTCCCAAAACTAGATCGAAAATAACGTTCTTTTTCTTCAAACTAAAAAAACCCTACCTCTTGGCAGGGAAAAGACGATTAAATCGGGTTTCAACTAAAGTTTAGTGCCGCATTCCGGGCAAAAATTATTTCCCGGAGGATTTTTAGCACCACAGTTGCTACAACTAATTAATTCGAGCGTTTTTGGTTGTTGGGGTTTTTCTGGAAGTCCGATCATTTGTGCGTTACTTTTACCCGGAGCAACCATCGGATAACAGTTTTCATCTTGTTTAACTTTTGCATCGACTAACACCGGCCCGTCGTAAGCCAATATCTCAGCAATACTATCGGCTAGTTTAGCCCGATCGCTAATTACTATTCCTTTTACACCAAAAGCTCGAGCCAATAGCTCAAAATCGGGCATTCCTGCTTGCATATTCGATGAAGAATAACGTTCGCCAAAAAAGGCTTGTTGCCACTGGCGCACCATTCCCTGCCAACCATTATTAATAATTACTGTCTTGACATTGATGCCATATTGTGAAAGAGTTGCTAGTTCTTGCAGGTTCATTTGGAAACTAGCATCGCCGCTAATACAAATTACGGTTTCATCTGGAATAGCGACTTGAACTCCCATAGCCGCAGGCAAACCGTAACCCATCGTACCCAAACCAGCACTAGAAATCCAGCGACGGGGGCCGTTTTTGAGAAATTGAGCCGCCCACATTTGGTGTTGACCGACATCGGTGGTGTAATAGGCGTTAGGGGCTTGTTTTGCCAATTCCACGATTACTTCTTGAGGGGAGATGCTATCGGCGTGATGAGGAACGAGTAAAGGATAATCTTCTCGCCAACGATCGATCCTTTCTAACCAAGATCTAGTTTTGGTGCGATCGCTGGGTAAATCTAATTCTCTGGCCCGTTGTAAAATTTGTTCTAAAACGCGGCGCACGTCTCCAACAATAGGAACTTGAGGAGCGCGATTTTTGCCCACTTCAGCCGGATCGATATCGATGTGAATTACTTTAGCACGGCTGGCAAATTCGTCTAATTTTCCGGTTACTCGATCGTCGAACCTCGCTCCTACTGCAATCAATAAATCGCATTCGCTGACGCTAAAATTAGCATAAGCAGTGCCGTGCATACCTAACATACCTACAGATAAGGGATGATGTTCGTCAAAAGAACCCAAACCCATTAAAGTTGTGGTTACTGGTATTTGAAAGCGTTCGGCTAATTCGAATAATTGAGGGTGAGCGTTAGCAGAAATTGCTCCCCCACCGACGTATAATAAAGGTCTCGAAGATGCTTCAATTAATTCTAATGCAGCATTGATTTGACGGGGATTGCCTTTAACTGTAGGGCGATATCCAGGTAATTTTAAAGCACCTGGTTCGACTGGAATATAGTTGCACTCTTCTAAGCCAACATCTTTGGGTACGTCGATTAATACCGGCCCGGGACGGCCCGTACTAGCAATATAAAAAGCTTCAGCAACTATTCTTGCCATATCTTTGGCACTTCTGACTACGTAAGAATGCTTGACAATCGGTAAAGTAATGCCGTAAATATCAGTTTCTTGAAATGCATCGGTGCCGATCGCCGCTCGGCTGACTTGACCTGTTACTACCACCATAGGAATTGAATCCATTTGGGCTGTTGCTATACCTGTAACTAGATTAGTCGCACCGGGGCCCGAAGTCCCGAAACATACTCCTACTTTACCAGTAGCGCGGGCGTATCCATCGGCGGCGTGAGCTGCACCTTGTTCGTGTCTGACGAGGATGTGTTGAATGTCTCCTTCTTCTTCTGCTCGATATAATTCGTCGTAAATTGGTAGTATCGCACCTCCGGGGTAGCCAAAAATGTGCTTTACTCCATGACGTTTGAGGCTGTCAATTAAAGCAAATGCTCCGGTACGACGTTGGGGTACGATGTTTGTTGTTATTGTTGTTTTGGGGATGCTTGTAGAAACCACGCTAACTCTTTTTTTTATTTATTACTTTCGATTTTAGATTTTGTTACCGATGATGCAATATATAAATCAAAAAATTGGTATTTTTGGCCGATCGTGTCTTTTTGCTCGGCGAGCTGCTTATTTTTACTAAAATTTATAAATTGATGCCAAGTACAAAGGGGAATAATACCAAAATTTTAATTTTTGGACTGTTTTCAATTAACTCAATATTTTGTAATTATATTTTTTTTCTCCATTTTTTAGATAATTAAGTAGCACTTTCGCCAATTTGCCGCAGAACAACTCCTCTTACAACCGTAATTAATAAATATCACGGCTTCTGCTCTGGCTGGGTTTCCTTCATATTTTTGTAAAAATGTCAAGATATCTAAAAGTCGATCGGGATTTATTTTTAGGATTCGATCGCGGCTCGAGTGTTTCTTCTATTCGATGGTATTGAATCGGCTTGGTTTTCAATTTTTTTTGGAGCGAGGGAAATGATACAAAAAGTTATTTTTAATTGACAAAGTTTATTTAATATAGTTGCGATCGGGCTGTAGATATATCGGTGAGGAAGTAGGAATATTTTTTGATTGAAAATATATTATATAAAATTACTTATTGCGGCGATCGAGCTATTATCAAATATGGCATTGTCCAGATTCGATCCTGTAAAATCCGTACCCAATAAATTAGCTCCAGAAAAATTAACCTCATT
>CAYWIH010000025.1:14047-40984 GCA_964458305.1 uncultured bacterium | reverse complement strand
TAATCCCATCGGCAGTTGTGGCAGTAAACGAACCTCTAATATCTAATTTTGCACCGTTGCCAAAATAAATTCCATTAGGATTAATCAAATATAAATTAGCGTTTCCTAACACTCCTAAAGTACCGAAAATATTAGAAACATTCCCCCCTGTTACCCGAGTTAAGATATTGTTTATACCAGTTGGAGTTAAAAAATATGCACCTCTTCCTCCCTCGATATTAAATGTGCTAAAACTATGAAATAAATTACTGCCTTGTCTCGATCCTCCATTAATAATATCGCTGTTAATTCCTCTGATTTGAAAGTTGCTTTGAACTTGCGATCTTTCATTACCTAAAGTATTATCTGGAATAATTTGAGCGACAGTATAATTAGAAGATACAAAAATTGAAGATAAACTAATAAATACTATTCTTAAATAACCTGCGATCGCAGAAGAACTTTTATTTAATATCATTTTCTAAAATAATTGGTGTAACTAGTGTCTAGAAAAAAATAGTTTAAATATTAGATTTAGCTCAAAGGGGCGATCGACTCACAAATAATTATTTGTCAATAGATTTTTAAATTTTCGCTAGTCTATCCTACCGCGATCGCCCGATCGAATTTTTTTGCTGTATTAAACGCTATCAGTAATACTACTGAAATTAAAGGCTTTAACTTTCGCTCCAGGAACTACTTTACTACCAAAACGCTGCACCTGAGTAAGATCTTCTACATCCCGCAACATTTCTGGCAAAGATTGATTGAAACGCATATTTTTAATCGGATAGGCAATTTTACCATTTTCAATCCAAAACGTACCGTCGCGAGTCATGCCAGTAACTTCTAAAGTTTTGGGGTTGACATAACGCACGTACCAGGATCGACTTACTAAAATGCCTCTTTCAGTATTAGAAATTAGATCGGAAGTGGTTTTATTATTTCCTTTCATCACAACAGGAAACATCGATCCGGTGGGTTTTTTGCCTTTTGCTCGGGCCCAGTAACGACTGTAAGCTAATGTCTGAGGAATGCCATTTTTAACTACTTCGAGATATTCGTTACTCAAACCATCATCGAAAAATGTCTTTTTTTGTAACAGAGGATGACCTGGATCTCTTTGAATGTTAATTAAAGGACTAAAGAAATGCTCCCCTACTCGATTAGAAATTTTACCATCGTCGTCGGTGTGGGACATAAAAGATCGTCCTTCGTCGGCCGATCGCGCGTCTAAATTAAACATTACCCACAAAATTAATTCAGCAAAAGCCACAGGTTCGAAAATCACCGGATAAATACCTGGTTTAATTTCTTTGGGGTTACGAGAAAGTATTGCTCGATCGATTACTTTTTCGGTTATATTTTCGATCGGAAGTTGGGATATTGCCGAAGCGGTACGGTTGCTCCAACTAGATCCGTTGTCTATCTTGGCTGTAAAGCTGAAATCAGCCCCTGTTTCTTTACTTATGGCTGATAAGCCTAAAGAGTTCCCGATCGCCTCTATTCCGGCATTGCTGCTGAGAGTGCCAGATCCTTCAACTCCTCGATCGCGACAGGATCTGCAGACTTTTTGTACTATTTCTCCTGCGGCTAAAGGGGATAAACTGGCAGTAGCTCGATCGAATGCTGGGGTACGATTTTCGTATTTTTGGGGAGGTAACAATCCTACCCATTCTGGATCTTCTGGGGCGAATTTGGCGAGTTCTTCGGATCTGCGAATAGTATCAGTAATAGCTTCTGGATCTAGTTCTGTAGTGGAAGAGGTTGCACTACTTTTGCCGAAATAGCTCGTAATTTTTATTTCAAAGCGATTTTTACTAATATTTTGGCTAATCTGATTTTCGCTAAAACGACTTAAAGATGATTCGTTACTTTTGAGGTTGACAAAAATTCCTTCTGCTTCGGATTGTTTAATTACTGATTCTATTAAAGATCGGGCTTCGTCTTCTGTTAAAAATATCGATTCTTTTGCTAGGGTCATTAGTTTGATTTTTAAATTTTGGCTTCGGAAAAGTTTAATAAATTCTCGATCGCTTTTACCAAAATAATTTTATAACAGTCTCGACTTGTTTTTTATTAATAATATTATTGCTCTAAATTTTAAATAGATTCTTCTAGTGCTTGAGGATTATTTGTTAATTTCGATCGATCGATAGATAAATTACACGACCAACATTCTGGAACTGCTGCAGATGCGTGTAAATAACTCCTGCAAGAACTACACCATTGCCATACATCACTGCGCCCAGCATAATATTTTTTGCCCTCAATTGTTATTTTTTTTGGCTCGGAACTTGGCAGATAGTAACAATGAAGAGTTTTTTGTTTGCAGACAGGACAAGATGCTGAAAGATTGAGGCCTTCTTGTGACTGGTAAAAAATTTCTGCCCATTGAGGATAAATTGCTTCGGGAATATCTTGCCACGAATCTTCTTTCTTTAGGCTCAATTAACTATTTCCTTAATTTAGATTTTAATTTCTAGCTTCCGATCGCTAATTTTTTATCTTAAAATCTCGCGAACTTCCATTAAAATTTTACCTAATTTATTTTGTCCGCTTCCATCTTTACCGCAGCCCCAATAATAATCGATCGGAGAATTTTCTAATATTAATTTATCTTCAGTAGCTAACAAAGTGTTTCTAATATCTTCGTGAGTTTGAAACTTTTTTAAAACTGCTTTTTTCATGAGCGAGTCTTTAACTTCTTCCCAATCTTGACGCAGAGGATGCGATCGCGATCGCCCCATTTTTGCCGCTTCTTTGGGACTTTT
Organism: uncultured bacterium; assembly: GCA_964458305.1. Classification (GTDB taxonomy): domain Bacteria; phylum Cyanobacteriota; class Cyanobacteriia; order Cyanobacteriales; family JASJDA01; genus JASJDA01. The sequence continues at coordinate 38,231 of CAYWIH010000025.1, read as the reverse complement.
AGCTGCTCTAATTTTCTCAAACCAAATAGAATCGGTAGTCACAAATTTTTGTGCTTGAAAATAATGTTCGCTAGTCTTCCACCAAAAGCCATCTAATTCAAAACCATGTCTCGAAAAGTTAGAAAAACAACCGTAAGCATCTCTAGGGCTGTAAAAATAGATAGTCATGACTTGGAAAAAAGTAACAAGTAACGAGTTTTTTAGTTCGAATTATTTCTAGTTATTTAAGAATTAATTTCCACAACTAGCCAATTGCATTACTCGTTACTCTCTACTCGTTACTCATTACTCAATTATACGCGATCGGCTACTGGCGTTGCTTTACTAGTAGAACGTCTGCGTCGATAAGTTCTGGCAGTTTGGGTTGGTTGTTCGGGAATTTGTAAGAGAAATACGACTAGAGGATTACTTTGTAATTCTCTTCTTGCTAATCTTTGCAAACTACTTTCTATTACCGAGCGAATTCCTTTCCAATCTACTTCATTTTGAGAACCGTTAGAATTATTAGTAAATTCTTGCCAACGTTCGGTAACGGTATTTTCGATCGTGCGAACGATTAATTGTTGTAGTAATTTTTTTTCGATCGCCGTGACTACTCCGCGCAGATGTATTTCTGGTTGAGCGATTATTTTTCCTTTCCAGTCTAAGGCTGCAGCTACGGTAATAACTCCATCTTCGGCTAATTTTTGCCGATCTTTCATGACGTTATTGTGAACTACTCCAGCGCGATCTACTAATTCTATTCCCGATGGGACTTGACCGACTACCTCGATACTAGTTGCGCTTAATTCGACGATATCACCGTTTCTAGTAACTACCATATTTTCTGCTGGAATACCCATCGATCGCGCCATTTCTGCGTGTTTGACGAGCATTCTGTGTTCGCCGTGAACTGGCATAAAAAACTTGGGTCTAGTTAGGGCTAACATTAGTTTGTGGTCTTCTCGAGAACCGTGACCCGATACGTGTATTCCTTCGCGACGACCGTAAATCACTTTAGCACCCAACATCATCAGGCGATCGATGGTATTTACTACTGCTATAGTGTTACCTGGAATCGGATTTGCTGAAAAGACGATCGTATCTCCGGGACGCACTTTAATTTGATGGTGTTGACCTTTAGAAATTCTGGTCATTGCTGCTAAAGGTTCGCCTTGAGATCCTGTTGTTAAGATTAGTATCTTTTCTTCGGGCAAGGATCGGATCGCTTTGAGTGGTTCGAAGAGGCGATCGGGACATTTAATGTAACCTAAGTTGCGTGCGTGAGCGATTACATTTAACATCGATCGCCCGACTACGGCTACTTTACGTCCGTGTTTTTGAGCTAATTCTAGGACTAAATTAATTCTATGTACCGAAGAGGCGAAGGTGGTGATCATTATCCGCCCTTCTGCTTGGGTAAATACGCGATCGAGGTTGGGATAGATCGATCTTTCTGAGGGTGTGTGTCCGGGTACTTCGGCGTTTGTCGAATCGCTGAGCAAACACAATACTCCTTTTTCACCGTGTTCGGCTAGTTTTTGCAGGTCGAAGAATTCTCCGTCTACTGGAGTATGGTCGATTTTAAAGTCTCCGGTATGGACGATCACTCCGAGGGGGGTGTGTATTGCTAAGGTAAAACTATCGGCGATCGAGTGGGTGTTGCGTATGAATTCGACAGCAAAGGATTTTCCTACTCTGACTATTTCTCGAGGACTTACTGTTTTCAGACTGGTGCGATCGGCTACTCCTGCTTCTTCTATTTTGTCTCTTAGCAGGCGCATTGCTAGTTTCGGCCCGTAGATTACGGGAATGTCGAATTGTTTGAGATGATAGGCGAAACCACCGATGTGGTCTTCATGTCCGTGGGTAACGATCGCCCCTTTGATTTTATGCCTATTTTCTCTTAAATAGGTCATGTCGGGTAGAACTATATTAATCCCGTGCATTTCGTCGGTGGGAAATGCGATTCCCGCATCGACCAGCATTATTTCTTCTTCAAATTCGAACGCGCAAGTATTTTTTCCGATTTCGTGCAATCCTCCGAGAGGAATAATTTTTAGACTCGGTTTTGAGTTATTTTTTTTCATTTTTTGCCTCTATTTAACTTTTTTCTTTTTTTTTATTCCGATTAATATATTTACTTCAATCGCTTGTTTAATTTAGATATATTTAGTTTTTATGTTTCAATATTTACTATCTTTAGCTGTTGCTTTTTTTTTTAAAAGCCTTCTTTTTAGATTTTAATTACATTTGCTGCTTGTTATTTTTACTTAGTTTATCTTGCTTCGATCGCTTAAATATTTTTTATTTCTATAAAATTTTAATTTTCTTAATTATAACCTAATATTTTCTTTATTAATCTCTGTAGTGTTACTTAAGACAAATTCAATTCTTGGATAATCTTACTTAAGTTTGCTTTCAATTCATCGCTAGGATTGTTGAGAGGAGATCTCAAACCACCTACTTGCCAACCTAACAAATTTAAAGCTGCTTTAACGGGTATGGGATTAGTAGTACAAAATAAAGCACTAAATAAAGGGTACAATCTCAATTGATTTTTTGTAGCTAGTTTGTTGTTACCAGATTCGTAGGCCAAGATTAGTTTTTGAATTTCTTTGCCAACTAAGTGACTGGCAACGCTAACTACACCGATCGCTCCTACAGTCAGCATCGGTAATGTCAAAGCATCTTCTCCCGAATAAATAGCAAACGATTCTGGTGTGAGAGTGCGAATTTTCAAGGCAGATTCGAGATTGCCGCTAGCTTCTTTAATAGCAACTATATTATCTATTTCTGCCAAAGTTGCGACTGTTTCCGGCTCTAGATTGCGTCCGGTACGACTCGGTACGTTGTAAAGCATTATCGGCAGCTCGGGACTTGCTTTGGCGATCGACGCAAAATGCTGGTAAAGTCCTGCCTGGGGTGGTTTATTGTAATAGGGCACTACTTGCAACGAACCATCTAATCCTAGCTTAGCAGCTTTTTGGGTGGCAGCGATCGCTTCTGTAGTCGAGTTAGATCCCGTCCCGGCGATTATTTTAACTTTACCGGCCGTCGCGCTCTGAACTACTTTAAACAATTCGTATTCTTCTTCCCAAGTCAGAGTTGGTGATTCTCCAGTCGTTCCGCAAACTACAAGGCCGTCGCTACCGGAGTTTATTAAATAATCTGCTAATTTTTCGGCCTCAGCGTAATTAACACTTCCATCTAAATTAAATGGAGTGACCATTGCGGTTATTACTTTACCAAAATTTATTCGCTCGCTAGTCATTATAATTATTTATCTGTCGTTGGCGTTCGATCGATTGTAGATTGAAGGGTTTAAAGAAGACAAAATCCGAAGATCGGGGTGCTATCTTCATAAATTCAGGATTTGACTGAAATTTTTTGTTTTTATCTTCGATCGACAATCTTGTTTTTTTGCTTGGCTGTTGAAATAATATTGATGTAGTTTTGCTTATTTAAGCGCGGCAGTTGTTGGAGACGAGCGCAAGTTTAGTAATAACTCAGCAATTTGAATTGCGTTTAGTGCTGCACCTTTGCGAATTTGATCGCCGCTCAGCCATAATTCTAAACCGCAAGGGTGGGAAAGATCTTGACGAATCCTACCGACTAAAACCTCATCTTTGCCGCTAGCTTCGATCGGCATGGGAAAATAATTAGCTTGCCAGTCTTCGACTAATTTTACTCCGGGGGCGTTTGCTAAAATTTTTCTTGCTTGCTCGACCTGCATCGGCTCGGCAAATTCTAGATTAACAGCTTCGGAGTGAGCGCGCAATACTGGTACTCTAACGCAGGTGGCACTCAAGCGCAAATTGGGTTCGTTAAATATTTTACGGGTTTCGTTAATCATTTTCATTTCCTCTTGACAGTAACCCAGATCGTTAATTGGGGAATTGTGAGGAAAGAGGTTGAAAGCTAAAGGATAGGGAAAAGCTTCCGTTGGCGGGTTTTTTTTGTTTAAAATTGCTGAAGTTTGCTCGAGCAACTCTGCCATTGCTTTAGCTCCCGCACCGCTAGCAGACTGATAAGTAGAAACTACAATTCTTTTTACGGGCCGAACTCGATGCAAGGGCCAAACTGCCAAGGTCATTAAAATTGTCGTGCAATTTGGGTTAGCAATAATTCCTTTGGGGCAATTTTCTGCAGCTTCGGGGTTGACTTCTGGCACGATTAATGGTACTTCAGAATCCATCCGAAAAGCACTAGAATTATCTATAACCGTCGCACCTGCATCTGTAGCTATTTCGGCCCATGCTCGGGAAGTAGATCCTCCGGCTGAAGCCAAAACTAAATCAACATTTTTAAAAGATTCTGCCGATACTGCTTCGATAGGTATAGTGTCCCCAGAAAAATCAATTGTTTTGCCAGCCGAGCGGGGACTAGCCAATAATTTTAGCTCTGCAACCGGAAAATTACGCTCTTCTAAAAGTGCAATTAATTCAGTGCCTACAGCACCCGTTGCTCCCAGGATAGCTACTCGGACTTGATTTGACAAAATATTTTTCTCCCTATAAATACATCGGCTTATACTTTCTTACCTCGATTTTGAATTAATCGGTGCTAAAAATACTCAATTCTTTAAAATCCATCGCCCTGATGGTCATTAAATGCTGACCTCCAATTAAAAAAATTAAAATTTAAAGAAGTTATTGGGGGTGTAATGTAAGTTAACTTAAGTGTGGGATACACTCAATTATAAGTAAAAATTAGTAGTAGTAAGAAAAAAGAATCATCGATGAAAGTAACCCAGGAAAAGCTCCCCGATAGTAAAATAGGTTTGGAAATAGAAATAACCGCTGAAGCATCCAAAAAAGCCTACGAAAGCGTAGTCCGGGAACTGGCTCGCACCACTAACCTTCCTGGGTTTCGTAAAGGAAAAGTACCCCGTAAAATCTTAATTCAACGTCTCGGTGCAACTAGGGTTAAAGCCGCAGCACTAGAAAATATTATCCAAAGCAGTCTTGAAGAAGCGATCGAACAAGAATCGCTAGAAATCCTCGGCAATCACCAACTGCGTTCGTCTTTTGAAGAACTTTTAGAGCAGTACAAACCAGGAGAAACCCTGACTTTTTCGGCCTCAGTAGACGTACCACCTACGGCAGAATTGGCTGAAGAATACAAAGGTTTGAGCGTTAAAGCAGAAGAATCAACTTACGATCCCCAACAAGTAGAAGAATTTATCGAGCAACGTCGCAAAGAAAGAGCAACTTTAGTACCAGTAGAAGAGCGAGCGGCGCAAATGGGGGATGTGGTAGTAGTAGATTATGAAGGAAAATATGCCGAGTCACAAGAAGGAAAAGAAGCAGGGGAACTAATACCTGGAACTCAAGCACAGGATTTTCAAGTAGAATTAGAAGAAGGTCGCTTTATACCCGGAATGGTCGAAGGAATAGTCGGCACGAAAGTCCAAGAAACAAAAGACCTCAATCTCACCTTTCCAGAAGACTATCCTAAAGAAGATTTGGCCGGTGTGGGAGTAGTATTTACAATTACCCTCAAAGAAATTAAAGAAAAAGAATTACCCGAACTCGACGACGACTTCGCCCAAGAAGTTAGCGAGTTCGAAACAATCGGTGAGTTGAGAGGATCTCTTGAAACTCAATTCCAAGAAAAAGCCGAAAAAGATACTAAAAATAGCATTCACAGCGCGATCGTCAAACAATTACTGGAAAAATTAGGGGACTCCGTCGAAATTCCAGAAACAATGATTAAAGAAGAAATAGACGCGATGCTAACTCAAACGGCAATCCAAATGCAACAAATGGGAGTAGATTTTAGACAGTTATTTACTCAAGATAACATTCCCAAAATGAGAGAACGCTCCCGTCCCGAAGCAATTCAAAGACTCAAACAAAAATTAATCTTAAGTTCGATCGGGAAAAAAGAAGGCTTAGAGCCAGAAGAAGCAGAAATTAGCGCGAAAATGGCAGAAATTCAAGAAGAACTGAAAGAACAAGAATTGGATCTCGATCGCCTCGGAAAAATGGTGCGAGAAGATTTACTCGAAGAAAAAACTCTTAACTGGTTGCAAGAGCAAAGTGATGTAGAATTATTACCCAAAGGTAGTTTAAAAGAAGAAGAAAAATCATCCGAACCAGAAACAGAATCCGAAGAAATACCTAGTAATTTAGAAGCGAGGCAAGAATAAAGAATTTAATTAGCATAAAAAGGTAAAGTTTTTCAAAACTTTACTTTGAACCCCCAACTCTTGTTGATAGTCTTACTACTGAAACAATTGCGTCATAATGTGAAGAGGAGGACAAAAACGAATCGGCAAAAAAAATAAAAGTAACCTCAAAATAAAGAAAGATAGTTAAAATACATCGATCGATTTGTCGATAGTTGAAAAAAATCTATGTTTGAATCTCAAAGCCCCAATCACCCAATTAAAAGTAAAAAATATCCACAAATATACTCAGCCGCTCAAAACGATACTAGCAGTATCAGCAACGTAGTCCCGATGGTAGTAGAACAGTCGGGAATGGGAGAAAGAGCATTCGATATATACTCCCGACTGTTGCGAGAAAGAATTGTATTTTTAGGAACGGCGATCGACGATAACGTAGCCGACTCTGTAGTAGCACAATTGCTATTTCTAGAAGCAGAAGATCCAGAAAAAGATATTCAAATATACATTAATTCTCCAGGAGGATCTGTTTACGCGGGCATGGCGATATACGATACCATGCAGCAAATTAGTCCCGATGTCGTCACCATTTGTTTCGGTTTAGCCGCATCGATGGGAGCATTTTTACTCTCTGGCGGTACGAAAGGCAAACGCATGGCCTTACCGAGTTCGAGAATTATGATTCACCAGCCCCTAGGTGGCGCGCAAGGTCAGGCAGTAGAGATAGAAATTCAAGCTAAAGAAATACTCTACATTAAGAAAAAACTCAATCAGTTATTAGCCGACCATACCGGGAAACCCATAGAAGAAATTTCTGGAGATACCGAAAGAGATTTTTATATGTCCTCAGCCGAAGCCGTAGAATATGGTTTAATAGATCGAGTCATCTCGAGAAAATCAGAATCTACCAATGAAGTTCCGCTAACGTCAATTAATTAAGAGGCTTGCTATGCCCAACAAATACGACTCTCATCTAAAATGTTCCTTTTGCGGGAAATCTCAAGAGCAAGTACGCAAACTAATCGCAGGGCCGGGAGTCTATATCTGCGATGAATGTGTGGAACTGTGCAACGAAATCCTAGATGAAGAGCTAATTGACGGATCGACCGTAGTTGCTCAACCCGTAGCCCGACCAGAAGAAGTATCTTCACGAACTAGCAAAGGCAAAAATTATCCGGCACGCCTTTCTTTGAATCAAATTCCCAAGCCAAGAGAGCTGAAAAAATATTTAGACGAATACGTAATCGGTCAAGAAGACGCTAAAAAAGTTCTCTCAGTAGCAGTGTACAATCATTACAAGCGTCTGAGCTGGTTACAGTCCAAAAATAACGATCGCTCTTCTGACGAAGGAATAGAACTGCAAAAGTCGAACATACTTTTGATCGGCCCCACCGGATCGGGTAAAACTTTATTAGCTCAAACTTTAGCAAAAATATTAGACGTACCTTTTGCCGTAGCAGACGCAACAACTTTAACCGAAGCAGGATACGTCGGTGAAGATGTTGAAAATATTTTGTTAAGATTGCTGCAAGTTGCAGATCTCGATGTAGAAGAAGCCCAAAGGGGAATAATATACATCGACGAAATAGATAAGATCGCTCGCAAAAGCGAAAATCCTTCAATTACCAGAGACGTATCTGGAGAAGGAGTGCAGCAAGCTCTTTTGAAAATGCTCGAAGGGACTGTAGCTAACGTACCGCCCCAAGGAGGACGGAAACATCCCTATCAAGACTGCATTCAAATCGATACCGGAAATATATTGTTTATTTGCGGCGGAGCTTTTGTCGGCTTAGATAAAGTTGTAGAGCAGCGGATCGGCAAAAAAACCATCGGCTTTGTCAACGAAAGCGGCGAAATATCGCCAAAAGAAACTAGCAGCGTCGATTTATTGGAAAAATTAGAGCCGGACGATCTGGTAAAATTTGGCATGATCCCCGAATTTGTCGGTCGCATACCAGTACTAGCAGCTTTAGAACCTCTAGATGAAAAAGCACTGATGACCATCTTGACAGAGCCGAAAAACGCTTTAGTCAAGCAGTATCAGAAACTATTTAAAATGGATAACGTCAAGCTCGAATTTAAGCCAGATGCGGTCAAAGCGATCGCCGCGGAAGCTTACCGTCGGAAAACAGGTGCTAGAGCCTTGCGAGGGATTGTCGAAGAATTGATGTTAGACATAATGTACGAGTTACCGTCTCGTAAAGATGTCGGTAGTTGTTCGATTACTAAAGAAATGGTTGAAAAACGATCGACCGCAGATCTGCTGGTGCATCCATCTTCTTTAAGAAACAAAGAATCAGCATAAAACTGTTGTTGTTATGAGTACGATTGAAGTTCGCGGCGTACAACATTATTACGAGTGGATTCGCCAATCGCAAAACAGCCAGGAAAAACCAATTATGGTGTTCGTCCACGGTTGGGGTGGATCTTCTCAATATTGGCGGAGTATCGCTAGCTCCCTTTGCGATCGCTTCGATTGTTTGCTTTACGATCTGCGCGGTTTCGGACGTTCGGTAGTTTCCACTCCGAGAAATAATTTTAGTTACGAACTGCAGGAATACGCCCGGGATTTAGCAATTTTTTTAGATAATTTACATATCAATCAAAAAATATACTTAAATTCCCATTCTATGGGAGGCTCGATCGGGGTATTGTTTGCTAATTTATATCCTGAAAAAGTCGAAAAATCGATCGTCAATTGTAACGGTATATTTGAATACGACGAAAAAGCTTTTGCTTTATTCCATCAGTTTGGTAAATATGTAGTTCAGTTCCGCTATCAATGGTTTTTAAAAATACCTTTAGTGGAACATTTATTTATGTCAAGGTTTCTCAACCGTCCGATCGATCCTGCTATCAGCAAAGTATTTTTAGCCGATTTTATTGTTGCCGATTATGAAGCAGCTTTGAGAACTATTTATACTTCTGTTAATAAAAACCTAGTCGAGACGATGCCGAATGAATTTAGTCGCATTCGAGTCCCGACATTGATGATTTCTGGGGAAAAAGATCGGATCATTCCCGCTAAAATGGCCAAAGCTGCGGCTAATTTAAACGATTTAATAAAATATGAAGAAATAGCTGAAACTGGTCATTTTCCCATGTTGGAAGATAGCGAAACCTATTTAAAATTAGTCAATCAGTTTTTAGAAAACGATAATTAAAAGCAGGAAGATGTTCGGAGGAAGAGGGGAAAAGGCCCTTTTGCTTTTTTTAATCGATCGTTTTAAGATCGGAAATTGAAATTTTAGAAGCGATTTTAGTACGAATGGAAACCGTTGGTAATTTTACCTCTTCAGTAGATTCACAAACTATAGTAGATAGCAATAATTTATTTAGTAAAGATCTTCTTTGTTTCATAGTTCGAAGCAGCCTAAAATTACAAATTGGTAAATAGCGATTTAATTTGCTTGTGACAGAGAAAAACCAACAAAATAATTGACAATATCAAATTCTGCCGGAGGTCTAATATACTTTCGAGCTATAGAATTCGGTTATCTTAAAAGTTTACAACGGGGTTGATTGCGAACAAATAATTAAGACGGGGTAATTTCACTTAGTTTTAGAGCAGAAAAATCAATCAGGTCGATTTAATTTAGTATTTTCGCACCGAACTGCGGGTATTTGCGTATTTCGATCGGATTAAAGCGATTAATTGGGTTAATTTGCAGAGCTGATTTTAATCAATTCATATACTTTTTTTCATAATTAATTAATCTTTGTCTTAAGTCTCAGTATAAATGCTGAGGGGTAAATCTGTCCAGCAGCAGATCTTTAATATAAACTTAATATTTAATAAGTTTAATTTATGTTGCTTCTTTGGCAAGAACCTAAAAGGGATAAACTTGTTTGACCAATTTTACAAAAGAGTTTAAAACGGTTTGAGGATCGACATAGCGAGTCGCGATCGCAATTTGAATTTCTGGAGTAGGTTCGATCGCCTTTCTGTAAACGACTCCCGATCGACTTAAAAATTTTAAAGATTCGGGTAAAAAAGTTATTCCAATTCCCATAGCAACTAAAGCGATCTGAGTTTGTAAAGTGTCTGCTTCTTGGACGATTTTAGGGCTAAAACCAGCCTGCTGACAGGTGGCGATCGGGAGGTGGTAAAATGGTGCTTTAGAATTGCGATCGAAGGAGATAAAAGGCTCTTCTGCTAAAGCTTTCAAAGAAATTGGTTCTGGTGAGGGGCTAGCGAGGGGATGTTTTTCGGGCAAAACTATCGAATAATTTTGCGAGTAAATTGTTTTCAGGAGAATATTTTTTTTATTTACGGGTGGATGTAAAAAAGCTACATCAATTCGATCGGACAATAAAGCTTCGACGAGATTTTCGTTTTCTAGTTCGTGCAAAGTTAAACTTACTTCGGGATAGCTGCGGCGAAATTTAGGTAAAATTTTGGGGATGACGCTGGTTAAAGCTACGGTAGTAAAGCCAATAGATAAAGAACCTGTTTGACCTAGATTAGCTTTTTGTGCCGATTCTACAGCCTGTTGAGCTTGTTTGAGAGTTTTTTTCGCTTCTTCTAAAAATACAGCTCCAGCAGAAGTTAAACGCACGCTGCGCTTGGTGCGATCGAAGAGTCTAACGTTCAACTCCTTTTCAAGATTGCGAATTTGTTGGCTTAAGGGTTGTTGGCAAATATGAAGTTTTTTTGCTGCGCGGCCGAAATGCAATTCTTCAGCCACAGCGACAAAATAGCGTAGGTGTCGTAACTCCATTAGAATTTTTTAGGTGTTAATTAAGTATTTTAAAACTTCAAATATGTTTTGATACTCCTTCGCAAGAAATGTTCTAGTATTTAATTACTTTTCGAGCTGTTTGCTAGCTAAAGACATCGAATAGCAACAAATCCAGTAAATAAAACCTATAAACAAATAAATTTCAGCCGATCGCCCGTTATAATCGGGATTGCCTAAAAGAATTGATTGAGCGATTCCCAATAAATCCACTAAACCAACAATTGCCAACAAAGAAGTATCTTTAAATAAACTGATAAACTGGCCGACAATGGCGGGAATAACGGCTCTAATGGCTTGAGGAAGCACGATTAAAGCTAAAACTAAAGGGTAATTTAAGCCTAAAGCTTTAGCTGCTTCTATTTGACCGCGAGGTACTGATTGTAAGCCACCGCGCACGTTTTCAGCCAAATAAGCAGAAGCAAAAATAGTAAAACCGGCGATCGCCCTAATCACTCGCGATAAGCGAAGATCTGGAGGTAATACTAAGGGTAGCATGACTTGAGCCATAAATAAAATCCCAATTAATGGCAAGCCGCGAATTGTTTCGATGTAAATTGTTGAAAGCAAGCGAATTACTGGTAAACTGCTTTGTCTTCCTAGTGCTAATAAAACTCCAAAAGGAAAACAGAGAAATATGCTTACTGTTGCGGTTAAAAAAGTAAGTATTAGTCCGCTCAGATTATCTATACCGACAGATTCTAAAAATAAACCGCCATTAAGAAACCAAAGAATTATAAAAAAGTTAAACAACCAAGCTAATGGCAACCAGAATTTAAACTTTGGTAAGTGTTTTCCTATTTGTCTGCCAATAAAAGTTGTTATAGCTAAAATAAAAATAGTTCCTATTAAATATTGCTGGGAGTTCGCACCGACGGCGAAAAAAATCATAAAATAACTAATACTTAAAATAGAAAAAATTATCGTGGTGGGGCGATTAAATAAAGGTGCGGATGCGGAAATTATTCCCCAAGAAAAGCCAGATAAGGCAACAATAATTTTGAAACTAACCCAAGTTCTCCACAATAATTCTTCTGGGTAATAGCCGACAAAAAACAGGCGCATATTAGCTGTTATTGCCTTCCAATTGGCATAATTAGCGCATTTTGGTGGGGCTGAATCGATCCCGTAGCATTCTGATGGCGGGTTAGCCCAGTTTATAAATGAAGCGATCGCCCAGATAATAAATATCAGACTAATAATTGTAAGAATGCTATTATACCAATTATTAAATAAGTTTTTTTTCAGCCATTTTGAGGGTTTTATTTTTTGTTTTGGTGGCTCGGTTTCTATTACTGTCATAATATTAGCAAAAATAAAAGTTAGAATATTTAGTTTTAGTAAAATGGTTGAATTTTAAGAATAATACTTCTGGCTTTTTACCTCTGATTTCTGATTTCTGTAAGAACGTAACATGGTACGTCTCTACCTCGATCTCTTTGTTATTTTTCTTTTAATTGGACTGTTTTATTAAACAAATTCATGATTAAGGAAATAATTAAATTTACGCTTAAATAACTTGCCATCACAATTAATAATATTTCTAGAGACCGGCCGGTTTGTTCGGAAATATTAAAAGCAATAGAATAAATATCGGGATAGCCGATCGCCGTTGCCAAACTAGAATTTTTAGCTAAATTAAGATACTCGCTAGTTAAAGGAGGAATCATCACTCGCAATGCTTGGGGAAAGATAATTAATCGCATTGCCAAACTACCTTTTAATCCTAAAGCCCTGGCTGCTTCCCACTGACCGGTATTGACAGAGTCGATCCCAGCCCGAACTACTTCAGCAATAAAAGCGGCGGTATAGATTGCCAAACCGAAGATTAAAGCAGTTAATTCTAAGGATAAATTAGCTCCGCCAGAAATTAAACCATTATCTCGATTTAAAATAGGAATTTGCCAATCTAAAACAAATAATACGATTAAAATTGGCACGATCGCAGTCCCAGCAAAAATATTCGATCGCAGTTGGAGATCGGATCTTCTCGTAGCGATCGCTCGACCTCTGGTGCGCCAGAAAAGAAAGGCTAAAATAAAGCTTGAAGCGATCGATCCCAGAGCAACCCAAATTTCTGTAGTTGTAGCTGGCTTGGGAACGAACAGCCCTTGATTGCTTAAAAAAATTGCCTCGAGTATAGTTAGAGAATTTTGGCCGGTTGGTAATTGCAGAAAAACAGAGTACCAAAAAAATAACTGTAACAGTAAAGGAGTATTGCGAAATATTTCGACGTAAATCGTTGCTATCTGTCTTACCAGCCAATTATTCGATAATTTCCCAATTCCGATCGCAATACCAATCGTTGTTGCTAAAATAATGCCGACAGCGATCGCGATTAAAGTATTGAGAAAGCCGACGATAACAGCTCGTAAATAAGAATTACTGGGATTGTAATCGATTAAACTAGTTCCGATCGGAAAAGAGGCCGGATCGTTAAGAAAATTAAAGCCAAAATTCAAACCTCTAAGCTCGAAATTATAAATTAAATTATCGCCTAAGAATACTAGCAGAGCGATTACAAGCAGAACTACGACAACTTGAGCTAATATTCCCAGAACTTTAGCATTGCGCCAAAAACTCATTTTTTACCGGAATGGGGGAGAATATAATAATCCGCCTTCAGTCCAAATTTGATTGAGGCTGCGATCTAAATCGAAAGGTTCGCCAATATTGCGATCGTAAACTTGACCGTAGTTACCGACGTGTTTGACAATTCTAGCGGCGAAATCGTTAGTTAAACCCATATTTTGCCCGATCGAACCTTCTTGACCTAAAAAACGTTTAATACTAGGATCTGAAGTATTTGCAAAAGTATTAATATTTTCAGAAGTAATCCCAAATTCTTCTGCTTGAATTAAAGCAAAAACCGTCCATCTCACCGCATCTACCCATTTGGGATCGCCGGGAACTACTGCTGGTGCGAGAGGTTCTTTAGAAAGTATGTTATCGAGAATTAAATGCTCTTCGGGGGTGGGAAAATTAGAGCGACGGCCGACTAACTGAGAGCGATCGCTAGTTATTGCTTGACAGCGACCTTGTAGGTAGGCATTATATAACTGGTCTTCGTCGCCGATCGCTAGGGGATTATATTGTATATTTCTTTTCCGCATTTGGTCGGCTAAGTTGAGTAGGGTAGTAGTTCCGGTTTTAACGCAGATAGTTCGACCGTTGAGATCTTCTAATTTGGTGATGCCGCTATTTTTAGCTACCATCATGCCCTGACCGTCGTAAAATACTACTGGAGCGAATTCTAATCCGACATCGGTATCTCGAGTGACAGTCCAAGTTGCGTTACGGGAGAGGATATCTATTTCTCCGGTTTTAAGGGCGTTAAATCTTTCTTGAATGCTGACGTTGCGAAATTCTACTTTAGTAGGATCGTCAAATAAAGCAGCAGCAAGCGCGCGACAAATATCGACATCGAGGCCGGAATATTCGCCTCGTTCGTTAATAAAACTTAATCCTGGTAATTTACCGCTTACACCACAAATTAATTTACCCCGTTGTTTTACTATATCTAGTCTGCTATCGCTCGATCGCTCGGTAGTGTTGGGATCGTTGTTGGTATTTATCGCTTCTCTTCTGGGCGCACAAGCACCTAAAAATGTTAACATTCCGACGGTTAATAATAAAGAAGCGTATCTAGTGAGTTGTTTTATTTTCTGTGTCATAAGCTTTTAAGAATACACTTTTTGAATAGTTCTAAAATGAATCCTATGGTTTTAAAGGCTTCCTAGTCAAGCAAAAAATACCTTAAATATTGATTCGATCGATCGATTATTTAAAAGAATTTGGTTTGAGGAGGCAAAAATAAAGCTTTTTAACCTCCTTATTGATTTAACTTGCTCTGGCGACAATCGTACGGTGTCGGGGACTATTGTAACTAATTTCGATCGACTCAAAACCTGCTTCTATTAAAGCTCGATCGATTTCTAAACTAAAATAATCGTCTAAATATGGTTCTGTACTTTTTAATAAAGTAAATACGTAGGGGGGCATTTTTTTGAGTATGGCAGAGTTGGGATTCATGTCCATAATGGTAAAATAGCCTCCAGAACGCAGCAAACGACGAGCTTCGCTAAATATTGCTTTGGTTGGTTTTTGGGGTACTTCGTGGAAGATCAAACAAGCAGAAACTAAATCGAAACTACCATCAGCTAAACCTGTTTCTTCTGCTACTGCGTGCAGCCAATTAATATTACTATTGTTTTGTCTGGAGTTGTATCGTGCTACTGCCAAACAATAGGGGGATAAATCTACTCCGGTAACTTTTGCTCGGGGATAGGTTTGTTGTAAGCTAAAGGTACTCATGCCCACGCTACAACCTAGATCTAAGATATTTTTTGGTTCGATGGGGAGTTTTTCGAGTAAAACTTCGTGATAGCTTTGGCGCAGTCGATCGTCTCCTTGCGCGCCGAGTTCGGGCCAGATTTTAGCATGAACTGCTTTTGCTGCCGATTCAGTTTCAAAGGCTATTTTCCAGCTTAAATTACCTTCTTCGTAGGCGTGGAAAGATGTTAAATAATATTCTGGATATTGTAATTGAGGGTTTTCGATCGCATTTTTTTCGCTTTCCCAGTTTCGCTCTTGCAGTTTTTGGACGTTTTCGCGCCAAGGTACGCCAATTTTTTCAGCTCTTTTAATCATCATATTCCTGGCTCGATCTTTGGCAAAGTCTGCTATTGGTTCGATCGAAAGGATTTTGTTGATAATGCGAGAACCGAGATCGGGGTTTTTGGTTTCAATTTTGGCGATCGTCATGGGTTTTATTATACTAGGGCAAACTAATTATCGATCGTATTTATTTTTAGCTGTCGATCCCATTAAAATCAATATAAGTTCATGAAATTATAGTTATTTTACGATCGTGTCTAATTTAGAAAATCCTTCTCAGCCAAAAATTAAATGGGGTTTGTTGTTTGCGGGTTTATTTCTTTTAATTATTTTGGGTTGGCTCGGTTTTAGAATCGTTTTTCCTGACAGTACGACTTTTTTTGCTGCCAGCGCGCCGGAAAATTTGGGTGTTGAAGCGGGTAAATTGGCCGATTGTCCGACTACGGTTAATTGTATCAGTTCTCAAGCTGAAGATGCCGAACACGGTATCGATCCGATCGCTTACAAATCTGAAAATCATCCCGATCCAATTGCAGATCTCGAGACAATTGTCAAATCTTTCGATCGCACTAAAATTGTTGCTGAAACTAGTAATTATCTGCGCGCAGAAATTACCAGTCGTTGGTTTGGTTTTGTTGACGATGTAGAATTTTATTTAAATGAAGATTCTGGAATAATTGAAGTTAGATCTGCTGCTCGTTTGGGAGAATCGGATTTAGGTGTTAATCGTGAGAGAATGGAAAGTATCAGATCTGAATTTTCTAGTTCCGATGCTTAATTTAAGATCGCTCTAAATAAACAAAAAAAATGTCGATCGATTGGTCTGAAATTAATAACTATTACGGTAAAATCGCTCATTTATATGACGAAACTAGACCTTTACCACCCCAAGTAAGAAAAATTATTTGCGATCGGGTTCTGGAACTAACTAAAGCAACAGAAAAAACTAAATTTCTCGAGCCGGGAATAGGAACTGGTCGCATTTTTTTACCGATGATCGAAAAAGGATATTCTTATACGGGAATAGATATATCTGAAGCGATGATGGAAAGATTGAAATCCAAGTTTCAAAAACTTCCCGAAAATCTAACTTTAATTCGAGGGAATGCGGCTAATTTACCTTTTGAAGATAATTCTTTCGATGTAATTATTACTACTCATATCCTGCAATGTCTCGAAGATCCTGTTACAGGATTGTCAGAAATTCATCGAGTTTTAAAACCAGAAGGAATCTATTTAGCTTGCGAGCATTTACATTGCGATTATCAAGAAAAATTTCATCAGGCTTTCAAAAATATTATTGCTAAATATCAAAAAGAAACCCAACCAAATCGAGATAAAATCTTTCCTTTTGGCGAAGAATTAAAAACTAACTTAGCAAAAATGGGCGCGGAAGTAAAAATAATTACCGCAGCAAAATGGCAACATATTCAGACCGTAAAAGAACTATTGAATGCTTATCGATCGCGGGCTTTTGGTTTGTGTTGGTTAATTGATGAAGCGGATTTTGAGCGAGCAATTAAAGAATTTAAAACCTGGTGCGATCGCAATTACGAATCGGAAAACGAAATCCTGAGCGACGAACTAAAATTTGATATTATCGTAGCTAAAAATTGGTACTAAAATCGTCAGATATTACTTCAGTTACATCGTGAAAACGTTGATAATCGATCGCATATTTTTTAGAGCCAGGGATTTTAGAAAAAATATCGACAAAACGCATATTCCAAAAAATTTCTAAATTAGAATAAGAATAGCGAGCGTGAATTGTTTGGGAAAAAGTTTCATCCAAACCAGTTAAAATAACAATTATTTCCGTATCTAAATTTGCCAGAGATTCCGAAGTAAGATTATAAAAAGGACTATCAGGATCGATCGGATGCATCACCAACCAAGTTAAACTGAAACTGGGAGTTTGCGATCGCAATAATTTTAAATCGTGCAATCTCCTTAATTGATATCCTTCCAGACTAATTTCATTTTTCAGCAAACTAACTCTTATTTGCGCTTCTAAAATGCGATTGTCTCTTTGATTGGCTACCCTAAACATTAAAGTAGGAACGCCGTTATAGGGGCAAATAACCGCCAAACGACTGAAAATAACTCTAGCTGTGGGACGAGAAAAACGGGCAAAAATCAACCCCGTTAAAATAGCAACTAAAATAGTTCCAATTAATACCTCGATCGTCACTAAAATTTCGGTATCGAGTCGGTTAGGATACATTTCCCCATAGCCGATCGTCGACATAGTTTGAACGCTAAAGAAAAAAGCATCGCTAAAAGATCCGGTTTCGGCATTTGCAATACCATCTTGTGTTATTAAATAAGCAAAGGCAAAAATAACATTGACTGCGATATAAAATAGGCTAATTACGCTTAAAAATTTCCACCATGATATGTATAGTAACCAATGGTACTGGTCTTTAAAATGATATTTTATCGACCCTAAAAATCTATTTTGGTGTTTTTTAACTGCATAAATTTGGGTTCGATCGGAATTTTTTCGATCCTTTCTTTTTTTCAAGAATTTCCGCAACCAGGAAAATCTCATATTTGAGCGCAGATAACTAGAATATATTTTTATTATATTAAGGTTTTTTTTATACTTTATGCCAGCCCTTAATAGTTTATTTTATTTGCTTAGGTAAGAGACGATACCATCTTAAGATAGATGAATTTTTAGCTTATTTTGCTCTAATAGTAAAAATGGAGAAAAAATAGATTGGTAAGTATAACAATGGAATTTAAAAACATACCTAGTAAAAGCAAAGAAGTAATCGATCGAGTGACTGATGAAATGGAAAAGAAAGGAAAAGCGGTAGTAGAGAGAGTTACCAGTTTGACGGAGCAAAAAGCAGAAGAAATCACAGAAAAAGCGATACTTACTGCTGTTGACAATGCAATTGATGTTATTAAAGTAGCAAGTAAACGAGTTAAAGAAAAAGGGATCGAAAACGAGCGAGTTTCTTTAGAAGTTGAGGTAGGAATAGCGAATGTCGCCCAACTAAAAATTAAAACAGATGTTTTACAAACTAAAGATAATTTCGATCGAGTTAGTTTAGAATTAAGATAAGATTTTGCTACAATTTTTTAATATAAATTTTGCCTTAATTCTTGTTTTAGACGAGAGATAATAGTATCGGGATCGGTGCGATCGAGGATATTTTTAATAGCGGTTTTAGCTCCAAAACTGCCCCAAGAGCAACCTTGTTCGAGATATTTTTGTGCTGCTTTTCCGACTGCATAAGCCCCGTAACCAGCGATCGCGCCTTGAGAAATAGCGGCGGTAGAATAGGCAGTAAAAGCCCCAGGATTATCAAAAGCTCCGACTATTGCTGAGGCTGTTTTGCCGACTCCTAAAATAATACTGCTGGCTAATTCTCCTAACAATAAACTTCCAGAACTAACGAATATTTGTCGCCATAATTTACCTGCTTGATAATTAGTTATGGGCAAGCCGTATAATTTAGCCAAAGAATTAATTAAAGCGAAATCTGCGACAGTTCCCCCGACCATATCTAATAAAAAGATCGGATTTATTCCTACTGCTATTGCTTTATATTGGGCGTATCTCCAGATTATTGCTTCTGCTTCTTTTTGACGAAGATCGATAGTTTTTCTGGCGATATTTTCTTGAGCGTTTTTAGCTTTATATAGAGCAGAAATTGCTAATAATGTTTTACCTTCTTGGCGAACTATTTTAGTAATAATGTCGCGTAATTGTTCGATTTTGGGCGGTAATTTTTCCCATTCGGTTGTTACCTTTCCTCCTGGTAATTCAAGACGGACTTGAATTGGTTGGGGTTCGGCGGCTACCATCGCAATTTCATCGGGAAAGAAAACATTATTTCCCTGACTTAATTCTTGTAATTGTCGGTAGATTTCTTCGCGATCGGTATCGGGATAAAGGTCGATTTTATTAAATACTAAAATTAAAGGTTTTTCGATTTGATGGAGATTAGATAGTGCTTCGTATTCGGTGCGAGTCAGATCTCCTGCGGCTATAAATAAAATTAAATCGGCATCTGTTGCTACATCTCGAGCCATTTTCGCCCTAGCTTGTCCTTCAATTTCATCCAAACCCGGAGTATCGATTAATTCTACCGACATTTCGCATTCTGGAATAGTCCAAGGGATCGATCGAGGATATTTAGTCACTCCATGAAGAGGGCCGGTTTCTAAGATATTTTTACTAACCAAAGCATTGATAACGGCGGATTTTCCCCGGCTTACCAAGCCAAATGCGGCGATTTTAATTACTTTTTGGTCTAATTTATCTAAAGCGGATTTTAAAGCCTGTAAATCTTGTCTGACTGCTGCTTGGACTTCGACATCGGGGGGATATTTTTGGTGACGACGAAAACTAGAGTACCAGGAAAGCGATCGCTGTAATGATTCCCTTGCTTGTTTGTATTCTTCTTGTGGTTGGGGGTTGGACTCGTTCAAGGTTAGATCGATTGGGTGGCTTGGGGTTATATTTATATTTTGCGACACGATCGCGCAATTTCAAATCGATCGCTGGTTTGAGTTTTTGCTCGCTCTAGGGCTTCTTCTGCAACTTGAATTAATATTTTGGGATCGATTCCGTGTTCTGGAAAACATGAAATTCCTACGGATAAGGATATATTACTCAAACTGCGATCGCGATATTCTAAGTTTAAATTTTCGATTTTTGCTTTTAACTGTTTGACTCGTTTAATTGTATATTCTAAAGTTACTTCGGGTAAAATTAGGATAATTTTTTTGTTATCGTAGCGACAAGCCACGTCGTAGGTGCGGATATTTTGTTGTAACAATAGACTGATTTCTTGTAAGATCCGATCGCTAGCTTCGCGACCGTAAATCTCTTCGTATTCTTGAAAGTTGTGAATATCAATGACAACTATTCCGATTTGGTTTTGTTTGCGTTGAGCGCGGGCTATTTCTTGTTGAAGAAATTCTTCGGTGTAGGTGCGATCGAACAAGCCAGTTAAAGTATCGTGAATGCTGCTTTTTTGCAAGCTTTCTCGCAGTTTTAAGTTTGCTAAAGCTAGTGCTGTTTGTTCTGCTATTGCTGATGCTAGTTTGCGCTGTGGTTCGCTGAAATTTCCGGGTTTAGCAGTAAAATAAAGCAGTCCGATCGCTTCTCCTCCTGCCATCATCGGCAAGCATAAAGTCTCGCTGGGGATTTTATTGGCGCGGACGTGCTGACAAGTCAAACCGATTTGGATATCTTCTACCCAATGGGAGCGAGAGCGTCTTAAAGCCCAACATTCTTGCAGAGAAAATATTTCTTCGCTTTTGAGATCTTCGCCCCAACTGACAACTGCTTCGACGCGATCTTGGTAAGTATCTACTGTAAATATTGCTCCCGACGCGCCAGGAAATAAAGGTCTGACGAAGGTGGCGATCGCTCGATAAGCTTCTTCTAAATTTAAGCAAACTTGCAAAAATTCTAAATTTTTACTTAATAAAAGATTTTCTTGATTTTGTCGCTCTAATTCTGCTATTTTCTGGGTCAATTGTAGGTTAATATTTTGCAAACTTTTTTCTGTAAGTTTGCGTTCTTTTATTTCTTGTTGTAGTTGTTGGTTAATTTCTTGTAGTTGAGCGGTTTTTTGGTTAACTTGGGTTGTAAAATTAGCTTCGATTTGTCTTAATTTTACTTCATATTCTTCCCGCTCGTTGAGTTCTTTTTGCAAAAGATTTACTAGTTCTAAATGCTGAATGGCGATCGCTAAATGACAGGCTAATTTTTGCAAAAATTCGGCTTCTTCTACTTGCCATTGATAGGGGGCTTTACATTGATGCAAAATCAATATTCCCCATAAATTTTTTTCTACCAATTTTGCTTTTTTATCTTCTACTTGCAGCAAAATTGGCACTACCAAACTAGCTGCGATCTGATATTTTTTATATATATTTTCGCCAATAAAATCTGTTTCCGCTAAAGTGCTAGTATCTGGTATTGCTTTAATTTGTCCTTGTCGATATTTGTCGAGCCAATCTCGTTCGCATTCGAGATTTTTGATAACTTCTCCAAAGATAGATTTATTTTCTTCAATAACTGATTCCGCGCCGATCTTACCGCTCCAATCTAGATTAAACTGATAGACGATCGCCCGATCTACTTGTAAAATTCTTTTGGCTTCTCTCACAATTATATTTAAAATTTCATCTAAATCTAGCGAGCGATTTATCTGCTTGGCGATCTTGCTTATAAGTCTTTCTCTCTCGGCTAGAACTGATAATTTTTCGGTACGTTTTGCTACTTCTTGCTGCAAAGTATCGATATTATTTAATAATTGGACTAAATCAATTGCTTGAATTAGATTTGTTGCGGTGAGAATTCCGGCTAATTTTTCAGAATTATCGAAGGCAATTAAGCGGCGAATACCTCGTTTTTCCATTTCTCGATGAGCTATCCATAAAGATCGATCTATATCGATCGAAAATAAAGGATGACTCATAACAGTTTTAGCTTGAGTTTTTTTCAAGTTTGTTTCTAAAGCTTCTAATTGAATTAGATCTCTTTGCGTAACTATTCCGAGGGGCTGTAAATTATTTTTACGGTCTTTTTGGGCAATTAAAACGTAACTAGATTTATTTTCTACCATTAACTTTACCGTATCCCAAAGTAAAGTTTTAGGAGATGTATAAATTATATTTTTATCGATCGCATCTTTGACTCGTTTAAATTTTAGTAGGTCGCTGAGTTTGACGGATCTAGTAATATTTTCTTGAGCTATAAGACCTAAGATTTTATCCTCTTTATTTACTATTGGTAAGTGGCGAATTTTATGCTCGCGAAAAGAATTAATAATACTAAAAACATCGCAACAATCTGATTCTGATAAAGTAATTAAATCTTTAGTCATAACTTCGCCAATTTTTACTTTTTTAAAGTCTAATTCTAAAAAAGCAAATTTAATGAAGTCTGCTTCCGTTACTAAGCCAATCAAACGTTCGTTTTCTACTATCAACAAACAGGTGCGATATTCTATTAATTTCTTTTGCTCGGTAACTAGGGATATGTTATTATTTTTATTATTTAAATTTGGTAAAGTGCGAGGATTTACTTGATTTAATAACTCAAGTGCTTCGGATAAAGCAATTTCTGGAGATGCTGTGAGGGGAAAGCGATCGATCGCATCTTGCAGCAAAAAGACTGGCGCAGAAAGATTGCTTTTATTATTTACCATCTTAGAGTTTAATATTTATTTAATAGCTATTCATTTTAAAATTATACGATCGATCTCTAAAATTTTAAATATTAAGGATCGCTAGTATTTTTATTAGTTTTGACAATTGAACGATTAGCAAGCGATAACGACTCGATTTCTTCCTTGAATTTTAGCTTGATAAAGTGCGATATCTGCGGCTTTAATTAATAATTCTGGAGTTGTTCCGTGCTTTGGCAAAGAAGAAACGCCGATCGAAACGGTAATCTGGCCTAAATTGCGATCGAGATATTCGATTTTTAAATTTTTAATTCCTGTTCTAATTTGTTCGGCACGTTGTTTAGTTTGTTCTAAATTAGCTCCTGGTAATATAGTAATTAATTCTTCACCTCCATAACGACAAGCGATATCGGAGCGACGAATATTGAGCTGTATAAATTTGCTAACTCTTCGCAATACTTCGTCTCCAGCATCGTGACCGAAAGTGTCGTTAAATTTCTTAAAATGGTCAATATCGAGCATAATTATGCCCAAGCATTCTCGATCGCCAATTGAGCGATTAATTTCTTGTTGTAAATATTCTTCGAGATAGCGACGATTAAAAAGATTAGTTAATGGATCGCGAATGCTTTGATGGCGCAGGGTTTCCCGTAATTTTAAATTAGATAAACCCAAACTTATTTGTTCGGCTACGGTGATGGCTAATTGGCGTTTTGCTGCGTTAAATAATTCGGGAACTACTATTTGCAAATATAAGATAGTTAGTTTTTCTTGTTCGGTAAATATAGGCAAATAAAAAAATTCTTTTTTTGTCTTGATTTCGCAAATATATTCATAACAATTATCCGCTCTTTCTCTGGGTATTTCTTTGCTTAAAAATAACTCGATCGCCCTTTGAATTTCGCTGTCTTCAATCGTACCCCAAGTAACAACAGTTTCGAGGGAATTGCTGGTTGTGTTGTTAACAAAAACTCCGCCAATAGTTTCGGGAAAAAGAGGAGAGATCAGATCGGCTAAACTTTGATAAGCTTGGGATATTGTCGAACAAGCTTGTAAAAACTGCATGATTTGACTCAAACGAATCATATCTTGATTGCGTTTTTCTAGCTCTGCTAATTGTCTGGCTAATGCTTGATTGGCTTGTTGTAATTTCTCTTCTCCGCGTTTGCGATCGCTAATATCTCGAGCCACCCAAACTACTGAAGTGTCTGAGATGGGAGAAATCGAAGCAGCAAACCAAACTCGAGTATTATCTAAAAATAATTGATATTCAAAATCGAGGGGCGTTTTAGTGGTCAATACTTGTTGAATTGGCTCTAAAAATTGATGATTTAAAGGATGATTTTCGAAGAATTCGGCGATGGTGCGCTCGATAGATTCTTGGCTGCGAGAATTGAGAAGATAATTATTATAAGAAGCGATTTTCAGGGTATTATCGCTGAGATCGATAACCAAAACAATATCGGCAATTGCTTCTAAAATTACTCTGACTTTTTCTTCGCTTTGTTTGAGTTTGTTCTCTAATAAATTGCGTTCGATTATTTCCTTTTTTAATT